>CAYWPR010000004.1:0-150072 GCA_964460115.1 uncultured Myxococcales bacterium
GGATTTGTCGGATTTGTCGGATTTGTCGGATTTGTCGGATTTGTCGGATTTGTCGATTGTGCCGAGAGGAGTGCTCAGCGGAGCCGGAGCTGGTTCCTCCTTGGGCGCATCAGGCGGTACAAAAAGCACAGGCAAGCTGTTGGCAGTGGCGGCGCGATGCTCACAGCCGGTCTGGCTGGCAAAAATCAGAAGCACGCCGGCCAAGACCCAAGATACAGGTCCTGGCCCCGGCCTCCCCCCTAGAGCATAGAGTTCTCCGATCATCATCTGGTTCCATAAGAACCTGACGGCCAGGCCTGCGTCAAGTCATGAAAGTATTTAAAATTACAGGAAAAAATAGAATACATAAAACCAGCGTCGAGCCTTTGGCAAGGGGCAAATTCGCCAGCGAAGGCAAAATTTCTACATAAACTTTGTGAATTAAAATTCACATATTATTAAGAAGACATCAGCAACTCGACGCACCAATTCGCAAAACCGCTAGCTATCGTCTTACTTTTCACCCACATTACCGCCGGCTGCGACCAGGCAGCGGTACGAGAATCGCGGTGTTTGACACCGAGACGACGGAAAGTTAGGCTAAAATAGCAGGGAAGCGTGGTTTCGTACATGGTGTGCGTCCAGAGGAGTTCCGGGGGCTTAACCAGCTGGGTTCACCTAACGTTTCGAACTTTGGTGCGCATACCTCAAACAGAGATTTGTTTGATTCTTACGCGGTCGCAGCAGGTCATTTCCAAATTTATTGGAAGTACGGAGATCGGCGATGCCTTGTGTGAATAGATTTTGGCCCCATTTCCGATTTCTAATAAGTTGCCTTCTATTTGTGAATGTTGCTTGCCAGTTATCTCGCCCGCAAATCCCGCCGAGTCAAGTTCCTGAAAAAGATCTACAAAGAGAATTTTGGCGCCTCAATGTCGAACCTTATAAAAGCCTAGGAAACGCGAAACCCGGCTCTGATCCGGAGGACATAGATGATCCAGACGGATTGGCATTTGATTTAAAAGGTTATTTGCTGATTACCGATGCCAATAATTTTCGAGTTCAAGTTTGGGATGTACACAGTGGTCAGAAAATCGGAGAATTTGGCTCTAAGAAAATCTTTGACCCCAAAGGCGAAATTGTTGATATTGCCGTAGGTCCTGACGGATTGGTCATTGTCACGGACGAGAAAGCAAAAATCGCTTATCCCTTTAAACCTTCACCACGGGGCCCGGGGCAATATGATTACCTAGGTGCACCGATTTTTGCTGGCGAAGGCTTTGGCAAAGTTGGTGGCATTGCCATTGATGCCAAATCAAATATCTACACAGTCGATGGCGAGCTGAATGAAGTAAGGCGTTATGATTCCAACTACAAATTGGACAAAACCTGGGTTTTTGAAAAATTTACGAAGAAAAGAGAACCTTTGCTGAGAAACCCCGAAGGGGTTGCGATCGATGACGCGCGAAATATTTTGTATGTAGCCAGCGAATTTGGATATGTCGTTCAATTGTTTGATTTGCAAACCGGAAAATATCTAAAAAAATTAGTCGGGGCGCGATTGGATATGACGGATTATTCAATCAAAGGTAAAAAGATCTTTACTGGAACTCCGGCATTATTTACTGGATCGCCGGAAGGAGTCGGATTGCTGCATGGTTATTTATTTGCCGTGGATGAACTTGCCGGGCATGTGCATATATTTGATACGCAAAATGAACAGATTTTTAATCATGACATTGTAGATTTTATTCAACTTGCCAAAAAAGATCGATTTGCCAGTGGTTATATTGGCTTTGTAGGGCATTCGCCAAATGTAAGTTTAGAAGATCGTCGCTATCGCGATTTAATTCGTAAGCGAAAAATCAATCCATCGCTTAGCAATGCGCCGAATTCACTTTGTTCGCCAGATTCTGTCGTTACTTATTTTGATACAAAAATGAATGAAGGATTTATCGCTGTCGCTGATCAATGCAATTATCGAATTGTAGTCTACAGATGGTCTGATATCGTTAAAGCAGCATCTCTTAAACACTGGTAGGTGATGCATGAAAATCGTAATTTTATATTAATTTAAATTGCTTTTAGATTTCATTTTCCTAAAAATATCATCTAAAGCATTAAGAATCATCATGCCAACTGGCCAGATCCGTGGCTGCGGCTCGTGGGGTTTGGCGTTCGTCAGAGCGCAAGCGCCCATCCTTGATGACCAAAAGCCGGCTGGCATAGGACGAGATGTCCGGCTCATGGGTCACTAGCAGAATGGTCAGCCCCTCGCGATTTAATTCCTGAAGAAGTGCCATCACTTCTAAAGAAGTTCGCGAATCCAGATTTCCGGTCGGTTCATCCGCCAGCAGCACGGCAGGCCGGTTGACCAGCGCCCGAGCGATGGCCACGCGTTGTTGTTGTCCGCCGGAAAGCTGCGCCGGCGTATGGTCGGCGCGCTCGCGCAAACCGACGCGGTCCAGGGCGAACAGGGCGCGCTCTTTGCGCTCGGCGCTCGGCGCCCCGGCGTAGTTGAGGGGAAGTTCGACGTTCTCTTGCGCCGAAGTACGGACCAGCAAATTAAAACCCTGAAAGATAAACCCAATGGTGCGCAGACGGATTGCTGCCAATTCGTCGCGATTTTTGTGGGCCACGTCGTGCCCGAGCAGAAAATAGGCCCCTGTGGTGGGCCGATCCAAGCAACCAAGCAGATTCATCAGCGTTGACTTGCCCGATCCGCTAGGGCCCATCACCGCGCACAGCTCGCCGGCTTGTATCTCCAAATCGATGCCGCGCAGCGCCGCGACTTCTTCGCTGCCGCGCCTGTAGACCTTGGTCAGCTTGTCCAGTTTGATGACCGGCTCGCTCATAGACCGCCGCGTCGAAATCCACCGCCACCGGGCGGACGCGGCGGGCTGCCCGTAGGAATTCCACTTGCAGAGGCCGCCGGCCTTACCGCATCGAGCACGATGGCTTGTCCATCCTCGAGGCCAGTTTTTACTTCGGTGGATACACCATCGGTAATTCCAATGGTAATGGAGAGGGGTTCGAGCTGTTCTCCGCGTGCAACATAAACTGTCGCTGGGCTGCCGCGCTCCAGAAAATCAGTGCCGCTATTAAACATGCGCTGATCGACCTGATTCTTGGTTCCGCCATCGGGATGCTGGTTGGCTTCGCGTTCGCGCCGTTCGCGCCGCTCACGCCATTCGCCACTGCGTCGGCCGGGCTGCCGTTCGGTTGCCGCGGCGGCTTTGCCCGTCAATTGATCCAGCCGTGGTTTAAAGCGCAGCGCTGCCGAGGGAATTAGCAGTGCATCGTTGCGCTTGGCGACCTCTAAGCGCACGTTGGCGGTCATTCCCGGCCGCAGCAGCAGATCCTTGTTATTGACATCAACGACCACGATATAGGTCACAACGTTGGAAACTGTCTGCGCGGCGTTGCGAATTTGTCCGACCTGGCCATAAAAGCGCCGATTGCGAAATGCATCTACCGTAAATTCGGCGGTTTCACCGATGCGGACGTGCCCTATATCAGCTTCATCGACGTTGGCCAGTACCTGCATCTTGCTTAGATCTTCGGCAATCGTAAAAAGGTTCGGCGCTTGAAAAGACGCTACCACCGCTTGCCCAAGCTCGATGCTGCGGGCGATGACGATGCCATCGACCGGCGACAAAATGACGGAATTTTTCAAGTCGAGCTGAGATTTGTCCAAGGATGCCTGCGCCAACTTCACGCCGGCTTCGGCTCCAAGGACTGCGGCATTGGCGGCGCGTTCTTGCGCAACCGCAGTGTCGCGATCCGCCAATGAAATATAATTCTTAGCGACCAGCGCCCGCGCCCGCCCGGCCACGACTTTGGCATTGAAGGCATCGGCTTGGGCTTTGGCCAAAAGCGCTTGCGCCGAGGCGAGATTGGCCGATTGCTGGCGGACGGCGGCTTGAAACAAGGCCGGATCCAGCTCGACCAAAATCTGTCCTTTTTTGACCAATTGGTTGTAGTCAGCGTGAATCTTCCAGACGATTCCTGAGACCTGCGCGCCGACCGGCGACAACACCACCGGCTGTAGCGTGCCGGTCGCACTGACCACCTGGCGCAAATCGCCGCGAGTCACTTTCTGCGTCACCCAGCGGACGGGTGGCGGTCCAGAAAACAGCATGCGCCACAGCAGAAATAAAACTCCGGCGAGTCCCAGCAGGGCGACCGCCCAACCCGCCGTCTTTTGCCATAGCGATTTCTTCGACATAGGCTTGGTCGAATTCACCAAGTACTATGCATTACCAGACATCCGGTTCGCATACCACTAGAAGCGGATGTCTGGCGAGGCGCAAGCGGACAAAATCGCGACCATGACGGTTCGCGAACTCTACGGCGTACTCGTGTCCGCGCCTTCCAAGAGGGCGAAGGCATTTACATATTCGTTGTGGCCGACGCGGTAGTAGCGCTTCATCGTCCACTCCGCCGTGCTAAACTGCGCTTCGTCGCAGCGGCTGTCCCACGCCGACAGGGATTTGCCTTCCTGGGTGACGATGATGCGCACGGCGCGCGGATCTTGGTTGCGCAGCTCTTTGAGCTTGGCCACTTTCGCTTTGTCATCCGTCAGTTCGTCGATGATGTCTGCTGGTTTTTCATCGGGAAGCTGATTAAAGCTATCGGGAAGCTGAAAGCTGACTTTGCTTTGGGCCACCGCCGAATAGTCCGCCTTCAGCTTAAATTCGGGCACTGGCGCCGTGGCCAGCGCTGTGCCGACTGGACCAAGCTCGCTGCCGTATAAATGCGGCTGCTGCGTAGTCATGTTGAGCGCGCATTTGTCCATGCCGGACTGCGCCGGGGCTGGCATGTTGGGGGCAAAAACTTGCACCGACAGACCGCGATACGCGATGGGTCCAAAAGTGCCGTCATCATGTTTGCCAATCAGCAGCACATCGATACACGCTGCCTGGCGGAGCGCGCAGGGATCATTTGTTTCACAGCCGCAAAGCCCGCCTATGCTTCCAATCGCGACTGCGACGGCAAACCTAGCGCCGCTAAATCTTTCCGTTTTCGCCATGGCTGCGCAACCTAGCACCAATTGATAGCGTTGCCAACGGGATCGCGGTAGGTTGTGCGTCTATGTCAGCTTCCATCCCTTCGCCTACACCTCGGCCGCGGTTTGACCTTGCCAAGCGCGCGGCCCAATTTCCGATTCTTTCTGCGCTGGCCGAGCGCGTACTCATTTGCGATGGCGCCATGGGAACGATGCTGCAGCGCGCGGGTCTAGTCCTCGACGATTTTGCTGGAAACGATGGATGCAACGAAATCCTGTGCCGCACTCGTCCCGATGTCGTGGCCAATGTACACCGCGAGTATCTTTTGGCCGGGGCCGACATCGTCGAAACCAATACATTTGGAAGCACGCCCATTGTACTTTCCGAGTACGAGCTTGGCGCCCAGGCCTACGAGCTTTCGCGAAAGGCCGCCGCCATTGCTCGCAAGGTAGCCGATGAACTGAGTACGCCCAGTTGGCCACGTTTTGTCGCTGGCGCCGTTGGTCCAACGACCAAACTGGTATCGTTGCGCCATCTTTCTTTTGAGGAACTATTTGACTCATTTGTCGTTCAGATTCGCGGCCTGATTGAAGGCGGTTGCGACATTGTGCAGATTGAGACGGCCCAAGATTTACTCGGCGTCAAGTGTGCCGTCCTGGCGGCGCGGCGCGCCATGGCGCAAAGCGGTCGCGAGGTTCCAATCATCGCGCAGGTGACCATCGAAACCACCGGAACGATGCTCATCGGAACAGAAGTGGCTGCGGCCTTGCCGGCACTAGAAGCATTGGATGTCGATGTCGTCGGCCTCAATTGCGCCACCGGGCCTGATCTCATGCAGGAACACGTGCGGTTTTTGGGGGAAAACGCCAGCCGTTTCGTTTCCGTGCTGCCGAACGCTGGACTGCCGCGCAATGTCGGCGGAGTGGCTACCTACGATCTGACTCCCGAGGCCCTGGCCGATTTTCACGAGCGCTTTGTACGCGAGTACGGCGTTTCGCTCGTTGGCGGCTGCTGTGGTACTACGCCACGTCATATCGCGGCCATTGCGCAGCGTTTGCGTCCTAACGGGGTCCCGTCTGGCACGCGCTGCAGTACTCGCCCCAGCGCTGGTCCAGCACAGGCCACGTCGCTGTACTTGGCGGTGAACCTGCGTCAGGATCCACCGCCGCTGATTATCGGCGAACGCAGCAATGCCAATGGCAGTAAAAAATTTCGCGAAATGCTTTTGCGTGACGACTTCGAAGGTTTGGTCGAAGTCGGCCGCGAACAAATTGCCGAGGGGGCCCATCTTATCGACGTCTGCGTCGCCTACGTCGGGCGCAATGAAGTGCGCGACATGTGCGAAGTTCTGCGCCGCTACGCCACGCAGATTAACCTGCCGCTGCTTTTAGACACCACTCAGCTTGATGTTCTGGAAGCGGGGCTGCGGCTACTCGGCGGCCGCGCCATCATCAACTCGGTCAACCTGGAAGATGGCGAAGCCAAAGCCGATCGCATCTGCCAGTTGGCTCGAGAATATGGCGCGGGCTTGGTCGCGCTGACCATCGATGAAGAAGGCATGGCCAAAACCGCCGAGCGGAAGCTCGCCGTGGCTCGTCGATTGTGCGACATCGCCGTCGGCCGCTGGGGCCTGGATCCCGGCTCCATCCTCATCGATCCGTTGACTTTTACCATCGGCTCTGGAGATGCAGACAGCCGTGATGCGGCCCTTGCGACGCTAACCGCCATTCGCTCGATCAAAGAAGCGCTGCCGGGGGTCAAAACCCTGCTTGGCTTGTCCAACGTCAGCTTTGGCTTAAAGCCCTATCCGCGGCAGGTACTCAATTCGGTATTTATGGCCGAAGCGATTGAATATGGCCTGGACTCCGCCATCGTCAGCCCGGCCAAGATTCTGCCGCTGTCAAAGCTCGATGCCGAGGATGTTGCGCTGACCCGCGACCTTATCTATGACCGCCGGCGCCCCGGTTACGATCCGCTGTTCGCCTTTATTGAACGCTTTGGTGACAAAAAAGCGGTGGAAACCTCGTGCACCCTCGAAAACGGTTCGCTGGAAGAGCGCTTGATTCGTCGCATCGTCGACGGCAAAAAAATCGGCATCGAGAAGCCTTTGGAAGAAGCGCTAAATGCCGGCTACTCGCCGCTGGACATCATCAACAAACTGCTTCTTGAGGGGATGAAGAAAGTCGGCGACTTATTTGGTTCGGGGCAAATGCAGTTGCCCTTTGTTTTGCAATCGGCCGAGACGATGAAGGCCGCGGTGGCGTACCTTGAACCGTTTATGCAAAAAAACCAAGGCGCCGAAAAAGGCGTCATGGTGCTGGCGACGGTCAAGGGCGACGTGCATGACATCGGGAAGAACCTGGTGGATATCATCGTCTCGAACAACGGCTATCGCGTCGTCAACCTGGGCATTAAGCAGAACGTCGAGGCGATACTTGAAGCAGCCGAGCGCGAAAAAGCCGATGCCATCGGCATGTCGGGCCTACTTGTTAAATCCACGGTGGTCATGAAAGAGAACCTGGAACTGATGAGCAGCCGCAGCTTGTCGATTCCCGTGCTTTGCGGCGGCGCGGCGCTGACCCGCAGCTATGTCGAAGGTCCGCTTTGCGCATCTTATTCTACCGGCGAAGTCTATTACGGCGCCGATGCTTTCACCGGCCTGCGTTTGATGGAGGAACTTTGCGGCCACGTGCCGCCGGATGCGCGAACTCTGACCGGACCGGGGCGCAAACGCCACGCCGCACGCCTCGTCGAAAAGGCGCTAAGCCGTGCGGAAAAAGAAGAGGCTTTGCTAGCCGCGGCGCACGCCTATGCTCCGTCGGATGTGCCGCAGGCGCCGCACATTCCCGTGCCGCCTTTTTTCGGAACTTGCGTGCTGGAAGCGCCGCAGCTTGATCTGCGCCAAATTTATCCATTTATCAACCGGCGCGTGCTGTTTCGCGGCCAGTGGCAATACCGTCGCGGTCGACGTTCCGAATCCGAGTATCGGCATTTTGTGGCCGAGACCGTGGAACCCAAATTTCACCGTTTTTGCGAACGGGCCATCGAACGCCGCTGGCTGCAACCGCGGGCCATCTACGGATATTTTCCCTGCTACGCCGAACAGAACGATTTGGTCGTCTTGCACCCGCCGGGCACACCGTTGGCTTTTACGGTGGCCCAGCGCTTTGCGTTTCCGCGGCAGCCGCAGGGCCGGCGGCTGTGCATTGCCGATTTTTTTCGCGGGCGCGAGCAGGCCGAAAAAGAAGGCTATGACGTGCTTTGCGCCTCGCTTGTCACCATGGGCGATGTTCCTTCGCGCATCGAGGCCGAGCTATTTCAAAACAACCGCTACGACGACTACCTGCATTTTCACGGTCTAGCCGTCGAGACGGCGGAAGCGCTGGCCGAATTCATTCACAAACGGATTCGTCACGAACTTAGCATTGGTGCCGCCGATGCGCCTCTGACCGAGCAGCTCTTTAATCAAGGCTACCAAGGCAGCCGCTATAGCTTTGGCTATCCGGCCTGTCCGCGGCTGGAAGATCACGTTCCGCTGTTTCGTTTGCTCGATGCCGAGCGCATCGGCTTGACCCTGTCCGAAGAGTTTCAAATTGTCCCCGAGCAGTCTACCGCGGCGCTCATCTGTCACCATCCGGATGCGCGCTACTTCAGCATCACTTCCGCTTAACTTCGGCTAAAAGCGATTGCGAATGACGCCTTGTTGCGGGCCGGAGGCGTCGATAAGGGTGGCTTTGCGATCGCCGGCCGTGTCGCTGCCAACTGGCGAACCGGGGCCGCGCGTGTAGTCCACATGCGTCGGCCAACGCGGATCCTGCTTGGGCGTTCCTTCGCGCGGATCCTTTTTTGGAGGGGGCGGCGGCTCGGCAGCGCCGTGGCGTTCTTTTTCGAGCTCTTGGGCGCTCGGCGCCAACTTTAACGCTGGCTTTTTGACGACGGCGACAGCTTTTTCTGCCGGCGGCTTGGCCAGCGTCAGCGGTTTGGCCAAGGGCTTGGCCAAAGCGGGCTTAGTCGGTTCCGCTTTGGCGGGGGGCTTTTTGACGGCTGCCGTCTGTGATGGATTTGCATTGCTCGCGCCTGCTTGAGCTGCTACTACCGGCTCGGCCGGACCCTCGGGATTGTCATTCGCCAGCGCGATGGCTTCTTGTGTTCCAAGCAATCCCAAAAGGGCCCAGGGTAGGCCAAAAAGCGCTCTTTTTGGAATCGTGGCCATAGCCGCACCTCCTTTTCTCTATTTAGCACGTGGAGGCACGCATGCGCTCGCCCAGACGTGCTTTTAGATACTTCGACGGCAATTCATGCCCGACCCAGCCGGCGACTTTTTGCGAGCAATCGACCAAGGCATCTAGGTTGATACCCGTCTCGATGCCCATGCCGTTTAGCATGTACACAACGTCTTCGGTGGCCAGATTGCCGCTGGCCCCGGGCGCATACGGACAGCCACCAAGACCGCCAAGGGCGCTGTCGATGGTGGTGATGCCTAGGCCGATGCCGACTAGAATGTTGGCCAGCGCTGTGCCGCGGGTGTCATGAAAGTGCAGCGCCAGCTCTTCTTTGGGACAAAAGCGCAGCAGCCGGCTTAGCACCTTTTCGACTTGTAGCGGCGTCGCCACGCCAATCGTATCGCCAAGCGAAATCTGATAGACGCCGAGCTGGCGCAGGTCGCCGACCAAACTAACCACGCGCTCTAAATCGACCGCACCTTCATAAGGACAGCCGTACACCGTCGAGACATAAGCGCGCACGCGAACTCCCGCTTGACCGGCCGGGACCATGATCTCTTCAAAGGCAGCAAGCGTTTCGGCGATGGTTTTGTTGACGTTCCTTTTGTTGTGCGTCTCGGAGGCCGACAAAAACACCGCCACTTCGCGCATGCCAGACTGCAGTGCAGCGTCTAGGCCACGACGGTTCGGCACCAGGCACGAGTAGTGCATATTCGGCAAGCGCTCGATGCCGCGCGCCACGTCGCTGGCATCGGCAAGCTGAGGAATCCACTTGGGATTTACAAAGCTGGTGATTTCGATGTGCGTAAGACCGGTGTGCGACAAGGCATTGACCATGGCGATTTTGTCCGCCGTGGGCACGGGGCGCGATTCATTTTGCAAGCCGTCGCGCGGACCGACTTCATACACCGTGACCCGGCTTGGCAAATTGGCGAACATCGTCGATGGAATCGGCATCGGCGCTACCTTCCAGCCACCATCATACGCGATACGCGCAAGCTGGGCGCCATCACCGACGATCTGGTATCCAAATCGCTGCCGATCGCGTCGACCCGCTGCCAAAGTTCGTCAAAGTTGGCCGAAATGGTCACTTCGCTGACCGGCTGGGTCAATTGTCCGTTTTCGATCAGGAATCCGCCGGCTCCTCGCGAAAAATCACCGGTCAGCGGATTAAAACCAAAGCCGAGCATCTCAGTGACATACAGCCCGCGCGGCAGGTCGCGGTACAGGGCGGGTAGATCCAGCGTGCCCGGCTCTAGAATGAAATTGCTGGTGGTCACGTGGGGCGCGCCGCTGCCGCTACGTCCGGCGCAGCCGTTGCTTTGCCGTCCCAGTCGGCGTGCCGAATACGTGTCCAAAAGGAAAGTGCGCAGAATTCCTTTTTCACAGACGATGTTGCGCCGCACGGGCAGTCCGTCTCCGTCAAAAGGACGCGAGCCCGGACCGCCCAAAAGCAGCGGATCATCGACGATGGTGCACAGCGGCGAAGCAATTTGGCTGCCTTCGCGCTCGCAAAGATAACTTTGTTTGCGGTAGATGGCGCCGCCGGCAACCACTTGCGAAAGAAGGCCAAGCAGCGACTGGGCCTCTTCGCGATCAAAGACCACCGGCAGCTCGCAGGTGGCGATTTTTTCGGCGCCGAGCTTGGCCAGCGCTTGCCGGCCGGCATACTGCCCCACGGTTTCGGGGTCGAGCAAGCGGTCGAGGAAGCGGCTGCTCGTATAGTGCCGGCCGCTGCGCTTTTTGCCATCGCGATCGTCGCAAAGCACCGAAGCGGATAGCGACTGGCTGGTGCCGCGCTTGGCGCGTGCAAAATGCACACCGTCCTTATCGGCGCAGGCAAAAGCGCTGGCGCTGCTGCTGCGGCCAAAACTGGCCCCTTCCGGACGTAACTGCGGCGAGATTGCCAGGGCGGCGGCCTCCGCAGCGCGTGCCTGCCGAATGGCATAGGTTGCATCCAAGGTCGGAGTGCGATCATCCCAAAGCTGCAGTTCCGGCAGCACGGCATTTTGGGGCAGAAGGGCCAGTCGCTCGGGCAATTCATTTTGCGGATCGGGCTCGCTTAAGCGGCATAGCTCGACAGCGCTTTGCACAAAACGTTTCAGTCCGTCCTCGCTGAAGTCGGACGTATAGGTTAGCGCCGAGCACTGCTTGCGAAAAACCCGCAGCCCGAGGTTGCGGCTTTGCGCTTCATGCACCATCTCGGTTTGCCCGGCGCGCACTTTGACGTGCAGATTGCTGCCGCTTTGCACCAGCACTTCGGCGGCATCGGCACCGGCTTTTATGGTCTGCTCGGCTACTGTGGCAGCCAGGCGCTGTAGTTCGGCGCGTACATCGATCGCCGTCACCGCACTCATGCTTTGGTTCCTCCAACGGTAATGGCGGCGATTTTAAGAGTCGGCGTGCCGATTCCGACGGGAACCGATTGCCCGTCTTTTCCGCAGGTCCAGATGCCTTCCGAAAGGCGAAAATCGTTGCCCAGCAGCGTGACGCGGTTTAGCACCGCGGGACCGTTGCCAATGAGGTTCACGCCTTTTAAGGGGCTGGTCAGCCGACCGTCTTCGATAAGATATCCCTCGGTCAGCGAGAAGACGAAGTCGCCGCTTTGTATATCGACCTGGCCTCCGCCAAAACGTCGGGCGTAGACGCCCCGTTTGACCGAGCGAATAATTTCTTCAGGGTCGTGCGGACCAGGCTGCAGATAAGTGTTGGTCATGCGCGGCAGCGGTACGCTGCGAAATGACTGGCGTCGGCCATTGCCGGTCGGACGGGTTTTTAGCAAACGCGCTGACAAGCTGTCTTGCATATAGGCGCGCAGGATGCCGTTTTCAATCAGCACGTTGTGCTGGCCCGGTTCGCCTTCGTCATCGACGTTGATCGATCCGCGGCTGTGCGCGATGGTGCCATCGTCCACCACCGTGCACAGCTCGGACGCCACTTTTTGGCCAAGTTGCCCCGAGTAATTGGATGTTTGTTTGCGATTAAAATCGGCTTCCAGACCGTGCCCGACAGCTTCATGCAGCAAGATGCCAGAGTCGCCGGCGGCCAGCACCACTTCCATTTCGCCGGCCGGGGCCTCCTCGGCATCCAGCATGGCCAGGGCCACGGCGACGGCCTCGGCGGCATGCACCTCTGGCGTCCGCTCGTCGAAATAATTCATGCCAACGCGACCGCCGCCGCCGCCCGAGCCGCTTTGCCGCCGGCTACCTTGCTCGACGACCACATGCACCGTAAAGCGCAACAGCGGCTGAACGTCGCGGCTGGCCCGTCCATCCGCGGTATACAGGCGAATTTCACGGTACTGTTCCGCCAGCCCGCAGGTGACCTTGCTCACTCGTGAGTCAGCAGCGCGGGCGGCTCGATCGGCGCGGCGCAGCAATTCCAGCTTGTCCTGTGCCGGCGCCGTCAGGCTGGGCAGGGTCACCGGGTAATACGAGGGCAAAGAAGACCAAGCGAGCTCGCTGACTCGCGTTGGCGGCGGGTTTAAAGCTCCATCGGCAATTTGCGCGGCGATTTTTGCCGCAGCATCCATCGCCGAATCCGTCAGGTCTTCGCAATAAGCGTAACCGGTGGCTTCGCCTTTGAGTACACGTACGCCCAGCCCCAAAGTCACGCCGCGGCTGGTGGTTTTGACTCGTTCATCTTCGTAGACGTAGCTAGCGTCGTCTGAATACTCAAAGAACAGATCCGCGTAGTCGCCGCCTTGTCCCAAGGCAATGCGCAAAAGGCGCTGGGCCTGCGCATCGTCGATTGTCGAAAGTGGAGTCAAACGCTCAGGCAACTGGGCCATGCCGTCGCGCTGCGAATTCGACGCAGCATTTTGAAACGGTTGCATAAGCCACAGTGTTACGCGGCCCAGCCTGCTTGAGCAAGTGCGCAGCGTCACGATGAATCGTCAAAATTTGCAGATCTAGTCGGCGGCTAGCATCGCGAATTTTAAGTAACGTCCTTCCGGAAATGCCGGCAGGGTGGGGTGATCGGCGGGCTGGCCGTGTACTTCCAAAATGCGCAGGCGTCGGCCGGCTTCCGTCCCGGGCGCGGTCAGTGTGGCCAAAAAGGCCTCTTCGGGAACATGGCTGCTGCAGGAAGCGGCGCATAAAAGTCCGCGCGGGGCCACAATCGCCAAGGCCAACTGGTGCAGTTCTCGATAGGCGGCGATGGCTGCCGGCACGGCCCGCGCGGTCGGGGCGAAGCTTGGCGGATCGACGATGACCAAGTCGTAGCGCTCGCCGCGCGCAGCGGCCATTTTCAGATGCACAAAAGCATCTTCGGTGTAAAAGCCATGGCGGTCGAGACCGAGCCCGTTGAGCGCGAAGTTGCGTTGCGCGGCAACAAGGGCTGGCGCCGCTCGATCGACGCTGACGACCTTGTGAGCACCACCGAGCGCGGCATAGACCGAGAATCCTCCGGTATAAGAAAAGCCGTTCCAAACCGAGCGCCCGGCGGCGTAGCTGCGAATGCGCTGGCGATTTTCGCGCTGATCGAGAAATAGCCCGCTTTTCTGTCCGTGCATGATATCGACGACGAAGCGCACACCGTGCTCTTTGACGATGATTTCGCCGGACGGGGCGTCGTCAGCATTTGGCAATGTGCCCCAAAGGAGCTGCCCGCCGCCGCCAGAGCGGCGTTGTAGTCTTTCGTAGATGGCCTCGATGCCTAGCTCGCGGCCGAGCGCCGCCACCGCTTTTACGATGGGCGCCGCAAAAGCGCGGGCCGGTCCGCGCTCGCCGCCGTCGAAAATGAGTACCGCCACCGGACCGTAGACGTCGACGATGATTCCGGGCAAAAAATCGCCCTCGCCGTGACACCAGCGAAACGCGTCGGTAGGTTCGGCGCTTGCCGCGTATAGGCCGCGCCGCAGCCGCAGCGCATCTTTTAAACGCCGCGTGAAAAGCTGTTCATCAATGGCTTCGTTGGGGTCTAAGCTGTAGATGCGCAGCGCCAGGGGGGACGCCGGATCATAAAGACCACGGGCGACAAAGCGTCCGGCGGCGTCATGCAGATCGACGACACTGCCCGAAGGCAAGCCGGTGGGCGCGGAAAGCGCTTCGCGATATACCCAGGGGTGACCCTGAGCAATGCTGCGCAAAAGGTCGCGCTTTAGAGTGATGCGATTTATGCCGGCTGTTGGCGCGGCGCTTGGCACTTGGAGCATGGGCAATCTTCGCGTAGGCGGCGGAAGTGATAAATGCCGGTGTCGTGACCATCTGACCAGCGAATATTGATGGCGTACTGACCGACAAGCTCAATGGCGCGCGCACAGACGTCAGCGGGAACTTGTTTGGGGTCAAGCAGGGGTCTGCCGCTCATCTCTTCCACGCAGTGGGCGCAACGGCAGCGCAAGCGCAGAGCATGGGCTGAATAAGTCGTCTGATGTTCATCTTCCCAGATGAAGGTGATCTCGGGACGATTCAGGCCAATAATTTCGAGCGGCAAGGGCATCGCGGCAATGTAGCGCGTTCCCGTTTTGAAATGGGAAAACTCCGCTTATTCTGCCGCTAGCTGAGTTTGCCGGCTAGGCGCTGCGCGGCCCGGCTGGCGAGCGCCATGATCGTCACTTGAGGATTGACCGCCGGCGAGGTAGGAATGACGCTGCCATCGCAGATATAAAGTCCGGGCAGATCGTGCGCTGCCAAATCCTGATTGACGATGCTGCGATTTGGATCGACGCCCATGCGCGCTGTTCCCAGCGGATGATAGGCGGTCAGATCGAAATCGGCCGGCTCCAGCCGCGCCTTGCGCATCCGTGCCAAATCGGCGGGGGATTCCAGACTCTCAAAACCGCGCACCGGGGCCAGGATGCGCTTGGCATCTGCAGCGAAGTAGATTTGCGCCAGCAGATCGACGCCGCGTTTAAGCCGCGCGGTGTCGTGCGCACTTAAATTGTAACGCAAAAGCGGACGCCGACCGGGGCCAGGCCGCACGCTGCCGCTTGAGGAATCTTCAATCATGAAGCCAAAGCAGGACAGGCGCGAAAAGTTCTCCATGGTTTCGGTGAAACGGCGGCCAAACACGGTCGTTGTTACCGCGGTCATTTCGGGCGGAACAAAAGCGCCCTCCATCAGGATGCCTTCGTCGTGAAATTCTTCGACGGCATACCCTTGCGGAATGGCCGGCGTGGCATGGCTTTGAGAGGCGAGCAGGGCAAACATTCCGACGGCCGGGTGAACTGTCAGATTGTTGCCTAGCGCTTTGGACCGGCCAAGTGCGCGTCGCGCCACCGGATCGTTTAAAAGAAAGACTGGAGTGTACAGCGAGCCACAGGCCACAACCACTGCTTGCGCCCGGACGCGAAAGCGCGGCCGTGCGCCGTCTTCTGTCCCCGACTTGGAGAATCGTGCCGTGGCTTCGACGCCCACTGCGCGGCCATTCTCGATAATTAAGCGGTCGGCGCGGGCCCCGACAAACATCTGCGCGCCGGCGCGCAAAGCCATTGGCACATAGCTGACATTGGTCGAGCGTTTGGCATCGGTGGGGCAGCCCAAACAACAAAGTCCCTGGCCGTCACAATCCGGAGCGTTGCGGCGCAAGGGGTGATGCCGAAATCCCAGACGTTCCGCGCCGCGGGCAATGGCTGCTGCGCCGCCGCCAAGCAGATGATTTTCGGCGATATCGACCCCCAGGACCTCTTCAACTCGGTCGTAATAAGGAGCCAATGCTTCCGCAGAGTAGTCGGTCAGTCCTAGCTGATTTTGCCAGCACGAAAAAATCCGCTCGGGCATGCGATAGCAGGTTCCGCTGTTTACCGTGGTGGTGCCACCAACGGTACGTCCTACTGGTACAAGAATCGCGGTATTGCCAAAGGCAAAAGTTATTCCACGATCGCGGTACAAAAGCTTTTGGCGATGAAAAGACGTGCCCACAAAGTCGGCGCGTCCGAAATAAAGACCTTCTTCCAAAAGGACCACGGCGTGGCCGGCCGCTGCAAGCTCGTAGGCGGCAACCGCGCCGCCGGCTCCAGAGCCGATGACCACGACATCGCAATCAATGGTCTCGCCATCGGAAAGTTCGCTGGCTGATTGGGTGCGTTCTTTCACGTAGCGGGGTTGTTCGGCCGGGACAACTCGGCGCAGCGCGTCCGCTTCGGTTCCTTGCCCATGGGGGTACGGTTCGCCAATCAATTTGTAAACCGCCGGATCGTCGTAGTAAGCAATCTTGAGCGGCGTAATTAATGAGCGCAGTAGCAATCGGCGTGCGAAGCCTCCCTGATACAGCCACTCGAGAAATTCCAAGGCTTGGGCCGAAGTTAGATTGGAAATCCGTCGTCGATAACGAAGCCAGACCAAGCCTTGGGCGGAATTTAGCGCGGCGCGAAAGGCCAAAACCATGGCGTGCGGAGCTTGGCGCAGTCCATTGTGAGTGCGGACAATTGTTGCCTGATCCGCCGCCGGAAGGATGTTTCCTGCAGGCAGGGCCACCTGTGCAATGGTCAAAAGATCCTGTTCCTCCGCAGTGCTTAAGACCGGCGCTAAGGCAGCAAGCTCAGCGTCCAGGGCACGACGGGTTGCGCTAGCTACCTTGGGTGCAGGGGGGCTGGCTATTTCAGAGACATCATTCGATAACACTGCAAGAGAGGAAGACCGCATGTCTTAACTCCAACTAGGCCAATAGGCTGATTCATCCATCCAATTTAATTCTAACCACTTGCAAGCGATCTGTCCGCTCTTTAGATGGCCGAATGGCTATTCAACCCCGGCTGCGCGCAGGAAAATGCTGTCGTGTCAACAACGACACGCAAGAAAATGAGCCCCTACATCGTAGGGCCGAAAAGCTATTCTTAGCGGCTTGGCAGAGCGGTTTGGAGATGCGCGAGAAGCTCGGCAAGGGTCAGTTTGTGCTCGGTGCGAGTTGCAAGCTGACGCAGCGGGTAGCGTCCTTCTTTCACTTCGTTTTCACCCACAAAGATCACCCAATCCAGACGGGTACTCTCGGCATATTGCAGATGCTTGCTGGGGGAAGTGGCGGATAGCCCAATTCTTGCGGAAATGCCTTGCTCGCGCAGGGCCATAGCTACTTGTTCCGCTTGGGCGCTACAATTGCCGCCGAGCGGCGCCACCAAGATCGGCCTTGGCACCTGGCCGGCAATCTCGGCTTTTTGTTCCAGAAGTAGCGCGATTAGCCGTTCTACGCCGAATGAGAAACCCACCGCGCCTTGCGGCATACCGCCGTAAAGACCTATCAGATCGTCATAGCGGCCGCCGCCACCAAAGCTCAGCAGCTTTCCCTGAACCTCGGCTTTGGCTTCGAAAATCGGTCCGGTGTAGTAATCCAGGCCGCGCGCCAGCTTGGGATCAAAAACCAGATGGTCGGCGAAGTGAAGGGTTTTGGCCCGCTCGAAGATATAACTGAGCTCCGCAATGGCTTTTTCACCCTCAGCATCGCCTTGCAGCTCGCTTTGCAGCGTCGAAAGGCTATCGATGCTGGTGAGCTCCAAGAAGCGCTCAAAGGATTGGCCTTCGATGCCATACCCGGCGGCTTCAGTCAGCACTCCGTCTCGGCCGATTTTGTCGTACTTGTCCAGGGCGCGCAGGGCGTCGGCTTTTTTCTCCAGCGTAATGCCGGCGCGGCGAATTTGGGCTTCCAGAAGCTTGCGATGATTGATTGGCAGCGTATAGACGTGTAGCCCGAAGGTGCGCAGGATGCTCGTCGAAAGCAGCAGCAGATCGACTTCGCAGTCCATCGAATAGCTGCCGATAATATCGGCGTCGGCTTGGTAAAATTCGCGATAGCGTCCGGCAGCCGGGCGGTCGTAGCGCCAGACTTTGCCGATCTGGTACCGATAGATGGGCCGCTTCAGCTCTGGGTGGGCCGCGGCGACTCGGCCGGTAGAGCTTGTCAGGTCAAAGCGCAAACCCAGTTTGCGTCCGCCTTTGTCTTCAAAAGAATAAATCTCGCGCTCAGCCGCCGGGCCGGCCTTCAGGGTCAGCGCTTCTAGGTATTCGAAGACCGGAGTATCCAGCTCTTCAAAGCCAAAAAGCTGAAAGGCTCGGCTTAAGCGCGAAAAGACAGCACTGCGAACACGCATTTCCTCGGGCAGGAAATCGCGTGTCCCTTTTGGTGTTTCAAATGTCTTGCCCATCGCCAAGCTTGACTAGGAGATGATCGGTTCGATCGGAGGAGGTTGCGAGCGCGGCGACAAAGACGAAGATGCCAGCCTTTTTACGCGCATCGCTTTGGTGCCATCCTCGGTGGTGTAAATTTCGATACGTTCGTCGCGGACGAGCTTATCGATCAGGCGCCGGCGCAATTCCGGATCGGGATCAAGCTGACTGGCTTGCCAGCGGGTCACAAAGAAGTTAACGCCGACGTAGCCCGCCGGAAACTTGCTTTCGGCGCGGCGCACTTCGTCCAAAAGGACGTCAGCCGCCATTTCTTCGTTTTGCGGAGGGGGGACCGTGCCCTCATCAGCACCGGCAATATAGGGCAAGCTTTGCGGGCCCATCTCTGTCGCTCGAATGGTTCCCGGTACAAGAATGGGCGCGGTGGTTTCGTCTCCCTCGCCAACTGGCCACTGCCGGCCGCATTCACCAAGTGCTTCGATAAGGTCGATGTGATCGAAGGCGGCGCGACGGATCCGACGCGAAAGACCAATGCCGCCCCATGTGGCTACGTAGGCCTGCCGTCCTAAAGCTCGTACTCCTTCGACGGCGGGGGCGTGATCGGCATCGCCGGACATCAGCACCAGAATATCGAACGCACCGACGGCTGCCAGCCGCAACATATCGGCGACCATGGTGGTATCGACTTCGTTTTCCTGGGTGTAATAGTTTTCCGCGGTGCATTCGCGGCAGTGATAACTTTTGGTTCGACGGGTAAAACGCTGAACGAAGTAGCCAGGCAGCATTTCCAGGTTGTCTAGAAAGCTGGTCAGCGCCGCCTGCCCGGTTCCGGCCGCCGATGGACCGGATTCGATACCGGTGTAATAGTAGGCGCCCCAGAGTACGCTGCCGCCGACCCGACGCACCAGCCAGCGCGAAAGCGCGGTGAAGTCCAGCGGCTGTCGTCCCGCGCGTTCACGCCAGCCTGAATAGAAATTCTTTCCATCGAAAAACAGGGCAACTTTCATGGATAGGTCCTTTTGGGCGCGCATCCTAACACCACAAGCGGCATCCTGCTCGTCAAAAATTTGGAAAACTACGTGGGGGCTCTGAGGCTGGCGTTGCGCGAACTCCGCTATCACCGTGAGTTCCATGGCGAAAGCAGAAAGGGGGCGCTATAGACGGGAATTTTGCGCTAAGCGCCGGGAATTTCGTCAGCGACCGCTGGTGTTTTGTCCTTAGCGCTTTCCGGTTCGGCTGGCTTTTCGGTCGGCTTTTCCGATGGTTTTTCCGTCGGTTTGTCGGCCGGTTTGTCGGCCGGCTTGTCGGGTGCTTTATCCGAAGGCTTGTCTTGAGGGGCCACTTCGAGCTTGTCTTTGGCCTTATCTTTGGTCTTGTCTTGCGCTTTGTCCTTGCCTTTGCCCTTAGTGTGCAGGGGTTGCATAGTAATGGTTGGGCGATTGCCGACGGACATATCCAGGATGACGGTATCTTCGTGATAGCCATCCAGGTGCAAAAGCAGCTTCAGCATGCCGGGTTTGGCTTCTTTCTCTAGCGTATAGGGGGTTTTGCCCAAAACCTGCCCATCCTCGGCAAGTACCACCGTGGCTCCGCGCGGCCTGGTCGCCACCACCCAGCGCAGGCGCTTTGCCGGCGTCGCCGTTGCACTGTGCTGCACCGGGGGGCTAAAAAGGGGAGACGAGCCCGCTTTGTCTTTGTCTTGTCCGGAAGTAGCGGGCGCTTCCGCACCGCCAAGGCTTTCGAGCGAAACTTTCTGATGGCTTGATTCGCTGTATTTTAGAACGACTGTACTATCGCGGAAGCCGGGTAGTCGCAGAGAAACCCGCAGGTTGCCTTCACGCCGCGGTATACGATTTTGCCAAGGAGTCGTGCCGAGCACCTGATCGTTGTCCACTTGTATGATGGCGGCGCCGGGCGGCTCGCTGTTGAGCACCCAGGTCACTTCCAGCGGCGCTGCCGGCAGCGGCTCGCGAATGGGGGGCAGAACTTCAAAAAATACGACGCCACTTATCATCACCAAAATGGCAGCAATGGCGATGGCGATGGCAAAGCGCCGGGCCGCGACGCTGTTAAGCGTCTCACCCACCGCATGCGACAGGGTCTGCACGGCCGGGCGGGCCTTAGACCGATCGTTGCTGCTGGCGCCGGCGCCAAGCGCAGCAGCGCGCACGGAGGCGCTTTTGTTGGCAATGCTGTGCCGCCGAGTTCGATGCGCGCCAAGGGCCTCTAGCTGCTCGACTACCACGGACATTTCGGGCCGGGCTTCAGGTTCTTTGGCCAGCATCTGATGAACCAGATCTGCCAAGCCTTCAGGGATCGATGGATCGAGCTTGCATAGATTCGGCGGCTTGTCGCGCAGATGCATGCTGAGCAGTTCCCCGGGACTGTCGGCGACAAAGGGCGGATGCCCCACCAGCATTTGATAGATAATCACGCCCAGGGAATACACATCGGCTTTGCTGTCGATATCCGAGGCGCCACGGCATTGTTCAGGGGCCATGTGGGTGGGCGTGCCCATGATCATGCCGGTCTGGGTGCGCATCTCGGTCGGCGCATGCGCCGGGGGCAAGCTGTTCAGTCGCAGCTTGGCGATGCCGAAATCAAAAATTTTGACCCGCTCGCCATCGACCGCCTCGGGATCAGAGACGACCATAATGTTGTCGGGCTTTAGATCTCGATGGACGATGCCCTTTTGATGCGCGGCGGAAAGGGCCGCTGCGATCTGCCGGCCAAAGGACAAGGCATCGCGCTGCCCAATTTGCCCGGCCTTCTCCAGGCGGCGCGTCAGCAGCTCGCCATCGAGGTATTCCATGACGATGTAGGCGCCGCCGTCCTCGAGTCGGCCAGATTCAAAAACCCCGACGAGTCCCTGATGGTGAATGATGTTGACGGCGCGCGCTTCGTTGAAAAAACGCTGAATGCTTTGCTGATCGTTGGCGTATTCGGGGTGTAAGACTTTGATGGCTGCCCGTCGCCCGATTTGCTCTTGCACGGCTTCATAGACAGCGCCCATACCGCCCTGGCCGAGCTTACGCCGCACGCGATAGTTGCCGATGCGCTGTCCGACTCCAATCATGAAATGCCTTGCGTTGCCCACGCGGCAACCCCCTGGCCTGGCCCTGTCATGGGTGGCGGTCTTCGGGCAGCGCGTATCACGTTTTATTATGCCAGAAGTTGCAGAAGTACGCTGAGGGGCTGGTGGTTTGACATTTGCGAGCCTCTCCGCCAACATAAAATTCCATGCCTCACTTCCCGTATCGAGCTGGAAGCTACATCTTGTTCTCCGAGCTCGGAACCGGCACCCTCGGTACGACCTATATCGGGCGCGAGGCAGCCCAGTCTAAAATGGCCTTTAAACCGCTGGCGGTGCGCATTCTCGATGCGCATTTATCGCAGCGGCCCGAGGTCGTTCGCATGTTTTTAGATGAGCAGCGCGCCGCGGCGCTGCTACAGCATCCGCGCATTGCCGGCGTGCACGAGGTCGGGGCGATGCCGGACGGCAGTTATTTTGTAGCCTGCGAATACGTGCATGGCGTGGCCCTGCGCGAGGTCATGCGCAGTCCCCAGGCCCATCTTTCGCCGTCAAATGCCATTCACATCGCCATGCAGCTTTGCGATGCGCTGCATTACGCGCACGAGCGCTATGACGTCACCGGCAAACCTCTTGAGATCGTTCATGGCCAGATCTCAGCCGATTCGGTGCTGATTGGCTTTGACGGCAACGTCAAGCTGATTGAATTTGGCTGCCTGCGCACGCGCAACGCCACCGTCAGCAATGTTTCGGTTCCGACCAAACTGCAGCGGCGTACGGCCTATATGGCGCCGGAGCTGCGCGCCCAGGTGCAGGCAAATGCCGCGCCGGTTCTCGACCGCCGAGCGGATATCTACAGCGTTGGAGTGCTGCTGTGGGAAATGCTGACTGGCGAGAATCTGGCGATAGAAGACGGCGATGAGCCGCCGCCGCCCTCGCAGAAGCGTGATTCGCCAGCCGAGCTCGATGCCATCGTCAAAAAGGCCTTCAACAAGAATAAGGACGAGCGCTATCCAACCGCGCTGGCCTTGCGCTTGGCGCTGTCACAGGTGTCGGCGCAAATTTTTGGCGAAAGTTCGGTCACGACCATTTTGGCGCGCAATATGACCGTGGCGTTTCGGCAACGCCTGGTTGCTTTTCAAGAGCAGCTAGATGTCTGGCGCAAGTTTGAGCCGGATGTGCTGCCAAGCGAACCCATGCCGACAAATGCTCCGCCGGTTTGGCGCGCCGCCACGCCGCCCACCGGATTGTCGGCGTTTCAAAGTCAGCGCTTAAGAACCCACGACAGCCAGCGTCTTAACGTCGGCGGCGTCAACACCGGGGTGGGAACGACGGGGATGCGCTACGATTCGACCGGCGGCCGAATGAAGACGGGAATGGAGCTGCCGGCGCCCATCTACAAAAAGCCGCTATTTTTTGCGCTGCTTTTGGTTGGCGTGCTAACAGTCATTGTTGCGGTGCTGGTGACGCTGATGCGCGGGCATACTTCGCCGTGGGCCATCTATGTCGATTCGCAGCCGCGCGGCGCCGAGATTCGCATTGAAGGCAAAATCGTGGGCAATACGCCGCAGCGTATTTCCAACACCAGTGCGCCGACTCCGCAAAAGCTAGAAGTCTCCAAAAAAGGCTTTCGCAGCGAAGTACGAGAAGTTCTGCCGCAAGCCGGCGAAACCGTGCACATCGAAGTCGAGCTCAAAACTGACGACAATCAGTAGTTGAACATCGATCAGTAATTTTTAAGCACTTCTTCGGCAAAGCGGGCATAAGTGCCTGCGAAAATGGCGTGCCGGGCTTTTTGCACCAAGTTTAGGTAGTAAGTCAGATTGTGCAGCGTCGCCAGGCGGTGATAAAGCAGTTCCTGGCTGACGTACAGATGCCGCAAGTACGCCCGGCTATAGCTCGTGCAGGTTGCGCAGCCGCAAGCCGGATCGAGCGCCGAAAGGTCAGTCGCATAGCGCGCACCTTTGATATTGAGTTTGCCCTGCGAAGTAAAAAGCTGACCATTGCGGGCGTTGCGCGTCGGCATCACGCAGTCAAACATATCGATGCCGCTGCCGATGGCGATGATCAGATCGCGCGGCGTGCCCACCCCCATCAGGTAGCGCGGACGCGAAGCAGGCAGCTCGTCGGCAAGCACATTGAGCAGTTCGTACATCACCGCAGGCGGCTCACCAACAGCGAAGCCGCCCAGCGCATAGCCATCAAAGGGCAGGGCGCAGATTTGCGCCATGTGGCGTCGGCGCAGATTTAGATGAACGCCGCCTTGTACGATGCCAAAGCGCATTTGCCGGCCGAGCACTCGTCGCCCATCGCTGAGCAGCGGTGCCGGCACCGCGAGACAACGCTCGGCCCAGCGGGTGGTCCGCTCCATGGCGGCAAGTGCCTCATCTGGTACCGACAATCCCGGCGGACATTGATCCAGGGCCATGGCGATATCGCTGCCCAGCACCGCTTGAATGCGCATCGACATCTCTGGCGAAAGCTGGCGCGGCGAGCCATCCAGGTGCGACCGAAATTGCACGCATTCCTCGGTGATTTTCACCAAGCTGGGTTGGCCCGAAGCGCGATTGGCGCCGGCTCCCAGGCTAAAGACCTGAAAGCCGCCGGAATCGGTCAGCATGGGCTTTTGCCAATTGGCAAAGCGGTGCAAATCTCCGTGTGCGGCGATGATCGGCAAACCGGGGCGCAGCCATAGGTGATAGGTGTTGCCTAAAATGATCTGCGCCCCGAGCGCACAAAGTTCAGGCGCCGCCATTGCCTTGACGCTGCCGACTGTGCCTACGGGCATAAAAATCGGAGTTTCGACCTCGCCATGCGGCAGGCGCAGCCGTCCGGCGCGCGCTTTGCCATCGCGGCCTTCAAGGCTGAACATGAAGCTCTTCCTTTGCGCCACGCTGGCTAATCAGCATGGCATCGCCAAAGCTGTAGAAGCGATAGCCGGCGCCAATGGCGGTTTTATAGGCCTGCTCTATGCGTTTTTGCCCGGCGAAAGCCGACACCAGCATAAGCAGCGTCGAGCGAGGCAGGTGAAAGTTGGTCAAAAGGGCATCCACGGCGCGAAATTTATAAGGCGGATAGATAAAAAGCTGGGTCTCGCCCCAGCCCGGACGCGGTGCTGCATGACCTTCCGCAGTGGCCGATTCCAGGGTGCGGACCACCGTGGTGCCAACCGCCAGCACCGGCCGCCCGGCGGCTCGCGCCGCGGCAATGGTGGCGGCGCTGGATTCTGAGATGTGGTAGCGCTCGGCATGCATGACATGGGTATGAAGCGAGTCGCTGCGCACCGGCAGAAAAGTTCCCGGGCCGACGTGTAATGTCACGCTGACGTAGTCGTGTCCGGCTGCTTGCAGGGCCAAAAGCAGTTCCTTGGTAAAATGAAGGCCGGCGGTCGGGGCAGCTACCGAACCGGCGTCGCGCGCATAAACGGTCTGGTAGCGCTGGCGATCTTCATCGGTAGAGGCCGAAAGCCCCAGGCGCTGGCGGCTGCGCTCGATATAAGGCGGAAGCGGAATTTCGCCAAGGCGCTCAAGCAGCACAGAAAAGCGCGCGGCGTCCAGGTCGCCAAAATCCAGCACCACTTCTCCTGCCTTACTTTCGACGACGCCGACCGCGTAGCGTTCTTCTTCTTTGGGCGCGACGAGCTCTAGCATTTGCCCGGCGCGCAGAGGTTTGCTGGACTTATACATCGCCCGCCAATGCTGGCGTGTTTTATGGCCGGTCGGGGTGATAAGCAGTGCTTCGACGCGACCGCCGGCGCCGCCTTTGCCGACTTTATAGCCGCGCACCCGCGCCGGTAAGACTTTGGTGTCGTTGAGCACGAGCAGGGTTTGCGCACCGACGTGCGCACTAAGCAGAGCGGGCAGATCGGCAATTTGATAGTGCGACATGCCCTCCGCGGCCAATAACAAAAGCCGCGCCTTGTCGCGGGCCGCCGCGGGGCGGTCGGCGATGCAGTCAGGCGGCAATTCATAGTCAAAATCGGCAAGGGTTAGCACGGGCGCCAACCATACCTCTTACCAAGGTAGGGAGGAAGTCAGAGACGGCTCAGCAAATGTTTTATCGACCTAGAAGGGCGGAGTTTGCCGAGGCGGGCGCGAGGCGCTGTTCATCGCGAGTTTTTTCCAAGTGCCGGCGCCACTCTTGGTTCTTTTGGGCCGCAGCGTGCAGGGCCGCGCGAACCTGAGCAAATCCGGTATTCGCATCAAGCTTGGGATCATCGATGACTTGCAACATGGCCCGGCAGGCAGCAATCAGCGACTCGACGCTGTTTTGATACTCGGCGGCCAGCGCCTTGACCGGTTGTGTGCGCGCGGCGCGCAGCGGCGCCTCGGACAGTTTGCGCAGGCGAACAAGGCCTGGCATCAAATCATCGACTATCTCATGCCGCACATCTTCAGGTTGTCGCCGTTTTTCTTCGAGCAGAGCTTGAATCCGCAAGACTAACGGCATCTCGACGTTGTCGAGAGCTGGGATGTCGATCTCGACATAACGAATCAGATCTAGCTGCTCGTCACTTTTGTGGTAGCGACCATACAGGAAGACTGCTGCTGTGGCCAGCATGCAGAGAATGCCGATGCGCATGAACCACAGCACACCGCGCGCAATGAAAACGCGTCGCGGAGGCGCCGCCGCGGACATTTCAGGCAACGGTGTCTCCCATGTCGCTTGCAGGCGGCAAGGCAGGAACGCGACGATGCAGAAAATCGGCGATAATCTCGGTGACTTCGACGGGACGTTCTATAGGCGCGGTATGCGTACCTTGTTCGATCACATGAAGTTCGGCGTCGGGAATTAGGGAACTCATTTCTTGTGACAAGGGCATCGGTGTAAAAGAGTCGCGTCGTCCGGCCAGTATCAGGGTTGGTATAGCGATGCTTGTCAAAACGTCACGGGCATCGTGCTTCCCAGCCGCTGCTACCGTCGCCACAAACATGCGCGGATCCATGCGCGCCAGGCCTTCCAAATATGGAAAAAAATCTTCGCGGCGAATCAGTTGCCCGTCAATTTCGACCTGCTGCGCCAAATAATAGGAAAGCTCGGTAGGAAGGACATAGCGCCACACCGCCCCGACAAGCGATGGCAGACGCGAGACCGCGGCGTGCGCGAACGGCAGAATTTTTTCCAGCCAATCACTGCCGCGAAATGTGCGCAGTGGGTTGCCATAGCTGCCACAAATAAGCACCAGGCCCAAGGCGCGCTCGGGTGCTTGTCTGTAGGCTTCCAGGGCCACTTGTACCCCCATCGAGTGACCGCAAAATACCGCTCGATCGATATGGCAGGCGTCGAGCACACTCAATGCATCGTGGGTAAAATCCTGCACGGATAGATGCGAAAAATCCGCCGGCAAAGAGGACTGCCCGTGCCCGCGATAATGAAAGTGAACCAGCCGATACTGCGGAGCGAGCGCCCACTGCAGATACTTCCAGACGTAGCCATCGCACCCCAGGCCATCGCACAATAACAAGGTCGTAGCGGGTGCGGCGACTTCTTGGGAATGCTCTTCTATAACTTCGTAGAAGAGTTTGCTACCTGTGTCAGATCTAGTAAAGCCGCTGCGGCGGCGTGCGCGAGCATTGGCGCCAGCGGCTAGGGCACCCGATAAATGGCTTACCGGGTGGCTACTCCTTGGAGCCGCGCTCGTCGTCCTCTCCGGGGATTTCATTTACAGAGGGATACTTCTTAATTTCATTGCGCGCAATCTTCCACGCCTTCTGGACGATCCAAGACAAAGAACGATCCTGCCGGGTCGCCTCTTCCTGTATCTCTTTTAGCATATCCTCGGGGAAGTACAGACTCTGCTTCCGCTTGTCCGTCGAGCCAGCCATAACGCCTCCAGGTGTAGTGCTCATGTCGTTTGCCGTTGTTGCTGTTTTACAGTTGTTGGTTATACCGTGCTGCGCGCTAGCTTGGTGCAGCTCACTCTATAGTTAATCTCAACATCCGATCAAAGCGGTGAGCTACTTTACAAGAATAATACTTCCTGCGTTTTCATGCGATGTCAAGGGGTTAGGTGCGCGGTCGCCCCTTTGAACCCTCAGCACAGTCCGCGCGCAGCATTACTTCAAGTATTGTGGCTTGTCCCAGGTCCTTTTTACGATCCTTTTTCGCGTCTTTTATAATGCCTACCTATGAAGTGCCGCGGGATTGTCGTGGGTAAGGGTGGGGGTAGCGGTGCAGATGGGAGGCGGTGAGGGCGATTTCGCGAGCTCCTTAAACAGGAATGCAGCGTCCGATTGGCGAACCTGATAGGATGCGGCGCATGCCTGCTCAATATATTTTTACGATGCAGAATCTGCGCAAGGTCGTTCCGCCGCAGCGCGAGATTCTGAAGGGCATCTGGCTGTCGTTTTTGCCGGGTGCCAAAATCGGTGTTCTAGGTCCAAACGGCGCCGGTAAGTCCAGCCTTTTGCGAATCATGGCCGGCGTCGACAAGGAATTTCAGGGCGAGGCGCGGCCCGCCGATGGAATTCGCATCGGCTATTTGCCGCAAGAGCCGCGACTGGATCCTAGCCTGAACGTTCTTGAAAACGTTGCATTGGGGGTCAAAGAGACGCGTGATTTGCTCAAGCGCTTCGAAGAGCTTTCCATGAAGCTTGGCGAACCGCTGTCCGACGATGAAATGGCCGAGGTAATGGACGAGCAGGCCAAGGTCCAAGATCAGATCGAGGCGGCCAATGCTTGGGATCTGGATCGCACCTTAGAGATCGCCATGGACGCGCTGCGTCTGCCGCCTGCCGATGCCGATGTCAATGTGCTGTCGGGCGGCGAGAAAAGGCGTGTGGCGCTGTGTCAGCTTTTGCTTAGCAAGCCGGACATGCTGCTCCTAGACGAGCCGACCAACCACTTGGACGCCGAATCGGTGGCATGGTTGGAACGCTTTCTCGGCGAATTTCCCGGCACGGTCGTGGCCATTACTCACGATCGCTACTTCCTTGACAACGTCGCCGGATGGATTCTGGAACTAGATCGCGGCGCCGGCATTCCTTGGCAGGGCAACTATTCTTCCTGGCTCGAGCAAAAAGAAAAACGGCTTGCTGTGGAAGAAAAACAAGAATCGGCCCGCCAGAAATCGCTAGCGCGCGAGCTTGAATGGGTGCGCACCTCGCCCAAAGCCCGCCAGGCCAAATCCAAGGCCCGTCTGGCCGCTTATGAAGAGATGCTGCAAAAATCGACCGAAGCGCGCGTCGAAGTGGCCGAAATTAGCATTCCGCCGGCGCCACGCCTAGGCGACAACGTGGTCGTTGCCGAGCACCTTTGCAAAGGCTATGGCGACCGTTTGCTAATCGATGATTTGTCTTTTCGTTTGCCGCGCGGCGGCATCGTCGGCGTGATTGGTCCAAACGGCGCCGGCAAGACCACACTGTTTCGCATGATTATGGGCAATGAGAATCCCGACTCTGGCAAGCTGCTGATCGGAGAAACGGTGAAGCTCGGCTATGTCGATCAAAGCCGCGACGCCCTGCAGGGCGAGAGCACGGTATGGCAAGAGATTAGCGGCGGTGCCGAGCACTTCGAAATGGGAAAGCGGCGGGTGCCGACCCGCGCGTACTGCGGTCAGTTCGGCTTCAAAGGCTCGGATCAGCAGAAGCGAATCAAGGAACTGTCCGGAGGGGAGCGCAATCGCGTTCATTTGGCCAAGATGCTGCGCTCAGCCGGAAACCTACTGCTTTTAGACGAACCCACGAACGATTTGGACGTAGATACGTTGCGCGCGCTCGAAGAAGCCCTGCAAAGCTTCGCCGGTTGCGCCGTGGTCATCAGCCACGACCGTTGGTTTCTCGACCGAATTGCCACCCACATTTTGGCTTTCGAAGGCGAAAGCAAGGTCGTTTGGTTTGAAGGCAACTACCGCGAGTACGAAGCCGATCGCCGCCGGCGTCTAGGAGCGCAAGCCACGCAGCCGCATCGCATCAAATACAAAAAGCTTACTCACTGACGGCGCTGCTGCAGGCGGCGAAATGGCGGTCAGGTGCTGGTGGCCGGCACTTCAACGCATTCAAATTGAATTTGCGGCATGGCGCGAAACAGTACTTTCATGCAGCGGTACGAAATGCGCTGCCATTCCAGGCCGGAATTGTAGATGACCTGGGTCGGAATCTGATTTCGATCCAGGGACTTTAGGAACTGCAGGATCGGCGCCTGGGTCGCGGAGCTCATGTACTTAAACAAGCGAAAGTCTAGGACTAATTTTTTGCCTTTGAGAAGCGGCATGATGCTTTTGAAAAACGGGTTGAGCACGGCTTCCGGAGTCCGAATTTCGCAATGCCCATGCCAGCGCAGTGTCGCGGTGTCAGCGGACAAAATCGTCTGGATGTTCAGACCTTCGTGTTCCAAGGAGTGCATTGGCTGAATCATGGAATTCCTCGGGTCGCTATTACCGTAAGAATCTGATCGGCATAGGTGCTGTCCAAATCAAACTGACCTTCAAAGCCGATGCGGTACAGTCCCAATTTTCCGACCTGCGTCGGGTCCTCTAGCATCTGCTGTAAGCGATTCATATAAAGCTGCTCTTTGCTTTCGGCATGGGTAATCTGATGGATTCGCTTTTGCAGTTCTTGCACGACGCTATCTGACTGAACTCCATTGCTTACGGCGACCTGGATGTGCTGGTCGTTTACGCGTAGGGTAATGTCGGCGTTTTGCGCCGAGGGTACGCTGACGCCATATTTGATGGCGTTGCTGACGAGCTCTGCCGCTACCATGCTGGCTGCGTCGCGAACATCTTTGGGAAAGTCCTGAAGTGTTTCCTCGACCACTTGCCGCAGCTCGCGAAGTAACTGCCACATCAGCGGAATGGTCAAAGTCCTTTGTTTGCTCATGCAACCTCCGACGTTTGGCCTGTGCGCTAGGGGTCGCCAAGCGCTACGTCCTCGCGAACCACCATTCAGGCCAGGAGGCCTGAAAGAACCTTTTCGGCTGTTGTCTATTGTATCGGGGAAAGCGGGACGTGTGGGATGAAACCAAAAGCTTCGACTGGATTTTGGCGGAGTTTGGGGCCGGGAACCCTATTCTTGAGGTTCGAAGTCTCCTTCTTTTTGGCACACGCACCCACAGGCGTAAGGCGGACGGGCGTGTGTCTCGGTCTAGGTATGATACGCGCCTGGCGTCCAGTCCTCAGTTACAATTCCTAGCGTTGCACTTACGAGCAGGGGATTCCTTGCCTTTTTCGCGCTGCTTCGACGCGGGCTCGCGCTGGGCAACCTTCGATGTGATCGTTGACGAGCCCCATTGCCTGCATGAAGGCGTAGGCTGTTGTGGGCCCCACAAAGCGGAAGCCACGCTGCTTCAGATCACGTGACAAGCGCGTCGACGCTTCCGTTTGGGAAAGGCCGCGCAGTGTGGCGTAGTCGAGCTTCTGCGGACGTGCTTTTTCCGTCGGCATGTAGCGCCAGATGTAATCGGAAAACGGGCCTTCTTTGGCGATGAGCTCGCGCGCTGCGCGAGCGTTGTTGATGGTTGCTTCGATTTTGCCGCGGTGCCGAATGATGCCGGCATTCTCAAGCAGCCGCGCAACGTCGCGTTCCGTAAATCGCGCGACACGCGAGATGTCAAAGCCATGAAATGCTTCGCGAAACGCTTCGCGCTTGCGCAGAATCGTCAGCCAACTGAGTCCGGATTGAAAACCTTCGAGACACAGCTTCTCGAAGAGCCGCGTGTCGTTTTTTACGGGATGGGCCCACTCATTATCATGATAGTCGCGATACAAGGGATCGTCCGTCGCCCAGAAGCAGCGAACGACGTTATCATCAGGATGCAAGCGCAACCCTTCGGCAAGATTCATGCGGGCAGGCTACACGCGGAGCCTAGGAAAGGCTACTGCAACTGCTGAACAGAACGAAACCCTATGAAAAATGACTCTTGAGTCTGCTTGCGAATGCTAGATTGCGGCATGCGCCAATCGGGTCGGGTCCTTTCGCTGCTCCTGTTTTTCACGGCTTGCCAAGATTCCGATTTTCCAACGGAGTGGCTCTTTGAGCCCGGTTACAAGCCCGGAACCGCAGAGGAATGCGAAAAATTACGCGCCGCGCTATTTGACGACTCAGCAACAATTGTCGCGTCTGTATCTGCAGCGACATTTAGCGACCCACGCTTGCCGCTTGAGGTTGGACTTACAGAGCGCCTTGCCGTCTTTCTGGAGCGCCAGTGCTATAAGCTTCCGGGTTGGGCGGGCGAGGACGGCGTTCACTTTACTGGCGAGCTCAATGTAGCTAGCACGCATGGCTGGGGACGCGTCTATTATTCCCCCGAAGTGCTGACCTGGCTCAATAACGGACGCAAAGAGGGCCAGGTGCCGGAGCAGGCGCTCATCATCAAGGAGCGCTTCGAGCCCATCGGCGTAGCCAAAGAGGAAGGCGGCGTCTTCAAGCTCGCCGCCTGGCAGCCGATGGTGCGAAGATTCAAGGACGTACAGGACGGCTGGTTCTGGGGAGAAATCGCGCAAGAGGAAGCCCGGCACGGCGAAATTCGCTGCAGTCTGCCGCCAATTTCGTGGGGAACTTCTGCCTCCTTGCACCTTGACGATTGCCGTCCGCCGAGCAGCTTCAGCCAGCCTTGCCTGCGCTGCCACGGCTCGCAGCGCGATTTCACATTTTCGCAGACTACGCACCTGCCCGAAAACACCGGCGGCATGCATGCGCAGTCGCAGACTATCTATGACTATCGTCGCGTTTGGCGCGATGTCGATGCACAAAATCCTGACAATCGCTACGACGACTATAAAAACCTTTCCGCCACGACCTTCATTGCAAATCATCCCGATCGCCAGACGATTGCCCCGGCGCTCGGCCGCGCTTTTCCAGAGTTTGTCGCGCAATACGGTCTGCCCGCCGATGAAACCGCGCCCTACGCCGACCTGCCGCGCTTCTTTGACCATGTCTTTCCGATGGGGGGGCGGACTGGCCCCGACGCGTCCGCTACCTTTGTCACTTCGGACCAGTGCTGGGGATGCCATTCCGGAGTCGCGCACGTGGTGCAGGGTCTGGATAGTCCGGGCTCGATGACAGTCCAAGATGGGACGCTTGCATCGGGCGATCCGCGCTACGCCGATGTCTCGCCTTGGGGCGAGTGGTCCGTCTCGATGATGGGGCTTGCCGGTCGCGATCCAATCTTTCGAGCACAGCGGGAATGGGAAGCCAACCACCGCGCCGCATGCGCCGATGATATTACCGACCTCTGCTATAAGTGCCACGGTGCCGCCGGTCAGCATCAGCTTAAGATTGAGTCTCCGGGGCGCAAGTTCGAGCACGCTATGGTTTCGGCGCTTCCCGGTACGCACGATGGCAAGTACGGGGGGCTGGCGCGCGACGGCATCACCTGCGCGGTTTGTCATCAAATCAGCGGCAATGCTCTGGGCACGCCGCCAAACTACACCGGCAACTTTACGCCGGCCTCTGCGGACGATCTATTCGGGCCCTATTCCGACAATGTCCAAAGCGATCCGATGCGGCGCACTCTCGGCAAGACGCCGTCCGGTGACAACGGACGTGATGCGGTGACTCGCAGCGCGGCGCTGTGCGGCTCCTGCCACGCCGTGCGTCTTCCCGTGCGCAAGGTCGGCTCGTGCATCGACGAGCGCTTCGGTTACGAGCAAGCCACCTTTCTGGAATGGCGCGATAGCGACTACCGCAAAAACGATGACTTCATACATGATGAAGGCCACGATGGCGCCACGCCCCAAACCTGCCAGGACTGCCACATGCCGCGGCGCTTTGGGACCATCGACCTTCGGCAAAAGATTGCCAGTATCGAGGATACGGACTTTCCAACGATCAATCTGAAGGGCGTCCCGGACTTGCACAAGGGAGTCGCTCTTTTGCCGCGCACTCCCTTTGCGCGCCATCAGCTAAACGGCATCAACCTGTTCGCGCTCAGCATGTTCGCGCAGGCGCCGCGAGTGTTCGGCCTTGCGGACTACGATTATCAGTCGAACCAGTACGGCGAGCCGACACGCTTGCAGATGGCCACTGCGCTGGCCAGCGGGCAGGCGCTTGCTGGCGGCACGGCTACACTCGATATCGGGACTCCGCTGCAGACCGCCAGCGAGCTTGAGTTCACCATCACGGTCAAAAACCAGGCAGGACACAAGCTGCCATCGGGGGTCGCATTTCGCCGCGCGTTCCTCGAGGTCGCCGTAGAGGACGCCTCTGGAACGACCTTGTGGGCCTCGGGGCGCACCAATGCCGCCGGCGCAATTCTCGACGGCGCCGGCCAGATACTGGCCAGCGAATTTGCAACCCTCGCGCCCGAACCACACCATCAGACCATAAGCAGCGAGAGCGAGGTGCAAATCTACGAAGAGCGAGTTACGGACTCTGACAACAAGCTGACCACGAGCTTCCTCAGCATCGAGACATCGGTCAAGGACAACCGCCTGCTGCCTCGAGGATGGAAGTCCGGTTTCGTGCCAACCATGGAAGGCGGAGTCGTCCCGGACGGCCTCGAGCCGCACGGTACCAGCGGCGATCCAGAATATCCCCTCAATGGCTCGCCCGCCTGCGGCTGCGACATCATCGCCTTCAAGGTGCCGCTTGCCGCCGTCGCCACACATGCCCAAGTACGGGCCCGTCTGCATTATCAGGCGATTCCACCGTACTATTTGCGCGACCGCTTCAGCGTTGCTTTTCCCGATGCCACCCGCTTGTATCAGATCACAAGCCACCTCAATACCGGACCGGACAGCGCAATCCCCGGCTGGAAACTAAAGCTGACAGAAGCCACGCGCGCGACAAAGTGACGCGGTGAAGGTCTATTTGATTTTGAATTTCATTTTCGATAGACTAAAAAGCGAAAGAGAGGGGCCATGGCATCGAGCAAAGGTCGCCTGCTCAGCGCGCTGGGCGGCTTCGTACTTCGGCAGGGAATCGTGCGTCGCGCGCGCCAAATTTCCGCGCGTTTTCGCTGGCTCGAGGTGGGTGGGGCGGTGTTGCGCGAGCTCGACTGGACGCCCGGCGACAAGATTCAGGTTCTGTTGCCGGAGCTTGACGTGCGCACGTACACGCCGTTCAACTGGAACCGCGACGCCGGCACCCTGGAATTGCTGCTCTACCGCAACCAGCCCGTGGAAGTGGCGCTTGCCGACGAGCATCCGGGCACGCGCTGGATCCGCACCGTCGCCGAAGGTGATCCTTGCCGCTTTGTCGGGCCGCAGCGCTCCCTGGCCGTTTTCGCCAGCGCCCCCGTCGTCCTGTTTGGTGACGAGACCTCATTTGCGCTGGCGCTTGCCCTGCGCAGCGCCGCAAGCACGCCGCCGTCCTATGTGTTCGAAGTGGGCTCGAAAAAGGAGTCCGCTGCGGTGCTCGCCGAGCTTGGCCTGCGCGATGCCGTGTGCATCGAGCGCACTCGCGACGACACCCACCTTCTGGCGGTAGGCGAGCAGATGGAGCAGCACCTGTCGGCGCGCCCGGATGCCCGCCTGCTGATGAGCGGTCGCGCCCAGGCGATTGGGGCGCTGCAGTCGCGCCGCCGCGCCGTCGGGCAGCCGCGGCCTCACAAGACCAAGGCCTACTGGTCCCTGGGCAAAGCCGGCCTCGATTAGGAAAAAATTTCAGGGACTCCTTCGAGAAGAGCTAAGGACTTGTAGATTTTTCCTTGAGAAAAAATGCAGGGCAGAGGAGGCCGCCTCCCGCCGGTGAGCGGGAGGCAGCGGTGGCCTAATTTATGAACTTGCTCTTAGGACGCGCGGATTACGCGACGGCGCAGCCAGGCAATGGCCAAAGCCATCATGGCCAAAAGGGGCAGCGGATTTGTACTTTGCTGATGACCCCCTACTTCGCAAGTGCAGCCGTTCAACCCACCACCGCTCAGTTTGAGGGATGAACCAGCCAGAATGGACGTGTTATCGGCTGGATTCGGGTCGGTATTGCCCGTGGCTTGAATGGTAGCGGCGCCGCCGCCGGCTCCCGGATAGACCTCATTGGGGCTGGACTGGGGCAGCTTGACTTTGGCCACAAGTGGGGGCGCATCGCCTGGAGAAAGCGTGTTGCGGGTGCACAGGAAGGTAGTTCCCACTTGAGTACATTGCCATCCGTCTCCAGCCGCAGCCGAAAGGATTTCGCTGCCCGGAGGTAGATCCAAGGTCACGGCGACTCCCTGTACGGTATCCGGACCATGATTTGTGGCTTGAAGGGTGTAGGTCACTTCCTCGCCGGGGAGCGGGTTTTCCGAGGAGCGAGTCAGCTTGACCGATAGATCGGCTCCCGTATGCGGAGTCGGCCCCAGGGAAATCGTCGCCGCATTGTTGAGGGGATTGGCATCGCGGTTCTGCACGGCGCTGGCCACGCCGGCAAGCAGGCCTGGGAAGTCGCCGGGATTGGCCAGGATCGGCGTAATGACCTTCACCGTGATCGGAGGCGCCGGACCTACCGATGCCTCTGCGCGTACACAAGTGTATTCATTGCCGCGCTGCACGCACGCCCAGCCGTTGCCTTGCGCGGGCTGGGTGATGATCACTCCCGCCGGCAACGAGAATGTCACAGAAGGCTGAATGGCGGTGTCGGGGCCATTGTTGGTTAGCGCCAGCGTATAGGTCGCTTCCTGACCCGGTTGCGGATCTTGCGGCGAGCGGCTGATGGCCAATGAAAGATCCGCGTTGCTGACTGCCGGTACGGTGGCATTTACCAGCGCCGTGTTGTTGCTACTGTTCGGATCCGATGTACTGGCCGAACCCACCACGGCCATGACCGCCGGTACACCGCCGTTGCCATCTGCCGGAGTGCGCACTTTGGCAATGATCGGCGGCGCCGCCTCTTTGGCCAGGCTGTCGCGCGTACAGGTGTAGATGGTGTTCATGGCCGTACAGGTCCAGCCGTCGCCGCTTGGCGGCATCGTGATCTGTACGCCAGGTGGCAGGGTGAAGGTCACAAGCGGGTTTACTGCCGTGGCCGGACCGTAGTTTGTGACCTGAAGCGTATACGTGGTCTCCTCACCCGCCTTCGCTTGGTCGGGGGACTTGCTAAGTGTAATGCCCAAATCCGCCACGGGCAGGGGCAGTCCGGCATTGGCGCTGTTGTTGGCGGGGGTTGGGTCGGCAACTGCCGGCGCGCTGACCGAAACATGTATCGGCGCCACTGCCGCCGGATTGCCCTGCGGCATCAGCACCTTGGCGCTAAGTGGCGGCGCCACTGCCCCACTGGCCAGCGTCGCCAGGCTACAGGTAAAGACATTGCCGGTGGCGCTGCAGCTCCAGCCTGTGCCTTGCGGCGGCTGGCTTACCGTCACTTCCGCCGGAATGCTAAAGGTCACCGTGGGATTGGATACGCCCGACGGACCGTTGTTGACGACGGTCGCAGCGTAGGTCAGCTCATCGCCGGGAAGCGCTGTATTCGTCGAACGGGCCAGCGCGATCGCCAAATCCGCGACGGTATTAGACGCCGTGGAAGTGACATTGTTGTTGCTCAGATCCGGATCGGCAGAAATCTGCGAATCCACCCCTGCCGTGATCGCGACAAGTGGCGGCTGGCCGGCGGGAATGACCAGCTTGGCAACGAGCGGTGGCGCCGAAGCACCGGTCGCCAGATTGCTCAGCTTACAGGTGTAGACGTTGCCGTTGGCCGTACATGTCCAGTTCGTGCCTTGCGGAGGCTGCGTAACCCCCAATCCGGACGGAACTGTAAAGGTGACGGTTGGATCGAGCGCGGTGCCCGGACCCTGGTTGGTCACGTCCATCGTGTAGGTGATTTCCTCTCCGGGCTGCACCATCAGCGGGGTGCGGGTGATGCTGATCGCCAGGTCAGAAATGGTCTTGGGCAAAAGGGCGCTGCTCGTGTTGTTGGTGACAACCGGATCGGCGCCAGTTGGAGTTGAGATCGTCGCAACCAGCGACGGCAGGGGGCCTGCCGTCAGATTGGGCATCGCCGCCGCAATGGTAATTGGCGTAGCGTCACCCGGGGGCAGACTGCCGCCAATGCAAGTCAGCGTCTGATTGGTTTGGCTGCAATTCCAGCCGCCGCTCTGCATCGGCTGGGTCACAGTGACTCCTGGCGGCAGGTTGACGGTTACGGTCGTATCGGGAGCCGTGCCGTTGCCATTGTTTTTCACCTGCGCGGTGTAGGTGATCGGGTCTCCGGGGCTCGCAGCGGCCGGAGTTCCGCTGAGCGTAATCGCCAGATCGCTCGGATTGCCCGAAAGGTTTAGCGAGGCATTGTTGTTCTCTGGCACTGCATCATTGACGTTTGGCGAGGTGATGCCAGCGGTAACGGCCGGACTTGCCCCTTGCGGCAATAGCAGCTTGACGGTAATCGGCGGAGCATCGCCCTGGGCCAGCGGACCGCGCTGACACGTGTAGGTCGTGTTGCCGGCCTTATCGCAAGTCCAGCCACTTCCGGTGGCATCCTGAGTAATCGTCAGGCCTGCGGGAATTGCGAAGAGCACGGTCGGTTTGGGAATATTTCCCGGACCCAGATTCGTCGCCTGAATGGTATAGGTCACTTCGGTTCCCGGCAGACCGACATCCGGATTGCGCGTGATGCTTACCTTCATATCGGCATTGATATCGGGAATGACATCCGATGCCGTGTCATTGCCGGGGCTAGGATCCTTGGCCAGCATTGTGCTGACCGTTCCTGTGACCTGCGGGGGTAGGCCGTTTAGGTTGGGCATGGCAATGACAACGGTGATGGCCGGCTGATCTCCCACCGCCAAATCATTGCGTTTGCACGTAAACGGATTGGTGGCCGTGCCGCAATCCCAACCCATTCCATTGGCCGGCGTAATGATGGTCGCGCCGGCCGGAACGCTGAAGGTCACGGCGCCGTCCGGAGCGATGCCTGGACCGTTATTTGTGACCTGCACCTTATAGGTAATGGGATCGTCGGGATTGGCCGAGGTCGGGGTGTGCGTGATGACCACGGACAGATCCGACTCGATTTTTGCATCGCGCGAGGTGGCGGTATTGTCGGCAGGATTGGGATCCTGAATTGTCGAAGGCGGATTGGCCGTCACAGAGTACTGCACAGTCTTGACCGACAGCGCTGGGTTGACGGTTCCGGTCACGTTAAATGTCAGTTGTTCATCTTTGGGCAAATCAGCCGTTGACGACATGATGCTATTGATTCCGCTTGGGGCCGGACAAGTGGCATTGGGGGACGCGGTACAGGTCCACGTGACGTTTTGCAGTCCGGCGGGCAAACTGTCGGTAATCACCGCATCGGTAGCATCTAGCGGGCCGGTATTTTTCACGATGACGGTATAGGTAATACGATCATTGGGTTTGACGCTGCCGCTGTTCAGCGTGTCGCTCATCGTCACCTGAAAATCAGCCTTGGCAACGGCAGAAAGTGCCAAGGTGGCACTGTTATTGGTCATATTCGGGTCGTTGACGTTTGCCGAAGTGATACCGGCGCTTACCGTCTGCGTGGTATCGCTTGGCAGTGTCAGCTTGGCGGTAATTGGTGGCGGTGCTGCTCCTGATGCTATCGGTCCTCGGGTACAGGTGTAGGTATTGCCCGAGCGGGTGCACGTCCAGCCGGTGCCAGCCGCATCCTGGGCGACAGTGACCCCGGCCGGAATGGCAAATGTCACGCTTGGCGACGGAATGCTTCCGGGACCGTTATTTTGGGCCTGAATGGTATAGGTAACTACCGTTCCGGGGACCGCGGCATCGGGATTGCGCGAGATGCTGACCTGCATATCGGCATTGACGTCGGGAATCGCAGAAGAGGTGGAATTGTTGCCCGATACCAGATCGGCTGCCGTCGTAGTCGTAACACTTCCGGTCACCGCGGGCGGCGGGCCGGTTAAGTCCGGCATCTTCACAACCACGGTGATGGCAGACTGTGGACCGACTGCCAGATTCGTTCGATTGCAAGTAAACGAATTTCCGCTGTTTGTACAGGTCCAGCCCGTGCCAGCCGCAGGGGTAATAACCTGTAGCCCGGCCGGAACGTCGAAGCTTACGGTGCCGTCTGGCGCAATGCCCGGCCCATTGTTGGTTGCGATCGCAGTGTAGGTGATCGAATCACCGGGATTCGCAGATGCTGGAGTATGCGTAATCGCTAATGACAGATCCGATTCAATTTTGGCATTGCGCGAGCTGGCACTGTTGTTCGCCATATTGAGATCGGCAATCGTTCCTGGTGGTGCAATGGATGCCGTATAGACCATTGAACTTACGCTGGCCGACGGATTGACGGTTCCGGTCACCATATAGACAAGTTGTCCGTTGATGGGCAAATTGACCGTAGCGCCAATGCTGCCGGACCCGCTATTCGCTGGGCAGGTGGCTCCGGTGCCGGAACAGGTCCAGGTCACATTTTGCAGAGCGGCCACTGGTACATCGCTAAGCGTCGCGCCGTTTGCTGCGAAAGGACCGTTGTTTTTTACCGTGACCGTATACGTGACAGGATCGCCGGGTTTGACGGTCCCTGCATTCAGGTCATCGGTCATCGTGACTTGCAGGTCGGCAGACTGCTCGCCTTCGTATGCAATCGCGCCTAATTTGCCGTCAAGACCGCTGTTTGGGGCCAGAAAGCCATTCAGATTCGCGGTTGTGAAGATAGTGGGGGTCACCCACTGAAAACCGTCGAAGATGGCCAAATTTCGCGTCGGCTTGGTATCGTCATTGAAATCATACACAACCACCAAGTGCCAGTTAGCCCAAAGGACGTTGTCATTGGCATTGACGATGTTGTCCATTGTCACACCGCTTACGCGGTAGACGCCCGAGCCATTCGCTTGCACTTCTTTCGTCGCATCGACGCTATTTCCATAGCAAAAGCGCCCCACAGTTGGGGAAGTCGGGACAGAGTTGGCATTTCCGCCATTGCTTGCCAGCGCCGTGTAGCTTTTTGAAAAGCCCCCTGGACGCGACAGCGTGACGGTAGTTCCTACCGCATCGGTCGCCGTGCAGCCGCCAAAATAAAGCTGCGCATAAAGGACAGAAGCGCCAGAAGGCAGGGTCAGTACAGCATCGCTTTGGGCTTGTGCCGGGGTGATCGTGGTATTGGCGGCTGCAGTTCCGGTTCCGGAACTCCAATAAATATCTGTCGCTGTGTCCGTAATACTTGAACCGCAACTGGTAGGTGCCGCATTCGGAACGATCGGAGTCACAAGTGTTTGGCCCGACGTATTATTGCAGTCCCAACCTAGCGTATTGCCAATGACTTCGATGTCGCCGTGGGCATTGGTTAAAAAACGCTGCGTTACTGGTTTGTCACCCACTGCTTGCGCTGTGCCCTCGGTCAGGGCCAGAGCGCTTAGCAGGAATCCAATCATTGTGCTCCAAATTCGTATCGGCCGCCGATTCGAAGCACTTTGAGTTGCGGGGAATGTAAACATTTTTAATTTCTCCTAAAAAAATAGGACTTCACTTTGCAGCGTCAGTTTTTGCTTTGGCCTTTAATTTTTTGGCTTCTCGCTCGGCTTTTTTTTGGGCCTTGCGCTCTGCGGCTTTTGCGGCCTTTTCCTTAGCTTTCTCGGCCTTTTCCTGGGCCTTTTCTTTTGCTTTTGCGGCCTTTTCCTGGGCCTTTTCTTTTGCCTTCTCTTTGGCGGCTGCTTTGGCCTCTTGCTTGGCTTTTTTCGCGGCCTCGCGCTTGGCTTGGCGTTCCGCCTTGCGTTCGGCGGCGAGCTCCGCTTTGGTCTTTTTGGCCGCCGCTTTTGAATCGTCTTTAGCCGGCTTGTGGTCCGAAGACACATCACTTTGATCCGAAGACTTCGGCACTTCGATGCTGGCGGCATCCACGGTCTTTACCGATGCCGGTTGGGGCGGATCGACAATCAGAAAGACCACGCGCCGATTCTTGGCCCGGCCCTCTGCGGTTTTGTTGTCGGCAATGGGGTACTGCGGTCCGTAGCCTTGCGCCTCTAAGCGATTTTCGGCAATGCTGTGGTCGACCAGCCAGCGCATGACGCTGCGCGCGCGGCGCGCCGACAAATCGGTATTGTGCGCAACTTTGCCGCGGTTGTCGGTATGGCCTTCAATGCGAACTTTTTTGATCTGCGGCGCGGCCACCAAAGTATCGGCCACCGACTGCAGAACTTCGAAGCTTTGCTTCAGAATCACATCTTTGTTGGTTGCGAAAAACACCGGCTTAACGATGTCAATCTGGCCCTTTTCGATCTTCACCAAGCCGGGACAGCCGTTTTTCTTGGGATCCGCATTCGGAGCTCCCGGCTGATCCGGACAAGCATCATAAGGATCCAGAATCGTATCTTTGTCGCGATCTCCGGCCGGGCAGCCCTTTTGGATCGGATCCGGAGTCGGTCCTTGGTGCACATCCGGACACTTGTCTTCAGCGTCGAAGACGCCGTCATTGTCGCGATCGCGGCTGGGACAGCCCTGGCGCATCGGATCGGGAGTCTGGCCTCGCGCTTCATCGGGACATAGGTCATCGCCGTCCAGAACTCCATCCTTGTCGCGATCGCCCATTGGGCAGCCCTTTTTCTGCGGATCCGGACGGCAGCCCTGCGGCTCGTCTGGACACAGATCATCGCCGTCTAGCACTCCGTCTTTGTCGCGATCATCCATCGGACAGCCGGGCCGCGAAGGCTCGGGCCGCGATCCCTGCGGCTCGTCCGGACAAAGATCTTCTGCGTCAATCACCCCATCGTGATCGCGGTCTTTGGGCGGTTCCGGTTTCTTGTCTTTGGGCCAAGGTGCATAGGCCAAACGCAACAGGACCCTTCCGTCCGGAGTTCCGGCCTGCCGTAGAATGCCCAGGCCGCCGCCAAGTCCTAGTTGAAAGGTTTTGGCGACGTTATAGTGAACGCCTACAAGTGCTTCGACATTGGTCGTGGGAATCTTAAAGGCGTTGTCTCCGGTGATGGCGGTGGCTGCTACAATCTCAGGCCCGACGGCCAAACGCAGGTTGGTGTTGGCATAGGCAATGGCCGCGCCAAATTGCAGTTCGGAATTGGCCTCAGCTCCAGCGCCCGGATCACCCAGGATCGCATGCGGTCGCAAAAGCACTCCGGCGGTAAACGACCACATAATCTTGTGCGTCAAACCGCCCAGCACAATGCGGGGCAGTCCGCGTACCGAGGTATCGCTGGATGTCGCCGGCAGACCGTTTGGAAAGAATTGTCGCCACGGCACCCACAGGTCCGCGCCGATGCTCAGCGAAATCGGACCGCGATAGGGTTGGCCAAATACGCGAAACATCGCCCCCAGGCGCAAATCGCCGACACTGACTTGCTCGCCCGCCGCGGCATTGGCCGCTGGGGTGCCGCCTTTTTCAACAAAGATGATTGGCAAAGAAAGAGTGGCCAAAATTGCATCGTAAAACGAGCCGGCGAGATCCACATGGCCAATGAATTGATGCTCGACGACGGTCAAGCGACGATCGAATGTGCCATTCGAGTTGACCGTGCCAAAAACGAGTGGATTGTGCGCATAGTCAAACGTCACGCCGGCTGCGAAATAGCGCGTCGAGGAATACCATGGATGATTGACCCAGAAGGACCACTCGCCGGCGGCCGTCGGGGTATAGCGGTTCAACTGGAAGCCGTTGCCAGTCTGCGCCGAGGCCGGTGAGGCAGCGGTCAGCACCAAGCCCAAAACCAACCCGGCCAAGTAGCGCAAATTCTTTAAGAATTTCGAATGTTTACGATTGGCGCATAAAGCTTGATTGGGTGCTTTTAAATGAATTCCAGCAATCTGCAGTCGCCGCCAAGACGGGAGCAAGCTTGGAATTCGAGTGGGAGCATGTGGAGGTAGGATTGGCAGCATGTTGTGATTATTAAATCTACTCTGAATATTTTCGTGCGGTTGTTGAAAATGCCAAAAAAATTCTCAATGTCATAAATGCGTGAAATGATTGAATTTTTTGGGATCCGTTGGAGCGTTTTTCAATGTGGACGAAGGAAAATAGTTTGGTCAGATCGCGATCTATCGCTGGGCTGTGGATGTAGATATGTGCGAAGTAGGACCTTGGCGCACCTTTCGCATCTAGTCAGCCAACGCAGAGGCGGCGCCATGTCCAAACGATTTCGCTACGAATCCTAAATGATAGAAAGTAGCCGGCTGACGAGGTACAAACTTTGGCAAGTCCTAAGCCATTTGCCGCAGGCGGTGAAAACGCGCGATTGGAAGATGCTGTAATCGAATAAGTGGTACGCTCTGCATAGGGGTTGGCGAGCTTTTGTGACATTGGCTGTGAAAGCCGCCTTGACAAAGATTGGCTCGGCCCGATTTAAAGACAGCGCCTCGTCAGGTCCGCTTTTCCTAGAGAAAAAAGCCATGCTAAATCAGATTCAATCAGAAGCCAGCTTGTCCACTGCAGAGATTGCGCAGCATTACGCGCAAGCCGAAGAAATTATCTACCATAACGTTTTGTGGGCAATGGGTGCGGGCGTGATTCCCATTCCCATTTTTGACGTCCTTGCCGTAGGTGCCGTCCAATTGAAGATGCTCAGGCAGCTTTCCCTTCTATATGGAGTGAAATTTTCGAAAGGCCTGGCCAAAAAGCTTATCGCGGCGCTTACTGCGGGCCTAGGCGGTCTAGGCGGCGGCCTTTTCATCGGTAGCCTGGCGAAGTCCATTCCAGGGCTTGGAACTACGCTCAGCGTTGCCTGTGCACCGGTGCTAGTGGGCGCGATTACCTATGCTTTGGGACGAATCTTTCTCATGCACTTTGAATCCGGTGGAACCTTTCTGGATTTCAATCCCGAGGCATTTCGCGAACATTTCCGCCGCGAATTTGAAAAAATCAAAAACGGCGAGGTGCCTTTCGCTGCGATAAAGGGCGCTGCTTCGAGCACCGTCGCTTCGGCAAACGCCGCGCCAGCTTGCCCGCCATCGCCTCTGCCGGCATCAGCGACCCCGGCCCTGGTCGTGCCGGTCGCTGCGGCTGCCGCCCTGGCACAAAGCGTCATTTTGCCAATCGGCGCCGATGTCGTGATCGTCGATGTTCATTACAAGGGAGCTCTTCAGGGCAAGCAGTCGGATGAGTATGTAGAGATTTCAAATCACGGCACTACCTCGGCCGACCTATCGCGATGGAAGCTAAGCGCCGATGCTCCGGGCCAGGTGTTTACGTTTCCAACGGGCACTAGCTTGGCCCCCGGTCAGAGCATTCGCATCTACACCAATGAAGTTCATCCGGAAACCGGCGGTTTCAGTTTCGGAATCAAACGCGCTATTTGGAATGACAATGGTGACCGCGCGCGGCTGCACGACGCCACGGGGAAACTGGTTTCTCAGTTTAGCTACGGCGATGAGCGAAATTGAGGTTCATCGCGCATAGCGCAGGCGCACGGCGTGTGGATCGGCATGAAGCGCTTGCTTGTACTTAACTTCTTCCCAACCAGCGTTTGGGCATTTTGGCCACGGCGGTCAAGCCAAATTGTTTCATGGCGCGTTCGCGCACCAGGGTCACTGCTTCTTCTGGAGAATCCGTCAGAATCAAGCGGTCTACATCGATCGCATCGATGGTCTTTTCCGCCAGCAAACCGTGGCGCATAAATTCCAGAAGCGGGCGCCAGTAATCGACGCCCAAAAGCACGACCGGAAAGTCCTTGATCTTGCCGGTCTGAATCAGCACCACTACTTCGAAGATCTCGTCGAGAGTCCCAAATCCCCCGGGCAAGGCGATAAACGCGTACGAATACTTTACTAGCATCACTTTGCGAATAAAAAAGTACTGAAACTCAACGAAGCGATCCAGATAGGGGTTTGGTTTCTGCTCTTTGGGCAAAATGATGTTGCAGCCTATAGAACAGGAGCCGCTGTCTTGCGCACCTCGATTGGCGGCTTCCATAAGCCCTGGTCCGCCTCCGGTCATGATGGCAAATCCGGCTTCTCCTAGACATGCGCCTAGCCGCCTTCCCATTTCATAATATGGATGAGACAAGGGAAAGCGCGCCGACCCGAACACAGTGACGCATGGGCCAATAAAATGCAGGCGCCAAAAGCCGCGTATAAATTCCCAAAAGATGCTCAGAAGGACGAAAAATTCCGAGCCGGGAGGCCGCGGGCCTTGCAGAAACTTGCGCTCGTTAGGATGTCCGGAGGCTTTGCCCCATTCTCCGCCGTGCGGTGGCGCTGCAGCCGATGCCGGCTGGGCCGGCGGCGCCGGCGGTTGCTGAGCAGGGGGAATAGCGCTGGCGCTTCCTGAATTGCTTTTGGGAGTCATTCGGCAGTTACCTCTTGCGAGCGCAAATCCTAGCAAAATTGATTCCATGGCTAAGGATATATTGCTGGCGCGCTGACTTGCTGTGATGCACCCTGTTTGTTAGACGATGCATACAAACCCGCCCCTTTTACCGCGCCAAGATTTGCGCACACTTGCCTACCGCGCCATGATCGAGCGAGATTTGCGACCCGAATTTGCCGCGGACGCGCTAAAACAGGTCGAACGGCTTCGCGCTGCCCCTTTGGACCTGCCCCCTGCGGGACGCGATTTGCGTCATCTGCTATGGGCGTCTATCGACAACGACGATTCCTTTGATCTCGATCAGCTATCTGTCGCTGTGCCGCTTGCCAATCAGCGAATCAAAATCCTTGTGGCGATCGCTGATGTCGATGCGCTGGTTTCGCGCGGCACTCCGATTGATGCGCACGCGCAGCACAACACCACGTCGGTCTATACCCCGGCGGTGGTTTTTCCGATGTTGCCCGAAGCGCTTTGCACGGATCTGACTTCGCTTGGCGAAAACGTCGAGCGCTTGGCCATCGTCTGCGAGATGGTCTTGGACCAAAGGGGCGAACTTTTAGATGCCGAAGTATATCGAGCGCTCGTGCAAAACCGCGCCAAGCTGACCTATCATGGCGTAACGGCATGGCTTGACGGCAGCGGAGAAATTCCCGCGCGGGTGGCGGCGGTTTCAGGAATGGCAGAGCAGCTTGTGCTGCAAGATCGAGCCGCCCAAAGCTTACGGACGCGCCGCCATCAGCACGGAGCGCTAGGCCTTGAAATTGCCGAGACGCGCGTCGTATTTGACGGCGATATGCTGGCCGGCTTGCGGGTCGAGCCGCAAAATCGCGCGCGTGAGCTTATCGCCGACTTTATGATTGCGGCCAATGAAGTATCCGCGCGCATGCTGACTGATTGCCGTTTTCCGTCGTTGCGGCGGGTCGTGCGCAGTCCCAAGCGCTGGGACCGCATCGTACAAATTGCACAAGAGCACGGGTACAGCTTGCCCAAGGATCCGGACTCTGCAGCGCTACAGGCTTTTTTGCTGAAAGAGCGGAAGCGCGATCACGACCGATTCGTCGATCTATCGCTACAGGTCATAAAGCTTATGGGCGCTGGGGAATACGCGCTTTTGCGTCCGAATGAGCGCCCGCCCGGGCACTTTGGACTGGCGGTGCGTGACTATACCCATTCCACCGCGCCCAATCGCCGCTTTCCCGATTTGATTACGCAGCGATTGTTAAAAGCGGCTTTGCACGGCCAGAACGTGCCCTATACCGACAGCGAACTAGAGGCTTTGGCCCTGCACTGCACGCAAAAAGAGGATGATGCCAATCGAGTCGAGCGGCAAGTGCGCAAGTCGGCGGCGGCCATGCTGCTACAAGATCGAATTGGCCAGCGTATGGAGGGAATTATTACCGGCGCTGCGCAAAAAGGGACCTGGATTCGCATTTTGGAGCCGCCGGTAGAAGGCAAAGTCATCGCCAACACCGAGGGACTTGATGTCGGCGACCAAGTCACTGTCAAATTGGTCGATACCGATGTCGAGCACGGATTTATTGATTTTGTGCGCGTACGTGAAAGCAAAGGCGCAAAAAATCATTAAAGTATCGGCGTGGCGGACATTTCTAAACTTCTGGCAACGGTACGTCGAGTCTGTAAAAGCGGAACCTGGTCGACGGGGGTTAGTCTTTCGCAAGCCAATGCGGTAGCGCTGGAATCGCAAAGCACGCATGAGCTAGTCCTGCGCGTAAAAAGCCCCGGCCGCGCCGTTCCGGTGACTGTTGTCCTGTATCCCGGCGACGTCGAATGGGACTGCGACTGCCCGACCAAGCTGCGTCCTTGTGAACATATCGCCGCTGCAGTCATTGCGGTAAATCGCAGCCAGACGGAAACCTCGGCGCCTGACCCGGCGGCTGTGGACAACAATTTCGCAGCGCCCCCTGAAAGCGGCGCCGCTTTTGCCACTTCGCTACTCGCAACCAGTCAAAGCTGGGCTCGAGTGGTCTACCGTTTTCAAAAGGGCGAAGGCGGTCTGCTTTTGCGCCGTTTTATCGTCGATGCAGACGGTACGGAAAAGCCTATAGAGCGCACTCTGTCGTCTTTGTTGACCAATTCGGAAGAGGCGCGGCGCTTGCAAGTCGAAAACGGCGATTTGCTGGCTGACCGTCTGCTGGAATCTGGCGCGCGTGGACTTTTGCCCGCCACCAAAACGGCGGCGCTTTTGCAAGTGCTGGTGGATTGTCGGCAACTATTTCTAAACGGCCGTCCGGTCGCCGTTTCAGATGAAGAGTTATTGCCGCGAGCGGTTCTGGAAGATAAAGACGCCGAACTGATTTTGACGATTCAGCGCGATCCGCGCATCACGGATATTTTAAGCGCCGGAGTGGTTCTGTGCGGAGATACTCTGCATCGCCACGCTGAGCTTGAGCTTGCCGGCGCATGGCTGCAGAATCTCCCGCAGACTCGTACTTTTACGGCGCAGCAGCTTGGCGAGCTGACCACTCGAACGCTTCCCGAGTTGTCCAGGCGCATGCCCATCGAAGTGCGCAGCAAGCGCATTCCCAAAATCGTACGCGGCCTTTTGCCGCGGCTGCTTTTAGAGCTTGCGCAAAATGGTCCATCGCTTTCGGTGTTGCCAAAGCTTGTCTACGGAACACCGCCTTGTGTGCGCATTGATGACGGCCGCATGGTCCATCTTGGGGGGCCGGTTCCCGTGCGCGATGAGCCCATGGAACGCCGCCTGGGCGAAAAACTGCGCACCGACCTGAATCTTTTGGTGGGCCGTCGAGCGACATTTAGCGGTCCGGACATGGCGCCTTTTGTCAGCAAGCTCAAACAGTGGCGCGGCGATTTGGTGGGCGAAGCAGCGGGGATGCTTTGCGCCAATCTGAAATTGGTTCCGCGGCTGCAAGTGCAAGCTTTGCCTCCTTCGGCCAATTCCATTCCGCAGGTGAAATTCGAGCTGAACTTTGTCCTAGAAAGCGCAGGCCTGGGGCCAGCCGGGACGGAAACTGCACACGAGGTCTCGGCCGCGCAAGTCGTGCAGGCATGGCGCGACGGACTTGGGCTATTGCCGCTACAGGATGGCGGCTGGGCTGCTTTGCCGCAGGCCTGGCTGGACAAGCACGGCGGACGTTTGGCGGAACTTTTGGCGGCTCGTCAAGCGGATGGACGCATCGCCACCCATGCGCTGCCCAACTTGAGAAGCTTTTGTGCAGAGCTGAATCAGCCGCTGCCGGCTAATCTGGATCGGCTGGCGCCGCTGTTTCAGGAATTCACCAGTCTGCCTGCAAGCCCCCTTCCCAAGGATCTGATGGCGCAGCTACGCGACTATCAGCGCCACGGCACAAATTGGCTGGCGTTTTTGCGCGATGCCGAACTTGGCGGCATTCTTGCCGACGACATGGGCCTGGGCAAGACCCTGCAAGCGTTGACCGTCTTTACTGGCAAAACTTTGGTCATCGCGCCAGCTAGCGTATTGCCCAATTGGAAAAGTGAACTGGCCCGTTTTCGTCCTGCCCTGCGCGTCAGCGTGTATCACGGTCCAGCGCGCAAACTGGATTCGAATGCGGATGTCACCCTGACCACCTACACCATTTTGCGCTTGGATAGCGCTGAGCTTGGCGCCGCTTCTTGGAATTCCGTAGTTCTCGATGAAGCCCAAAATATCAAAAACCCTGACAGCAAAGTCGCGCGTGCGGCATTTGCACTGCGCGCGAACTTCCGCTTGGCCTTGTCCGGAACGCCCATCGAAAATCGTCTGGACGAGCTTTGGAGCTTGATGAATTTCGCCAATCCCGGCCTGCTTGGTGGCCGCCGCGACTTCGAAGCCAATTATTCGCGACCGATTGCCGACGGCGACAAATCAGCCGCAGAGGCTTTGCGGCAGCGCATTTTTCCCTTCATATTGCGCCGCTTAAAGCGCGAAGTGGCGCCGGAACTGCCGCCCCGTACCGATTCGATTCTGCATGTCACATTGGATGAGCGTGAACGTGCCGTCTATGACGCCGTACGTGCGGCGACGCGCGCTGAGCTTGTCGCCCTTTTTGATCGCGCACAGGCGGATTTTGCAAAAGGTTCTAGCGTGCTCAAGGCGCTGGAAGCTCTGTTGCGACTGCGCCAAGCGGCCTGCCATTCGGCTTTGGTGCCGGGGCAAAGCGCCGCCACTTCTTCCAAAGTCGCTACGCTGGTGGAAGCCCTGCAGATTGCGGCCGTCGAGGACCACAAAGCGCTGGTGTTTTCACAATGGACCTCGATGCTGGACCTTATCGAGCCAGCATTGAAAGAAGCAGAGATTCCTTTTTTGCGGTTAGACGGCTCGACCCGCGACCGAGGCGAAGTGGTTACGCAGTTTCAGTCCGAAAGCGGACCGCCGGTTCTGCTGATTTCTCTGAAAGCGGGAGGCACGGGTCTAAACTTGACGGCTGCCGATTCGGTATTTTTGTGCGATCCGTGGTGGAATCCCGCGGTTGAAGATCAAGCGGCCGACCGCGCTCATCGCATTGGTCAGGACAAGCCAGTGTCCGTCTACCGCTTGGTCAGCGTAGAAACTGTGGAAGAACGTATTTTGCTTTTGCAGGAAAAAAAGCGCGCCTTGGTGGATGCGGCGTTGGCCGGTGCACAAGGCGCCGCGGCGCTTACCCGCGAAGATCTTTTGGCGCTGCTCGAATAATGATTTCCTACGCACACGACCGTGTGCCTAAAAACTGGATTTAAGGTTCTAGGGCCGATGCTGCGTCTTTTCGTAGGTAATGGCCGCTGCGGCCGCCCTGTTTTTCTTCCACGCGGATGTCGGTAATCATCATATCTTTGTCGACAGCTTTGCACATGTCATAGATGGTCAGCGCAGCGACGCTGGCTGCGGTGAGCGCTTCCATTTCCACACCGGTGCGACCGCTGACTAAAGCGGTGGCGAAAATGCGCAGGGTGCTTGGCGGCTCTGCGACAAGTTCAACGGAAACGGATTCAAGTGGCAGTGGATGGCACAGCGGAATCAAATCTGCAGTGCGTTTGGCGGCCATGATTCCGGAAAGTCGCGCGGTCGCTAGCACATCGCCTTTGGCGGCTTGGCCAGAAAGTATCAGAGTTAGCGTTTCCGGTCGCATTTGCACCCGAGCGGATGCGCGCGCCAGCCGCCGACTGATCGGCTTCTCCGAAACATCCACCATGCGTGCGGCGCCCGCGGCATCAAGATGGGTCAGACCGTTCCTGGAATGAATTCCTTCGCTCATCACCGTTCCTATTTGTGGGCTTGCAACTTGAAGCAAAGGCACAATCATTGGTACAGCTAAGAATCTTTAGCCGCCTGCCACGGGAGGAATCAGCGCCACTTCGTCATCCGGGGCGATTGTTTCGTCCAAAGTGGCATACGTTCCATTTACAGCCAGACGAATCGATTTTTGATGAGGCTGCAAATTCGGATAGCGCTGACAAAGCATATCCAAAAGCTCTTTGACGGTGCAGTTTTTTGCCAGCGGAAACTCGACAGCGCTACTTCCCAAGATTTGCTTGGCTCCGCCAAACACCAAAATTCTTATTTTGGCTGTCATTTCGATGAACTGTGCCTGTAGGAAGAGAATTTTGCCGAAGTTTCGATGCGCCGCAAGGGAGATTTACTGGCGGCGTCTATAAAATTGGGACGGCTCTACGCGGTTGGATTGTTGCGAATCACTTTGGGCTGATCGCGAGTAATATTCGGCGCAGTTACCGCCACTTCCATGGGCAATGGCGCGTTGCGATCTCGACTTGGCGCTGCAGATGGCGCGCCAGTGACTGCGCCTTTGGACACAAGAACGTCGGTCTTATCGAGCCAATCCGCCAATTTGGCCGCTTCTACCTCACCAACTTTCTCCCAGCCGCCACTCATGACGTCGTGTGCCAATTGCAGATCGATCAAAATTGCGCTTTCGCGTTCTACATTTCCGCCGATGACCTTTAATTCCTTAAGCGCCGACTCTAAGTCATCAATGCGGGCGGCGACGCGGCGATGAAGCTGCTCTTTATTTGGCGCGGTTTTCCAATCCATCGACGCATTCTTATTGGCCGGATTCTTCAGCATTCTTTTTACGGCATCGCCCCAGTCCTGTTCCAAATGCACATCACATTCCGCTTGTGATTTGTCAGAATCCGCTTGGCAGTCTTTAACTTCCGTTTTTGCCGTGTCGGCTTTGGCATCGCTTGCCGCGGCAGTTTCTTCTGCGTCAGCTTTCGCTGTATCAATCGTAGCCGTGTCGGTTTTTGCCGTGACGGCTGCGTCGGTCTTTGCCGTATCCGTGGTGCGCTCTTGATCATCGGTTTTAGAAAGCAGAGTGTCCACCTTGGTGGAATCTTTGGCTTGTACTGCCGCATTATTTTGATTTGTGATGTTCATTGAAATCCTCCTGTAAGTCTTCTGTTTTGCCTCTAACGTCACGCCGCTCTACTATATGAATTTCAGCCATCGCTCTTTATTTAGCCCAGCTTAAGCTGGGCTAAACTCACTCATGAATGCCTGCTTCTTTAAGAGAAGCGCAAATGTCCGGTCAGCCAAAGTAATAGGAGAACAAGCAGGACCACTCCGGCTGGGGAAAAACCCACATATCCCCATCGCGAATAACCCCATCCGCCGCCAGCTAGCGACAGAATCAACAAGGTGATGATGATGATTGTCAACATAGGACCTCCCAGCCAGAGCTTGTTGCAAACTCAAAGCATCTCTTGTGCCATCTTGGCGTGCAGTCGCCTCTGTCTGTAATTGTCGATTTTTTGAGGAGAATTTACATTTCGCCAAATTTAAAGCGGCGCCCCCCTGTGCGTGGGCGTCACAGCGAGCCTTCACGCACGGCACATCAGCAAAGCAAATGCTATCGCCTGTGCGAGGCCGCTTAGCACGAAGGATTGGAAGGATTGGAAGGATTGGAAATTGTTGAGGAATTAGGACGGCAAAGAAGGCGCAAGCTACATCAGACGGACTTGACCCTCAGCCAAGATCACTTCCTTGCCGTGTAGCAACTGAACGATGCGAATGCGATAGGTGTGATTGACGCGAAACCCTTCGTCAGGACTTAGCGTAAGTCGAGCGCCAACCCGATCGCCCGCTAGTATCGGAGCCTGCCACACCGCAGTGACTTCGCGCGCCGCCAGGGCTTTGGGATTCTCGGCATCGTACACCAAAAAGACCGCATTGCCAGCTACGGCATGGTGCCGCAGACTCGCGTTTAGCACAATCGTCCAAGGCGTATCATCGTCGAGCTGATTGCTTCCGGTATACTTGCTGGATCCCGGCTGCGAAACTCGCGCAAATTGTGGCATAGAAAATGTCATGGAGGAAACTTCTTGCGTGGTTTCAGAGCCTGCGCTCATACACATTCGGCTCCGTGCCAGACATTCCTGATCTGGAGGCTCCAAAATATCTAGTCCAGGCGGATCGACGGCATCTCCGGGCGCTGCCCGCGCCACTTCAATGGATACGCCTAGTGTCAAGACCGCCGCCCATATCGACATCCATAATGTTTTCATGATTGTACTCCTTCGCAGCAAGGCCAGAAGTCGCTTTTAGGCTCGCTTTGCATCCATAAAAGCGTCAGACATACTTGGCTGCGCCGACTCAAAGCTTGCATCGCGCCAGTCTGCAGCAGCCACCAACAAACTTGATGAAAAGATGTTTCCGATTTCTTGATTGTCAATTAAAAAAGGAAGCCCTTTTTATGAAGTGCTGAAACATAAGTAGGGAAATCCCTAGTCCCTGGCCCGGGCGTAAAACCGAGTCGGCTTCCTTTGGCCGAGCGGTCTTTTGAACACCTGACATTCCCTTCTGTTCGAAGTATGATGGGAACAATGCCCCAGTTTCGCCCATTTGAGCCCGGCATCGAAGTCAATGGACAAACCGTGAATGCTGTCATCGATGGATTTGCGCTGCTGCGATCGATTCCGGCGAGCGTACTGGCCGAGCACGGCATTGGGAGCATCAACCATTTGGGGCAGTTCGTCCTAGATCGCCATGCTTGGTATTCACAACAAGCCTGGCTGCGAGCTTTTGAGACGCTTTTTAGCAAAGTAGGGGAGGGGGCACTTTTTCAAATCGGACTGCGCATTCCTAATAATGCCCAGTTTCCGCCGTGGGTGGATGATATACACTCTGCGATTCGCTCGATTGATGTCGCTTATCACTTGAACCACCGCAAGCGTCTAAAGATCATGTTTGATGAGGCGACCGGAACGATGCTCGAAGGAATCGGTCACTATGGATATACCTACATCGAGGGAACAAAGACCATCCTATCGGTTTGCAACAATCCCTATCCCAGCGAGTTTGATCGCGGCATTTTGACCGCCATGGCCCGTCAATTCAAACCTCACGCCACAGTGGAGCGCGACGATACCAAACCAAGTCGTCGCGATGGCGCAGATAGCTGTACGTACATCATTAGATGGTAGGGCCAAGCGAGTTTAGGCTAGCTGCTAAAAAATCCCTGCTGAATTCGCTGGGCCAAAGAAGTTTGCCACCATCCGGTGGGGGCTTGCGCAATGCACTTTTGTACGGCGGCGGAAAGGGCGGGCAAATCGTCAAAGGAGTGGCCCTGTAACACTGCGGCGTACGCCTGGGGCAGCTCTGCGGGCGCCGGTTCTTTGTGCGGCATGCGCAAAAGGGCTAGACCCAGTGCACAAAGCAGCTTGTCGTCTTCTTGGGCAGTATGAATTCGCGCTTGCAGGGTCTGACCAGTTCGGCGTAGCTCGGCGCGGAAGCTGCCGGCGCGGGCGCTGTGCCCGCGGCTGACGAGCGCGGCAAGGGCGAGCACGGTGGCGGCAAGCTCTCCGCCAAACAGACCATCCGCCCGCTGTTCCAAAAGCAGGGCGCGCAGGCCAGCTTCATCATCACGAAAGTTTCCTACAGCGGCGGCTGCGGCTGGCGCGGTCCTGACAGGCGCAGGGACTGATGGCGGTGCCGCGGCTTGGGCCAGGACCGGCGCGGCGCTATCATCCACCTGTGCTGGTGGGGGCGGTGGCGGCGTAATGTTTAAAGCTGCTGGGTCAGCATCGGCTGGAGTCGCAGATTTGCTGAACAGGCCGACGACTTTTTGCAGAAGGCTCTTTTTGGCGCCGGCGCTCGGCGCCGCGGCGCTTGAAATGCTTCCTCGGATTTTTGCCGAAATATTGTCGTCTGCGTCCGATTCTTCCGCCGCCGCGGGCGCTGGCGCATAGGCGCACGACGGGACCGCTCTGGCTGACATGGGCGGCATGGGCGCCGGCGACATCATCGGCATCGGCGGTGCAGGCGGCGGTGGGGCGGCAAAGGATGCACTGGGCATTGCCGCAGGCATTCCTCCAGGAAGGACGCCGCCGGTCAATGTTCCGGCCCGCGTCATGTGTTGTCCGCTGCCTATCCCGAAAGCCTGAACCAGATTGCGCGGCAGCGGCAGAACAACCGGGACGGTATCCGGAGCATCGGTATGGCGCTCTTCGTCATGAATGGCCAAAAGTGCCACCTGCCGATTGACCAGGCCAAAGCTTGTGCCCAGCGCTTCCAGCGTCGCATCATCGGCAGAATCGAAACGGTACGTCAATCGACGGTTGCGCAGCAGTGCCCAAAGCAATGTCGCAGTCTCTGCATCCACGGAATTGGATGCAGACTCTATGCTGATGGGAACGCGCAGCTTGCGATCCGTACCTTCCGAACTTTGTGCAGAAATGTGCAGAACGGCTCCGGATTTTAGCGGTTCGCGAAATGCCAGCAGCAACGGCTGTCCTGCGTACAGGTCGAGCGCGCCAGCCGGTTCCAGTTTGGTCGGGTTTAGGAATTCGCCATCGCTTTCCAGTCGTACGCGAACTCCAGTCAGAATCGGCGCGTCAATGGCGTTCTTCAGTTTCAAAAGGGCGCGCTCCAAATCCTCGTTGGTCGTCACCGGCGTATAGGTTCCGCTGCCCAAGCTTGCAAGCTGGGCCAGCATCGCATGATTCACCGATTCACCGATGCCAATGACAAACAGCCGCGTGTCGATAAGACGGTCTTTGGCGCTGTGCAGAACCTGCTCGGCACTGCCGACATCACCATCTGTCATCATGACGACGATGCGCAAACGATGTTTGGAATCAAGGGGCGGCGCTTCGGAATGCATGAACTGCGCTTGGCTGCCCGCCTTGACGTGGATTTTGTCATCCAGCACGGCGGTTAGCGCCATGGATGCCTCAGTGCCGCCGCTGGCGCTAAGGCCTTGTACGAATTGATCGGCCAACTCCAGGGATTTATCGCCAAAAGGCAGTGGGCGCGGCGCCAGCGCCGCCAGCGCATCCGAAAAGGCAATGATGTTGAACTGATCGGTGGGGCCGAGCGCCCGCAGACATCCACGCACCGCCCGCTTTGCCGCAGCAATGGGCTCACCCGACATCGAGCCCGAGCGATCCACAAGCAGAATCACTGTGCGCGCGACCGTAACCCCCTCTTCTGCAAACGCCGGGGGCAGCAGCGCCACAGCGGTGCTTGGTCCCAGTTTATCGGGACCCGAGGAAGCGTCATGACGCACCCAGGCCGTGGGCGAATCGCCGGTTGGGCGATCGACGATTTCTAGTTGTAGGTCGCGATCGAGCGGCACGCTTTGCACGCGCACTTCCAGAAGCGCTGGACCATCGCTTTTTTGCAAGCTATGCGTAGTGCAGCGGACTTGAATGGGCGTTCCATTTTTGCGAATTGAAACTGTGACGTCGGCGCGGGCGGCCAGAGTCAGCGGTCGTGGCCTTTGCCCGGCGGCATTTTCGATCGGCTTTAACCCCGCCTGATTTTCGACAAAGCGCGGCATGTAGGTCAGTGGCAACAGCAAGCGTTGCCCATCGGAAATGGGCAGAAGTGTAGACACTACGCCGAGCGTCACCTCTACATCCTCACCGGCTTCGATTGGCGCGATGCGCAGGCGGCCCAGATCTTCGCCTTCCGACTCACCAAGCGCCGCGGTCTGGCCAGCCTGCACCGCCCGGTGGTATTCCGCTTGAGCGCGCTGACGCGGTCGAAATTTGCCGCGCAAACTGCGCGCGCCGACTTTTACGTGCAATTCACAAAGCGCTGCAAACGGCGGTAGCGGAAATACCAGATCTCCTTCGATAGTACGCCCCAGATCGTTGGCAAATGTGATTTGCAAATCAGTCCGGCACATCGGGCCATCAATGACTACGTCTGCCTGATAGTGGCGCACTGCCAAATGTTGCGGCTGCCCTGCGACTACCAATTGAACGGGCTTAATACCTATTTCACGCTGCATGGAAGGATGCTCCGCTGGCTGATTCGATTCGCGGCACATCGTAGCATATCTCGGTGCTGAAAAGGAGGCGCGGAATCCGGAGCGCGTTTGATAAAAGGGACACTCCGATTTCATGATGGATTTAGGGAACTTGCAGTTTGACCTGGCGTGATTCTTTCAGATCGCTCGCAAAGCTTTCGGACAGCACCTCGGCCAGTTTAACGTCTTCAATGGCAAAGACCGCTTCTTCCAAACGATTCATCGATAACAGATTCAGATTCAAAGAGCCGATGACGGCCAGTCGATCGTCGATGAGCATGGTTTTGGCGTGCATCATCACCGGCTGATACTCGAAGATCTTGACGCCGGCAGCCAGCAGTTGGCGGTACACCTGACGTTGTCCAAGGCTGGCGATGGGCACATCATTTTTGCGCCCGGGTACGAGCACCCGTACATCGATTCCCTTTTGCGCTTTTTCAATCAATCGATCGAGCAGCGATTGATCGGGAACAAAATAGGCGTTGGCGATGTAAATGCGCTGCCGCGCGGCGGAAATCAAGAGATGCATCAGCCGCTCTCCATCCGTCAGATAGCCCGCCGTTGAGGACACCAAGGCGACGCGGGCCGGCCCAGAAGGGGGAATGGCGGGCAAATCGCTGGCCGGCAGCAGCGTTCCCCCCGCTTCTTGCCAATTTTGCGCGAATGCCCGCTGGACGTCGTTTACCACGGGACCGACGAGGCGTATATTGTCATCGCGCCATTCGCCAATAAGGCGCAGGCGCTTGCGCCACAGTGGCGACCAGCGGCGGCGCTTTCCCGACAGCCATTCATCGCGTACGCCAAAGCCGCCCATATGGGCGATGTGGCCGTCGATGACGGCGATTTTGCGATGATTGCGCTCTAGCAAATTGGCCGCAGTCAGCGGCCGAAAGACGCGAGCTTCACACCCCAAAGAGCGCAGCCGCGGCGCAATTTGCGTCTCAAAATCCGGACTTCCCAGCGGATCGGCCAGGATGCGGCATTTTACTCCGCTGGCGCGCCGGCCTAAGGCAGACAGCAACTGCTCATTGGCTCGGCCGGGTTCCCAAATATACTCCTCAATGTTGACGCTTAGCTGCGCATGCAGAATGTCTTTGGCGATTTCCGAAAATACCCAGCCATTGGATTCCAGAGACCAGTGGTGTCCGGGCAGCAGACGCGAACCAGTGGTTTGAAAAAACGCCGCCGCAAACTCGCCATGGGTATCGCCGACCGAAGGCACCGCACCCTGCAGATTGAAAAAGGGGCGAATGCCACGCAGATTACATGCCGAAAGCACGAGCAAAAGCATAAAAAGGAAGGAATAGCTTTGGGCTCCTTGCGCACATCGGTAAAGACTTTGGTCAAGCTTCGCAATTTCTTGCACGTATCCATTCCATAAAAGCGCTGTGATTGCGCTGAGATAGGCTGATCGTCGAATGCAAGCCTCGCGGTAGGTTGCAAATAGCGGAAGTGATTGTGTCATATCAGCGCAGTGGGCGAAATAGGCTGTGGCAAATTTCACAAAGGAATTTGCAGTTTTCCGCAATTCACGGTGCAGCTTCGAGGCGATGGCTGCGAAGCTGGCATGGTAGCTGCTAATGCGGAGCACCCCGTTCCATCCGCCTTGGCCGAATCTTCAAGTGGCTTTGTGGCAAGGAGTCCAGCATGTCCGCACATCCGCAGGAACCCAAGAACGAGAAATCTTCCATGGAGATCGATGAGCATAGCAAGGCGCGCAGTCTTGGCCCTTATCGCGATGACGTACAGGACCAGTATCTGACTACTGATCAAGGGCTGCGCATCGCCAATACCGATGATTCATTGCGTGCGCACTTGCGCGGTCCCTCGCTGCTTGAAGATTTCCACTTGCGCGAGAAGCTGACCCATTTTGATCACGAGCGCATTCCCGAGCGAGTGGTGCATGCCCGCGGCAGCGCTGCCCATGGCTATTTTCAGGTCTATCAATCGCTTTCCGAGCTGACCCGTGCGCAGTTTTTGCAAGATCCAAAGCAAAAAACGCCGGTATTCGTACGTTTTTCGACGGTCGTTGGTTCTCGCGGATCTGCCGATACGGCGCGCGATGTACGCGGCTTTGCCACCAAATTCTATACGGAAGAGGGAAATTTCGACCTGGTCGGAAATAATATTCCGGTGTTCTTCATTCAGGACGGCATCAAGTTTCCAGATTTGGTACACGCAATAAAGCCCGAGCCGCAGCACGAGATGCCGCAGGCGGCTTCTGCACATGATACCTTCTGGGATTTTGCATCGCTGACACCTGAGACGGCGCACATGCTGATGTGGATCCTTTCCGATCGTGCACTAACGCGCAGCTTTCGCATGATGGAAGGTTTCGGGGTTCATACGTTTCGCCTCATCAATGCCGAAGGTCGGGCCCGATTTGTCAAGTTTCACTGGAAGCCACTTTTGGGCGTGCATTCCTTGACTTGGGAGGAAGCGCAAATGCTTGGCGGCAAAGATCCGGATTTTCATCGGCGCGACTTGTATGAAGCCATCGAACGCGGCGATTTTCCGGAATATGAACTAGGTCTGCAAATCGTCGAACCGGAAGACGAAATGGCCTTCGGCTTTGATTTGCTAGATGCCACAAAGCTGATTCCGGAAGAGCTGGTTCCGGTACAGCGGGTCGGCAAGTTGACACTGAATCGCAATCCGGACTGCTTTTTCAATGAAACCGAGCAGGTGGCTTTTCACCTGGGCAACATCGTCCCTGGAATCGATTTCACAAGCGATCCGCTTTTACAGGCGCGGCTGTTTTCCTATTTGGATACGCAGCTATTGCGACTTGGCGGGCCGAATTTCTCGGAAATTCCCATCAACCGTCCGCTGTCGCCGGTTCACAACCATCAGCAGGATGGGTTTATGCGCCAGCGCATTTCGACCAGCCAGGCTAGCTACTCGCCAAATTCCATTGCGCGCGGCTGTCCGATGGTTGCGCCGGAAAAACTCGGCGGTTTTGTCTCATACGCCGAAAAGCTCGAAGGATATAAGATACGGCAGCGCAGTCCGAGCTTTGCCGATCATTTTAGTCAGGCGACGTTATTTTGGAACAGCATGTCCAAACATGAGCAGCGGCATATCGTCAAAGCGGCTCAGTTTGAACTAGGAAAAGTGATGCGCAAAGAAATTCGCCAGCGCGTCATTGATCTATTTGCTTCAATCTCGATCGATTTGGCGCGACAAGTTGCTTCCGGCCTAGGAACGCGCGTATCGCTTCCCAAACAAAGCAGCGAGCGCACGGCCAAAGCTCGATGGGAAGGCGAAGGCGGCGCGCTTCCCGCAAATACGCCGCCGAGTGTCACATTTACCCTATCTCCGGCCTTAAGTCAGGAGGCCACAAACCTTTACAGTACAAAGAGCCTGCGAGTGGCCATTTTGGTCGAGCAAGGCGTTGAATGTACCGAACTGTATGCACTGAAGCAGACTCTGGCGGCCGGCGGGGCGGTGGCAGAGGTCATCGCCCAGACTTTAAATCCGCTGCAAGGCCATGGCGCCATGGTCGAGCCGGACAAAAGCTTTTTGATCAGCAGTTCGGTGTTTTATGACGCCGTACTGATTCCCGGCGGCATAAAAAGTGCGCAAGCCTTGGCGCTTATGCCTGAGGTCTTGACCTTTGTCAAAGAAGCCTATTCGCACTGCAAACCCATAGGCGCCTACGGCGAAGGTGCAGCCGTTTTGCGCGCTTGCGGGCTGGCCGGAATGGTGGCTCCGCGCAAAGCCCAGCATCCGCAGGAAAGCGGATTGACCTCCGCGGGAATCGTAGTCGCCAATTCGGGAACCGATTTGCAGGCCTTCGGGCAGGAATTCATGCAGGCACTCAGCCGTCATCGCTTTTGGGAACGCGAAGAATTGGCTTAGGCGCCTGGTGTCCAGGGTTGCAGCGCGCCGCCTTACTTGGCGGCCGGGAAGATCGCCTGCATCTTCTGAGCAAGCAGCAAATTTCCGGTGACTTTGAGCTGGCCCTTCATGAATGCCAACTGGCCGTTCAGTTCACCATTGCTCATCTTGATGTAATCTCCGGCGGCCATCTTCACGACGACGGTCGGCGATTCCGCGGGCCCCGGTTCGACATGCAGCGCGTCTTCATGGACGATCGCGTGGTACGTTCCGCCCCCTTCGCCGGAGAGCTCAAACTGAAACGTTGCATGAATGCCTTTGGCGGCAGCGGCCTGAAAACGTTCAGGAAGGGTATCGAAGTACTGCTTCACACTAGTCACGGGCGCAGGCATGGTCATCCTCCGGAGGCGACGGTTCGACGAGACTTGGAGGCCAAGTAGACTATATTCGGCCTCCAGTGTAAAGCGCGCCGCGCAGCGCTAGGCTTTGAGCCTTGCAGCTAAGGCTTGATCTAGGTTGAGCAATTCCGGAGCATCGGGTGCGAGCGAGCGCGCGATGAGCAGCGCTGAGGTCAGGGCGCTTTCGTGATTGTCCGCATCGTTTGTGTACATTCCAGCAACGTGAATGCCGGCTTCTCCCTGAAGCGCGGCGATGCGCTTTTGCAAGGCCTCGCTGCTTGGCGTGACGATGAGATGCTCAAACTCGTGACGATGATGAAGATTTCGCGGCTCGGCGCGGCCCTTGGGCAGCCAGGTGCGAAAGACCGGAACGTTCTGCCGCCAACCGCTCCACTCGCTCATCCAGGGCTCTTCGTCGAGAAAGTGGTTGATGACCGACCAGTCGCCGCGCCGCGTGGGCATGTAGCTTTCATCGCTGTGTACTGTGATCGTCGTCGGAAAATAGCGAAATCGAGAGAGGATGTCGTGCCAGCCGTGGGCTTCGGACACCTCTGCGGTCAAGCGGGCTGCAGCCAAGGCGCTTGTGGCCAGGACAACCGCGTCAAATGAGCGCTCTTTTCCGCTGCTGTCCAGAACGAGCAGCGTTTTCCCGGCTCGCCGCAGGGCTTTTACGTCAGTTTTCAGACAGAGCTCAAGGTCTGTAAGCAGACGGGCCAGGGCATTGATGTAGACGCTGATTCCGCCTTCGATTTCTAGATAGGAAATGCTGCCGTCCTTCGAGCGGCGCATGGTCTTTAAGATCGTGTATGCCGGAAAATCAGACATGTCTTGCAGGGGCGCCCCCCAGCTTGCCGAAAGCAGCGGCACAATGAATCCGTCAATCACATGCTCGGAGCAGCCGAGGCGACGCGCATGCTCGCGCGCCGATACAGACCAATCTTGAGATGCGACCAAGGACTCGGCGGAGTGCATATAGCGACGAAGCCCGAACAGCCCGCGCAAATCGAAAGACGAGTTGAGAAGGCGCGCGAGCTGCAAGGGTCCGCGCGGCGGTGCGACGAGGGCTCGGCCGCCCGGACGGACCACGGTCAGCGTCGAGCGGCGGCTATGGTAGGCCACTCCCAGCCGCGCAAGCAGCGATAGGAACAGCGGGTACGACGCGTCAATGAAGTACTTGAAGCCGGTCTCCGTATGTACGACCTTGCCGTCCCAGGTGACAGGGATCGTGCGGGCATGGCCACCTAAATGCTCTGCGCGTTCGTAAAGCACGACCTCATGCCGTGACTGTAGGAGCCACGCCGAAGCCATTCCCGAAATGCCACCCCCGATCACCGCAATGCGCATGCGTCACCGCTCCCACTGCAGCCGGCTTCGCGCTTAGCGCTGAACACTGGACTCGTCCTGCGTATGCCCGGCCGCCGTATAGAATTGCCGGGCCCAGCGCCGAACTTGCATGATGGGACCGTCCTCTGCCGCCAGCACCGGCTTTGTGAGGTATGCCTTGCGCTCGAAGATGTAGCAGTCTTGCTTGGTGTCGTGCGAGATCATGTTGTTCATGCTGCGGTTCACGGCACAAGCGAGCTCTGGATCAGTACCAGGAGGGGCAAGCACGCTCGTAATGATGTGAAATTGCGTCTCGTTTTCGTCGATGGGCGTCAGGCATACGCGCACGAGCGCCGGCCAGCCGAGGACTTCCAAGATCGAGAAGAGATCGATGAAGCCGAGCCCGTATGCTGTGATGTCGAGCTTGAGCTTGAGCGGATCCTCTGTGCTGCCGCATGGACCGCCCACGGGCTCTATGTCCCCGTCCGTATTCACCTCCAACCCAGGTGCCTGCGACATCGCATACTCGGAGGAGAGCAGCATATCCCAAGACACCTTCCACATCGGTCCCTCCGCATGCGCATTGCTAATCACGGTGGGCCGAAGATATCCATGCACGATGGGCGCATGAAGCGAATCCACAGTGTTTTCGATCACTTCCTGCGCGTGACAGCGCGACCGCCACTTTTTGCTCTCAAGCGGGGTCCAGGCGGGGTCTAGGCGAGTGACGGGCCACCAGGTTGGGGCCTGGCGCTCGGTATGATGGAACGTGAAGATGACCCCGTCTGTCTCGTGTACAGGCCAGGGTACGGTGCGCGCTGTAGGTGGAATCTTGCCGACATTTGGCGCCTTCACGCAAGCGCCGGTGCCATCGAAGCACCAGTGGTGGAACGGACACTGCAGGGTGTTTCCGACCACCTTGCCACCCGAGCCCATGTCAGCGCCCAGATGCGGACAGTATGCGTCGAATACATGCGCCTGTCCGTCTTCACCCCTAAATAGCACCAATCTTTGGCCAAGGCAGTCAAGCGGCATCATCTGCCCGGGGGCCAATTCGCTGGAAAGCGCGAGGGCAAACCAGCCATTTGGCACTGCAGGAAACGGATAGCGTCGTGCATTTGCAAATTGCCGACTCAACATGCTGGAATCTCCTTCGATTTTTTTCGCATCCTGCGCATATCGCCGACGGGCTGTCAAGCTGAAGAGTACATGAACCACGACGTGATAAATTCACGGCTGCCAGAAGTCAGTCTGTATGTATTAGGATTGGCAACATGCAATTTTTTAAACGCCTGCACGAAGGCGCGCGGCTGACTTTGCGCACCTTGGCGCTGGTCTTTAGGTCCTCTTCTTTGGTGACGGTGCTTCTGGGAATTCTGACTCTACTTTCTGCCGTGTTGCCCATCGGCATGGCCTATGCAGGCAAAGGAATTGTCGATGCCGTCGTGTCCGGATCGCGCGCCGCCACCATCCGCTGGGTGCTTATCGAGCTGGCCATTGTCGTCGCTTTGGCGATCACGCAGCGCATGCAGGCCCTGGTTCGCCAACTGCTTGGAGCTCGGCTGTCTTTAGACATCAACGGAATGATTCTGCAAAAAGCGCAGACTTTGGAATTGCGCCACTTCGAAGATGGGCGCTTTTACGACAAGCTGACCCGTGCCCGTCGCGAGGCTGGCTCGCGCCCGCTTTCCGTGGTTATGCAGGGCTTTCAGCTTTTGCAAAACGCCCTGACCCTTCTTGGCTATCTGGCGGTCATCCTGCGCTTTTCGCGGTGGGCGGCGCTGGCTTTGCTGGTCGCGGCGATTCCGGCCACGGTGGTCGAGATGGTCCTATCGCGAAGCGCTTTTCGCCTGCGCAACTGGCGCTCGCCCGAAGCCAGGCAGTTGAATTATCTGGAATATGTGCTGGCCAATGATGGCCATGTCAAAGAAGTGCAGCTTTTTGCACTAGGACCTTTGTTTTTGAAACGCTACCGCAATCTGGGCGAAAAATTTTACCGCGAGGATCGCAGCCTAGCGGTGCGGCGCGCGCTTTATGCACTGCTGCTGTCTCTCGTTGGCAGCGCCGCATTTTATGGGTGCTATGCTGCGGTGGCCGTGGCGGCGGCCTTGGGCACGATTACGCTTGGGGCGATGACTTTGTACTTGATGGCTTTTCGCCAAGGGCAGCAGGCATTTCAGTCGCTGCTTGGGGCCATCGGAGGAATTTATGAAGACACTCTGTATATGTCGAACCTGTTTGAGTATTTGGAATTTGCCGAAAACTCCGCGTTCGGCACGGCGCTGTTTTTGCCCAGCGGGTCAAGTTCGAATCGCCCCGCGACAGAGCTTGCGGCGGCTGAATTTCAGGAAAAAGGAATTCGTTTTGAGAATGTCGGATTTCGCTATCCGTCCGTTGCACCGGAACCTGGTGAAAATACTGCAGATGGCAACGGAAACCGAAAAAACGCGCTTTCTGCAAACGGCCCCAATGCTCGTTCCGTTGAAAAATGGGCGCTGCGCGGCATCAGCTTCTTTTTGCCCGAAGGGCAATCGGTGGCTTTGGTTGGACAGAACGGTGCCGGCAAGACCACTCTGATCAAGCTGCTGACGCGCCTTTATGAACCGACCGAAGGGCGTATCCTTTTAGATGGTCGAGATCTGCAAGATTATGACAAGTTTGCTCTGCGGGCGCGCATCGGAGTCATCTTTCAGGACTTTAACGAGTATCAACTAGGCCTAGGCGAAAACATCGGCGTCGGCAGCGTCGAGCATTTGCAAGACGAAGCGCGCATTCGTCGGGCCGCAGAGGCTGGTGGCGCGGGTTCCATAATCGCCGAGCTTTCGGCGGGGCTAGACACGCGGCTTGGCAAATGGGCCCATGACGGCGTGCAGCTTTCCGGCGGGCAGTGGCAAAAATTGGCCTTGTCTCGAGCGTTTATGCGAGAAGAAGCAGACATTCTGGTTCTGGACGAACCGACCGCGGCGCTTGATGCGGAAGCCGAGCACGCTGTATTTCAGCGCGTTGCCAGTCTGGCCGCGGGGCGCACGACACTACTGATCTCGCATCGCTTTTCGACCGTGCGCATGGCCGACCGCATTTTAGTACTTGAAGGGGGAAAAATCGTAGAAGACGGAACGCATGCGAGTTTGCTGCGCGCCGGCCAGCGTTATGCGCGCCTATTTCAACTGCAAGCGCAGGGCTATATGTAGGCGGCTGCGAGTTCGTAGCAACGCTAATTTGCTACGACGCCATCGAGGCGAACGATGGGAATGGTGCGCTGAGTGGCTTTTTTCTCGTATCCGGCGAACATCGTCATCTGTTTTTTGACCTGATCAAAGACCAGTGTGCGTTCCTTCTGATCAACGGTCACCGCTTGGGCCTCTAGCCGCCTGGCGCCAATTTCGACCGTGACTTCGGGGCGGGCCGCAAGATTTTTGTACCAAGCGGGGTGATCGGGGGCGCCTCCGGCAGAGCCTACGACATACACTTTTCCTTGGTGTTCAAAATAGACCAGCGGCACGGTGCGCGGCTGACCGCTTTTGTGCCCTTGCGTCGTCAGCAGCAAAACTTTGCCTCCGGCAATGCTGCCGCCGATTTTGCCACCCGTCGCGCGAAACATTTTTATATGCAACCGCGTGAACCATCGAAACAAAACATTCATGATTTGCCCTTCCTGCGGGGAAGTATTACGAAAATGGCCGGTTCACGCCAGAAATTCTGTATTTGTCGCTCAGGCAAGCGATTGCATCATGAAGGTTTCATACTCCAGCCGATCGAGCTTGGCGGACAGAAGCCACAGGCCGACTAGGCTTGTCAGCAGCATGGCCGAGGCAAAGCCATATCCGTAGTAGCTAGGTCCTAAGATTTGGGTAATGCGTGTGAACACCGTATTTGAAACCAGAAAAAGGACGCTTAATCCGAGCGTGATGCGACGCTGATCGAGGTAGAAAAATACATTCAGGATGGCCAGCAAAAGCACCTGCAATCCGGCCGCGACCACATCGACGTAAAATAGGTACAAATACCCTGACGAAATTCCGAGCGCGCTAAGCAGGTTTTCACCAAGCAGGATCAAAAGAATGACAGTCAGGCCCTGCACTTTGAAAATTTCGTAGATGCCCTGACGTACGACGTAGACCATACGGTCCTTGAGTCGCTCTAGATTGGCCAAGGTGTCGCCCATGCGCACGGCATCGTAAAAGGCGTCGTAGCGTTCGACAAAGTCGGTTTCAATGCGCACCAAAAAGACGCTCATTCCCGGAACGATCGACAGATAGGAAAGAAAGATGGGAATGTCGTAAATAAACGATGCGCGCAGTGGGCCGATAATGGCTTCGCTTGTGTCGGAATTGTACCAAAAAATGAATTTGTCAGACCAGATTGCCAAATTATAGACAAAGCCGGTCAGAGCCAAAATGGGATAGATCTGTTTAAGTGAGAGAAATCCAAATGCCACAAGCCCTTGACCGGGGTAGCTGCGCATCACCAAGGCCAGCAGGATGAAAAGCAGTACGGCGTGGCCCAGCAAAAATCCCAGCAGCAATCCCGGAAGCCCCCAAGGACGCAGCAAAAGAGCCGCTACAACGACAATGACTGCCCAAATCGCAAACACCAAAAGCACTTGACGGTAGGCTTTTAGGGAAGACAGTACGACGACGAGTATCCAAATATTGCAGAGGGTGACAAAATTGGCGGCCATCAAAATGCGGTAGGGCAGGGCTTCGGTAAACAGCGTTGCCATAATCAGCGTAGCAAGAAGGCCGCTTACTAGCGTGGTCAGGGTGAGCGCACCTAGAAGGTTTGGCAGGACCAGATAGGGTTTTTTCTCAAACAAGCGGTCAGCGATGTAGCGTGACAGCATTAGTTGCAGGCCGCCGGTTAAAATCAGTCCGGTGGCAATCAGATAGGTGACCGAAACTTGAAAGCTCTCCATTTGGTGCGTCGGATCATTGGGACTGCGCCCAAGTATGCCGATGGCCAAAACGCTGGAAATCGACAGCAGCCAGGGGCCAGAACTTATGGCCCCGGCAAATCCATAAGCGCGCAAAATGCCAAGAAAGCTTTTGTTGGCCAAAAGTTTGCGCAGTTCAAATCCGATGCCGGCCATGGAAATTCCTTTATTCTGCCATCACGCTGCTGCGCGGGCCGCGCCGTACAGGCGACGGTAACTGCTTAGCATATCGCGCTGGGTATAAAATCGTTCGACGCGGGAAATGCCCGCCTGCTGAGCTTTGTGCCAGCGTGAGTCATCTTCCAAAAGCGCCACCGCCGCCGCCGCGGTGTCATCCGGATTGGCAATCGAGACGACTGCGCCGGCACTGCCAAATGCACGATCTTCGGGAGTCGCTCCATCGATAATTTCGCGGCAAGAGCCGACATCTGTACTGATTGCCGGCAGCCCGCTGGCATAGCCTTCAAGCAGGACCAGCGGTTGCGCCTCGCTGACCGAGGTAAGTACCATCAAGCCGAGCTTGGGCAGTATCTCTTCGACTTTTTGAAAGCCCAGAAACTTGACGCGACCGCCAAGTCCCAAGCTGTTTACCAAGTCCGTGCATTCCCGTGCATATTCAGGATTTTCATCGGTGGGACCAACCACCCAGCCTTCGGCTTCGGGAATGCGATTGCACACGCCGCGCATGGAGCGAATAAACGTCTTAATGTCCTTAATAGGAACCACGCGGCCGATAAGGCCTAGAACCTGCGGAACTTTGGCCGGCCGGCGCTGGCGCAGCGGCGCAAAACGCTCTAGATCAATGCCGTTGGGAATGATCTGGGTACGATCGGAAGCGGCGCCGTCTTGAATTTGCCGCCGGCGGTTGCCTTCGTAAAGCGAGATGATGGGATTGGCGGCGTCGTAGGTCAGGCGTCCGATGCCTTCAAAGAATCGTATCCACAACTGCCGAATGTAGCTGACGCTGCCGCGCAGCCCGCTGGCCATATCGTCGCTGGTTTCGCGTATCCATTCCGCCTGGGCCAGGTCGATCTTGCGTTCCTTGGTATAAATGCCGTGCTCGGTCACGATAAAAGGACGGCCATGGCGATGATGCAAAAAGGCGCCGAGCAGTCCGGCATAGCCGGTGGAAACGGAATGATAAATTCGGCTGGGCGGCAGATTGCGGGCGATTTCCGCAATCTTAAAAAGCGGCGCATGCATCATGCGCACGGCCCAGAAATAATCCAAAAAAGAGGGGTCGGTACACAGCTTGTGATAATCGGTGCATATGCTGTTCCAGGCCGCCTCGCTAAGCAGAAAATCTTCTGCAGGGATGCCGTCAGGTTGGCCGATGCTGCTTAAAAAACGCTGCAAAAGTCCCTGCGGAAGTTTTTGTTCCGGATGACGAAAGTATTCATGCATGCGCTGGCTATCGGCAAAGCACTTGATGTTGCCAGCGCGAGTATGCATCTTTAGGGGCTTGGCGGTGTCGGTTAAGTAATGTGTTTGCAGACCGACGACGTTGCTTGGCAACTGGTATTTGGGGGCGCCATAAAGCTGTGGATCTCCTCCCAAAAAGACCAAAGAAAAAGTAATCTCCGGAAGACCGCGGATGATTTGATGCACCCAGCTAGAGACTCCACCGCTTATGTACGGATAGGTCCCTTCCAGAAGAAGAGTGATATCAGGCATCGCATCGGTCTTGATCATGGTTCCTCCGGCAGCCAGTGGGCGGCGATGCCGCTAAGCAAGGGTTGCGTATGAAAGTAAAAGGAATTGATAGCGCGCATATAATGCGTCACGGTTGCAAAGCGCTTTTGGCGAAAAGCGACTTCGGCAAGATAAGGTAGCACTTTTTCCAGCGCCATGCCCAAAACCTGCGCCTTTAGGAATGCTTTTTCCGCCGTTTCAAATTCCCCCTGACGCACAGCGATGATGCCCAGCAAAAACAGACTTTCGCAATCCTTGGCTTCTAATTGCAAGGCAGCATCGATATGTTTGCGCGCCTGATCCAGCAGATAGCTTTGCACCTCGCCTCGCGCCAGCCCCAAATGGATCATCTCAAAGTGTGTCTGGGCCAGTCGTTTTCGCAACTGGGATTGCTGTTCAACGGGTGCAGTTTGCAACTGCCGAAGCAGAGTTTTCAGCCGTTCATTAAAAGCTTGATCTTTATGGTCCAAAACCGAATAGGCCAAAAGTCGAACATCGTCCACTCGATCGGTTAGCGCCAGTTGCAGCACTTCCGTATCGTTGGCATCGCGCAGGCGGCGCGCCGTTAGGACAGCGGACAGCCGTCTTTCCGGATCCGGACAGTAGCGCAACATGGCCGACAGCGCACCATCGCCATATTCCGTATTCGCGGCAATTGCCGGAGGCTGATGCGGCAGTCCGGGAATCGGTACGCTCATCCACAGTTGCGGTTTGGGCTTGGGATAAAAGTACTCGGCAATGATTCCGCCGAGCATGCCGAGTCCGCCAAAAACCGGAAGAAAAAATGTGACAACAAATAGAAATAGTAGCGCGGCCCGCCGCGGATTTTGCTGCGACGGCGGCATCATTTGGTGCAAGGCCAGCGCGCAAAGCCCGCAAGCCCCTGCGTGTATAAGCAGGGCGATGAGCTGAAGGATTCCAGGCAAACGTCCGGACAAAGCGGCGCCAAAGGCCAAAAGGTCCATCAGCAGGGCTCCGCTAAATTTTAAAAGCCCCGGGCGTAAAGAGCGTTCCGGTTGCGGCGGATTCTCAGGTTTTGGCAACATCGATCTCACACGCCTCCTTCAGCGTATCCAAGGTTGCGATGGCATCTGTGGTTCCTTCCACAAGCCGCTGATGCACGCGTACACCCAGCTCACAAAGTGGTCGACTGTAGCGATCTTGGCAGAAATTTTCCAGACGCTGCACAAAGCCGCGCGCGCCTTCGGCATCAGTCAGCGGCAGTATCATGAATAATACGCGCTGACCGTGACGATTTTTGGTCAGCCATTGCTGATCGAGCCCACGATGAACATCGAGCAAATTGGTCACAAGAGTCGACGGCGCCACGTTCGTATCGACGACCAGCGCGCAGAGCATTGCCGATAGATTGTGCTTTTGGGCGTCGAGCTGGCAGCGTAGCAGACAGCCATGAAACTGATACAGCGCCCCGCCAAAGGACAAGGCCAAAAGATCGCCAAAATGTCCGGCCAAAATCGCCAGCAGATTTAGGTGATCCTGACTCAGCGCCATAAACGGCAGTTGCTGCACGGTCACTATCCCCCACAGCCTTCCGTGCACATCGACAAGCGGCAACGCCAGCAAAAGCGATTCCGCGATGGGTGCTCCAGAAGGATCTTGGGCCTGCGCTGTACTTTGCTCCGGTCGAATACAAGTAAGCTGTTTTTGCTTCAGCGCCTGCTCAAGCAAGGGATCATTTAGGCGTACCGGTTTGGGATTGCCAATCTTGGCCACGATATTGGGAATCAGAATTCCGTACGCGTCCACTCGATACAGACTGGCCACTTGAATCAATCCGAAGCTGCTCAGCGCTTCCATCATAAGCTGGTGCAGTTCTCGGCTATCGGGAGAATCCGGTTCTAAGGCCAACGCCCGTTCGCGCAGGTAGGTCATTGCTTCGCGCAGGCTTTTGGTATTGGTTAGAACCCGCCTTTCCAGCCGTTCGTGCGAAAGCGCCAGCAAGTGATAGGAGCGCGTAAACTTCTGTAGCAAAGTATGACGATACTGACTGAGCTCGCTGAAGCGGTGCAGTCGGCGAATCCACATGTCGCAGAATTCACCGGCCAGCATTCCTACTAGCAGAAGGCCAAGCGCCAAGCTACCGGGAAAATGTAGCATTCCCGGCCGACCCAGCCGATAGCATACGTACATCAGCAGATTCAGCACAGCCGCACTGGCCAGACCGCGCGCAAATCCGTAGCGCAGCCCGACTAGGAGCGGCGCCAGCGCCAGCCAAGGAAATCCTCCGTGCAGAAAGAAGGGATCGGCCGGATGCCGCCATAGACCAATCGCCGGCAACAGTAACGTAACGACCGACATGTCCAGAAATACCCACAAAGGAGATATGCTGGACGGATCTTCGACTTCTAAATGTAGGTGCTTCAGCATGACGATTCACTGCATCCGAATTTGACCAAGCATTTGTCCAATCAGCCGCTCGGCAAGGCCACTGACCGTCTGAGCTCCAAAGCCGCTGCGGGCGCCGCTGGCCAACCACTCGCTGCGGCCGGTCTTGATGTTGACGACGCGCAGCGTCAGCCCTACCGCCGCTTCTCCCTCAGACCCGGCGCGATAACGCCATTCCTGTACGCTTCCGGTCAGTCCATAAAGCATGCCTTCAGAACGCGCCCAGGCCAGGGCTTTTTCGTAACGCTGTCGCTCATCCAAATCCACCAAATCGGCAGTTTCTTTGCTAGATGGATAGCGCTCTAGTTCGACATTCCACTTCACGTGCATTAAAGAGCTAGCGATTTCTTCGGCGCGTTCTCCAGCCTGCGGTGTTTCGCCGAAATCGCCAAAAGGCAACAGCGCCCACCGCGATTTGGCGCTAAGCGGCGTGTCGGCTTTAACGTCCAGTACCGAGGTACAGGCGCTCAGGAGCACAAGCGGCACCAGCGCCAGATATCCTCCCAGAATGCCGCCAACCCTTTTGTGCCAGGATGAATGCCTTGCCGCGCGCGGCGGCCGTGTCTGTGCCCGTTCCTGTGCCAGTTGAGAAAATTTGCAAAAGTCCATGACAGTCTCCTTCACGCGAATTAACGGAATACGTAACCAAGGTTTAGTCCGGCGTTGACGACTCCGGGACCAAGCCAGCGATTGTTGGCAACAAAGCCGCTAAGCCGTATCTCTTGCTTGCGCGGCAGCCCCAGGGCGACGCCGGCCTGTACGTCAAAGCCGATGATATTCAGCGGCCACATCCACCCCACCCAGGCGTCGCCGAAATAGCGCCAGCGTCCGGTGCCAAGAGCGGCCACTCCGGGAAATCGATGCTCTATGCGGGAGCCAATTCCCAGTGCGCCAAATTCCAGCGGCAGCACATCAAGAATGCTTTGTACCGATCGGCTGCTGCCACCAAATGTAGGACGCTCTCCGGCCAAAAGGATATTGCGCGTAAAGCTGCCGCTAAGCCGCATCGACCACTGCGGACGCGCCCGCAGGATGCGGTAGCCTACATCGAATTCGGCATTGACGCCGGCGCCTAGTTCTTCATTGGTACGTGTATGGTAATGGTACACATTGCCTTGTACGTCGAAAAAGCCATTGCGCAGAAAGCTTTTGTGCCAGCTTAGCGAGACGCGATGGCGGGCCCCATAAAGCCGCAGCCACCGTGTGTCGATGGCCAATTCATTCAGATATGCACCGATTTTCAAGGTCCCGTGGCGACCCATCTCAAAGCTTTCGCTAAGCCATCCTGAAAGCAGATTGGCGTCGGGGCGCAGATTGCCACCGATGCCGACTTCCAGCCGGCCCAGGCGATGGCGCCACATGACATAAGCTTTCAAGTCGACTTCGGTGGCCGCGACTTGTGGATCATCGTTGCCGTTTAGAAATAGCTGGTTCACTCCCAAATGACCGCCAAGTGCCACGGTGCCGCGCGCCAAAAGCACGGATACGGAAGCAGGCAGGATCAGCAAATCATTGATACTTTGAATACCCGCTTCGGTGCTGATGGTCAGGGAATTGATGGGAATTTGTTCTTCGCCCGGGGCCGAATCTGCAGCCAAAACCCGCAGCGGGGCCGGCGGCGGCTCGGCGTTTTCATCCGGGGCGGCGCCGGAATCCATAAGCGTTGCCATCGTCTGCTTTTGCCCAAGTTTAGGCGCCTTGTGAAAACGGCCCCAGGGATTTGTGCGGGTGACGCGCCGGCTGTCGTTTATCCAAGCATCTGGTACGCTGTCTTCCCCTTCCGAATCATGGCGCCACACCGCAGCCATGCCTTTTTGCACCTGCGGATCGAGGTCTTTGCGCAAAACTTTAGACAGCCAGCGCGAGCCTTTGCCAGCGCCATAGGTGTCGCGAACTAGACCCGCGTAAGCGCCCAGCAGTTCCCGTTCCGCTTTGGTCGCATTGCGATGGGAGGCGCGCTGCGCTTCGGGTTGCAGTTGCTCGATGGCGAAACGGCGCAAGCGGCGCGCATCACTGCTGCGGCTTATGGCATCGAGCGTCGAGACATATCCCAGCAGCCAAAGATGATCGGTGGGTCGCGCCGTCCATTCCCGTTTGTAATAGGATTCGGCTTCTTTGGAGTAGCCAAGCAGGGCCCAGCCAGTGGCAAAAGGCAACCACAATGCCGGCGCTTTTTGCGCCATGTCGCGCCAATCCGTCAGGTAGCGGTGCAGGGCAAAGCGGTCGCGCTTGCCGCGCTGCTGATCGTGATCATTGCTATGGTCGATAAGCAGCCACAGCACACCGGCGCGCGCCGCCACCGAGCTTGGATCCAGCGCCACCACCCGCAAATAGGCACGTAGCGCGCGATCGTAATCCCCTTTGTGCGAAGCATACTCCGCCAGGGTCAGGTAGTAGCTTTTATTGGACACAAAATGTTCGCTGTGTCGGCTGGCGATGTCAAACAGGCGTTCCAGATCCGTCCAGCGCTCGGCGCCTAAGGCCAGATCCATGGCCCAGACCAGAAACTCTGGATCAGAATAGCGCATATAGGCCTGCGTGGCGACGTTTAGCGCTTCGTCCGTCTGGCTGTGCGTCTTGGCCAAAAGCAGATAACGCCAAGTACTTTCTTTGATCATGGCGCCACCGGCCCAAAGCTGGCGGTAGTTTTCCAAGTTTTCCGGACGCGGTTCGGTATGCCAAAGTAGCTCGCCCAGGGTTTTTAGGAAGGTCTGTTTGTCTTCCTCTTTTTTATCGGACGGCACAGTTTGGGGGCCTACCGAAGCCAGCTCTCCATGGGTCAGCAGACTTTTGGTGGAAGCCACGCCGGCGTGATCAAAAACGTCGCGCAAAAGGACATAGGCCTCATGGCCTTCGCCAAGCTCCCATAGTAGCTGCGCGCGGTGCGTGACTTCCTTGACATCGCTGCCAAATTCGCGGCTGATTTGCGTGTAAAGCTTTAACGCTGCTTCGCGATCGCCGCGCCGTTCCTGAACTTCGGCCAGCGCTTCCCAGGCTTCGCGCTGATCCGTCTCGCGACGCAAGTAGCTTTCGAGGATTTCAACCAGCTCTTCGGGCTCTCCGATGTCTTCAAAAGTCGTGACTAGCGTAGTCAATTCCGCCTGTGTCAGCCGGCCGCGCTGCGCCTTCAGCCTTAGCAAACGGGCCAACGCTTCCAAATCATAGACTTTGGGAGCAAGCTGCAGCGCCCGCTCAAAATACATTGGATCGTCTGTGTGCAGCGCCAAATAAACCCATTGATCAAGCGCCAGACCGGAGTTTCCGGTCCAGGTCGCAAGCTGTGCCAAACGCAGGCGCGGCTGAATTTTGCGCGGCTGCATCTGAACAAGCCGCATGGCTAGCTTTAGCGCCGCACACAAATCGCCGGCCGCAAGCTCGACGCGCAACTGTTCCGCGACAATCGCGCTGCTGTGCGGATTCTGCTGCAGCAGCAGGGTGCCAAAGGCTTGCGCCATGCGCAGCTCGTTATTGGCCAGCGCCAAGCCAATGCCTTGGCGCAAAAGTTCATTGGATTTGGGAAAAATTTCCAGAAAACGGCGCATGGCATGCAGTGCCGCGGCCGGCTGATTGGAAGCAGTTAGGGTACGCAGTACAAGCTGGGCGTAGCGATGTTTGTCTGCAAGATCGGAGCTGTACTGAACCAGTTTTTCGTAGTACTGACTGGCCAGGGCTGGCTGATTGTTAGCCAGCGCCAGACGCGCTGCAGTCAAAAGCAGTCCAAGATCAGCGGGAAAGGCCGCGATGTAGCGCTTGGCTGCGTCGACCGATAGTTCGCTTGGACCAGCGCTTAAAAAAGTGTTTAGCGCCAGTTGCGCGTAATGCTTGCGCTGCCGTGGATCGGGATGCTTCTCGGCCAATTCATCGTAGACACGCGCGGCCGCGGCCGGCTGTCCGCTGGCAAGTAGCTGCTTGGCGGTTTCGAACAGCCATTTGTGGCGCTGCGCGGGGTCGGCATCGGCCAGGCGGGCATAAATCCGCGCCGCGATATCGGGTCGCCCAATCGCCAAGCTCTCGGCGGCCAATCGCACAAGTTCCTCAATGGACAACGGCTGCTCGAGCAGTGCTTCGATGGACGAAGCCATGCGCAGCTTGACTTCCGGAGTCACCTTTCCTTTGCGCGCCATTTCGGCTGCCTGCGCCAAGTGTATCTGCTCGCCCAAATGCAGCGCGGCGGCGCGCAGTTTGGAATCCTCCGTGGAGATTGCCGACAGCGTTTTGTCGGCTTCCTCGAGTCGATTCATGGCAAAAAGCGCTCGCGAAAGGCGCAGCTTGAGTTCCGAATCATGCGGACGGGTCGCGGCCAGCAAACGCAGGTATTGCAGCGAGAATCGGTCCGGATGCTCGCCCATTTGTTCAGGACGGCTCGGAGAAGTCGCCAGCATGATCAACACCGCCAGAAATGCCAAAGAAATCAGCGCAAGCTGATATGGCTTTAACAAATGTTCGCGCCGGCTTGGGCGCACGCTAAAATCAGCGGAGATACGCATACGACTCTCCTACGGGTTGGCTGCCCTGTGCTCTTTTACTTGGGGGCTTGTGCACAGAACGGCGCGCCCGCTTCCATCCAAACTCAGATATTTCCCCTGCGGCAGATCGAAGACGCCGGTAATTCCTTTGGAACGTTTGCGGTCTACTTCGGCGCCGCCGCGTTCCAGCCGCAAAGTGGTGAGTGCTCCATCGCCACGCACTTGCCAGCAACCGTCGGTACGACGGGCTAGTGTCATTCCTTGAAAGTCGAGAACTTTGTAGATGTACTCGCTGGCATATACAGAGGTCACATCCTGAAGCAGTGACCAGTTCATAACTTCCTGCAGCGCCTTTAGGGAACCAATCTTGCTGCCTGAGTAAAAATGAAAATAGATGTTGATTGGTTTTAGCCGGCGCGGCATATCGGTCAATTGAAACGAGCTTTTTACCTCGCGAAATCCATAGAACGGACCGTGCCACAGATTGGTAAAAAGATTCTCGTTCTGCATCGGTGCGTACACCTGGTAGTAGGGACCATTGGGGCGGCCCATCGGCCAGACCACAGTCAGCGACGGATTTTTGCGCGAAATAATCGTATTTCCGCCATTCATGTTCAAAAGGCCCGCGGCATAGGTTTGGGCCAGCGCTTCGCGCGTGGCCATGGCTTCGCCGCTCCACAAAAAGACTTTGGTAGGCTTGTTTGGCGGGGCGAGCCGGCGATTGATGTAGTCTGCAGAGCCATTCACTTCGCGTACAAGCGAGGTGGCATAGCGGAACATTCCGTTGATGTCGCCATCTTCCTGATCCTGTCCGAAACGCAGCCAATCAAAAGGATGGCTGTAGGAATGCGAAGCCACTTCGACATTGGGCAGGGCGAAGATGTCGCGCGCAATGGCTTCAAGCTCTGGCGACAGCTTTGGCCATTTGCCGGCGGGGCCGACCTCGCCTTCAATGACGGACACGGTGGTCTTGACCAAGTATTGTTTCAGGATGCGATCCAGAATGACTTTGCCGGCATAATCCGTGCCGGGCATCTCGGCGCGGCTGGCAAACCCATCGCCGTCGATGTGCACGATCAGCATGCGATGGCCGTTTAGCGTGGTGACATCGGGCGCAGGAATGTCGGGCAAACGCAACGCCTGCTTGAAAAAAGCAAAGGGATTGATGAGCCAGCGGTATTGAAATACCGGTCCTTCACGTAGCAAATAGGGATGGGCCGCCATTCCGCCCCACGCTGCGGTAAAGACCGCATCCATGCGAAAGCCATCGGAATCTTCAACGCTTAGGACGCGTCGACTGCTGGAATCTTCCAGTCGTTGTTCATAAAAGCGATTGGCAAGCCCCGTGACCTTGGTCTCAAATCCGGTAAGCTCGGGATCGGCGAGAAGCACCCGTACATCGCCGCGGGCACGCCGATCTATGCGCGTGTAACCCAGGCGCTTTGTAAAACTCGAGTCGGCGGAAAAACCCAGGTGATCCAGAATCAGCACTTTCATTCCGGCGTTTATCTGCCGCAAAAGCCAGTCGCGATAGACTTGGGAATTGGGCACGCGATCATCGGTAAACCAACTGACGATTCCTGCATACTGGGTGTTTAAAGCTCCGCTCGGCAGGGATTCCGACACGTCTACGTAATCGATGGCGTAGCCCAGATACTCGAAAATAACGCCGCCGATCTTGTGTATAGGAGTATTGGACATATCGGCGCTGTCACCGCGCAGCTCGGCGCCGTTATACAGGGCCAAAATGCGCCGCGGAATCACTTCGAAAGTGCCGACTCCCAAGGTCGTTAGGTCGTGATCAGTGACCCACGGGGTCATTCCCAAAGCAGCGATGCGCTCGGCCGTTTTGCGTGCCAGCTCGCGCTCGGTTACCGGAACATAATCGATGACCGTAATCGGCAAGTGATATTCGTCACGGGCGCGGCGCAACTGGTTTAGCAGCCAGCGGCGATCATCGTCTCGAACTTCGCCGTATTTCTTGGTGACCGGATTCCAGCTTTGAAATAGCGATTCCGCAGCCAGTCCGGTAGCTAGCTTCGCAATTTGCGGAAGCAGCTCAAAGCCGCGATTTAGCTCGAGCTTGACTTTGGGAAAGCGCGTTGCCAGTTCCGAAATGATGGCGCTTAGTCCGTTTATCTGGGCGATGCGCGCTTCTTCTGTATGCACGACCCCCTGATAGCTGTCGAGGTTGTCGAGGAAAAAGGCGTGAAATCCGCGCTGCCACAAGGGAGCAAAACAGTTGTCCAAAAGCCAGCGCCGAAAACCAGAATCCGCTGCGTTCATAACAACGGTATTCCAGTTCGCGTTGCTGCCAAGCTGCCAGCGCCGATCCACATTGCTGGCCTGCGCGCGACTTAGTTCGCTGAGGCTTACGTAGGCAAACACTTCGCTGCCGCGACGGCGTAAAAGTTCGACCTGGGCTTTGTCCGCTTGATCCGCCTGAACGATGACGTGATCGTATTGAGAAAGCGCGGCAGCTGGCAGCGCGCTGCCATAGTAGTAGGCAACGCTCGGCTCGGCGTAGGCGTGGCCGCGGAATTGCGGCATGCCATAAGCGATCAATAAAGCGATCCAGCAAACCCCCAGGTCAATTCGGGACAAGGTAATCCTCCCTGCTCCTTATACGTATAATGATTTTGCGAATCTGCTAGTCATTTTCTTGTGAAATGTTTAAATATTTATCAACCAACAAAAAACTCAATCATTTCGCTAACTTAGCCCAATCGAAAAATTTATGCGTGATCGATGTGGTTGCTTCTTGCACCCCCTCGGTTTGGGTATACAATATCGGCAGCAATCGGCTTTTTCCGACGTGAAATGCCGGTGTTGGAAAAGCTTGACATCTCTTCTTCGGGCTTGCGGAAGAGATGCGCTCTTAGCGATTGTCGCATTATGCCCTAGTGAAAACCCTAGTCGGTTATGCGCATTGACTAAGTGTCAAATTTAATGGGCGCTAAATTGCAATGCGCCTGAAAAGATCGAAGAGTCGGTTATTTCCTCGCAAGGAGGCGGATATGTGCGGAATTGTTGGATATCTTGGACAAAAGGAAGCATTGCCAATTCTTATCGAAGGACTAAAAAGGCTGGAATATCGCGGATATGACTCGGCCGGTCTGGCGGTTCTCAACGAAAAGGACTTACAGGTGCGCAAGTCTGTGGGACGCATCGCCGCGCTGGAAAGCAAAGTGCTGACCGAGCGCGACACGCTTTTGCGCGGCCACGTCGGGCTGGCCCATACGCGCTGGGCGACCCATGGCGCCCCGACGGAAGCCAATGCGCATCCGCATCTGGACATGAATCACAATCTGGCGCTCGTGCACAACGGCATCATTGAAAACCACTCGGTGCTGCGCCAGTTCTTAGAGAAAACCGGAGTCGTTTTCGCCAGCCAAACGGACACCGAAGTCCTGATTCATTTGATCGAATACCATCTGCACGGACATAAAAATGGCCATGAGCCAAGCAGCAGCACGCCTAAACTAAGCCTGCTGCAAGCCGTGCTGGCGGCCCTGGCCGAAGTGGTTGGTACCTTTGGCATTGCCGTGATCTCGAATGAGCATCCCAATTGCATCGTTTTTGCGCGCCGAGGCAGCCCGCTGCTTATCGGAATCGGCGATGATGAATACATCGTTGCTTCGGATGCCTCGGCCATCATCGCGCATACCTCGAACGTCATCTATTTAGAGGATGGAGAAGCCGGAGAAGTCACGCCGTCCGGCGTTCGCACCGTGACCCTGGATGCGGTTCCGGTGACCAAGACTGTTGAACACATCGCCGTGGCGCTGGACGAAATCGAACTAGGCGGCTATCCGCACCGCATGCTCAAAGAAATCTGTGAGCAGCCCGATGCCCTGGTGCAATGTCTGCGCGGACGGCTAAATACGCACGAACATCGCATCGTCTTTGGCGGACTAGAACATGTAGAGCGTGAGCTTGTGCGGACGCGCCGCTTCATTTTGACCGGCTGCGGCACCGCCTGGCACGCGGCGCTTGTGGGCAAGTATTTGATGGAGGATTTGGCGCGCATTCATACCGAAGTGGACGTGGCCAGCGAGCTGCGCTATCGCAATCCCATCATTGATGAATTGACCACGGTGATTGCCGTTTCTCAGTCTGGCGAGACCGCAGATACGCTGGCAGCGCTGCGCGAAGTTCGCGACAAAGGCGCTTTGACCCTGGGGGTGGTCAATGTCGTGGGATCAAGCGTCGCGCGCAGTACCGATGGCGGTCTTTATTTGCACGTCGGTCCCGAGATTGGCGTGGCCAGCACCAAAGCCTTTACCGCCCAGGTCGCGGTTCTGGTGATGCTGGCGCTGTGGATGGGCCGCCGCCGGCATTTGTCGCAAGAGCGCTACGGTCAACTTATCAGCGAGCTTGCGGAAATGCCCAAGCATATCAAGGAAGTCTTAAATCAGTCGGATCACATCGCCGAAGTCGCCAAGAAGTACTGCCAAGAAAAGGACTGGCTGTATCTAGGCCGCGGCTACCATTATCCGGTGGCGCTGGAAGGCGCCTTAAAACTAAAAGAAATCAGTTATCTTCACGCCGAAGGCCTGGCAGCGGCAGAAATGAAGCACGGACATATTGCCCTTATCAGCGAAGGAATGCCGGTGGTGGCGCTGGCGCCGCAAGGCAGTCAGTATTCGAAAATTCTCAGCAATATACAGGAAGTCAAGGCGCGCGGGGCTCGCGTGCTGGCGGTGGGAACGCGGGGCGATACGCAGTTGCGCGACCTGGCCGATGAAGTTTTTGAGATTCCGGCGCTGTCCGAGCCGCTACAGCCGATGGTGGCGACGGTTCCCTTGCATTTGCTGGCCTACCACATCTCAGTTTTGCGCGGTTGCAACGTCGATCGGCCCAGAAACCTGGCCAAGAGCGTCACCGTAGAGTGATATGGATGTCGAATTGAGCGGAATTTTGGCCTCAAACCAGTCGAAGGAGCAACATGGCACACTATTTAGTTACTGGTGGCTGCGGATTTATCGGTAGCCATTTGACGGATTTACTTGTGGCCGAAGGACATCGCGTGCGCGTGCTGGACAATCTGTCGAGTGGCACGCGTGATTATCTGCCGCCTTCGGTCGAGCTTTTGGTCGGCGATGTCGCAGATCCCAGCGCCGTAGAGGCCGCCCTGGCGGATGTCGATGGCTGTTTTCATTTGGCGGCCGTGGCTTCGGTAGATCTTTGCAACCGCGATTGGCTGGGTTCGCATCGCACGAATCTAACCGGCACGATTACGATTTTTGATCGAGCTCGTCCGAAGGCGAATCGTCCGGCGATTCCTGTGGTGTATGCTTCTTCGGCGGCGGTTTACGGCGATCCGTCGCAGGTGCCCATTCCCGAGGATGCACCGGTGCAACCGCTGTCGGCATACGGGGCCGATAAGCTTGGCTGTGAACTGCATGCTCGCGCCGCCACGCTGGTGCATGGGGTTCCGGCGGTCGGGCTGCGCTTCTTTAATGTCTATGGACCCAGGCAGTCGCCAAGCTCGCCGTATTCTGGAGTGATTTCGATTTTCAGCGACCGAATTCGCCGCGAGATGCCGATTACCATCTTCGGCGATGGCCATCAGGTGCGGGATTTCGTCTACGTCGCAGATGTGGTGCGCGCCCTTTGGGCAGCGATGGCCACGCGCTTGCCGGCGGGCAGTGTTTTCAATATCTGCACCGGCCAGCCAACGAGCATTTTAAATCTGACAACGACGCTGGCCGAGCTTTGCAGTGCCCATCCGACCCTTCATCATGCGCCGCCGCGTACTGGCGACATCCGTCTGTCAATCGGCGACAATCAGCGGGCCATGCAGCAGCTTGGGTTTCAGGCGCGAACGACTTTGGCAGAGGGGCTAGGGAAGCTATTGGCATGGAAATAACGCGACTGCTTGTAGTGTCACCCTCGCGTTGCCGTGCGTCGAGCGAGCCTATCCTATAACGCGGGTTACAAGCGGGTGCTTACTTCCGGGCCGCTGGCGGACGGCGTCTCTGCCGGCCGCTTTTTATCGCGAAGCCGAGCCTCGAGATAATAGCGGCGCTTGTGCCAAAATGCCGCGATGGTGCCCGTAAGGCTTACGATGAGCGCGCTTGCGGCGAAAAGGTCGGCTTGGCCAGGCCAGGCGAGTGAGGCGCTAAGAAGGAGTGATACGAGGAAAATCCGCCCGCCCCATTCCCATGCCGGCGCCGCGGCTTTGTGGTGAGCCAGCAGATTGTCGAGGCCGCCGTGGGCAAGCTCGATGGCGATGATGGCGATGACCAAGGCAGGAAGCGGGTGGGCGATTCGCATCGATAGGCAGGCAACGACCGGCAGCACGATGGCGCATGCAAGCCTGACCCCTTCGAAAGCCGACAAGGTCCGCTGCCGCGCAAAATCCCGCACGCCGTTCATCACGTAGCCGATGCCGCTCCACCAGGTGACAAGGACTGCGGCCAGCATCAAAAGCGACACGAAGCAGCCGGGACCCTCATACCAGTAAATCAGCGTCCCGGCGGTAAAGCAGCCAAAAAAGATCCAGGCCTTGTTCCATCTGCGGTGGAGAAGTAGCCAGGAACCCACCATCCCAAGCAGGGCACCCACGGCACCCACCGCCAATGTACCGGCGGCGAGCCGTCGCGACGGCTCGAGCGAAAGAAACAGGACATAGCCAATCGCGAACATCTGCACCCAAGTCTTGACTCGGGCAAGCAGGCTGGTGGGGAGGGTGCGGCCGCGGATCTCGAAGCTTGAGCGCATCGCGGTCACGCCGAACTCGCGCAGGAAGATGGCGATGACGGACCCCCATGAGATCCAGCCGAGGTCGGCGTAGGGCAGGAAACAAACGGCGATAAAAACCTTGTCGGCGATGGGGTCCATAAGGCCCCCAAGGACAGTTGGGCCTTGGCGCCGCGCCAGCCAGCCGTCGACGAGATCCGTGAGGGCCACGATGCCGCCGACGAATAGGGCGATCCAGCGCGCGATGGGCCCCTGATATAGCATCGCGCCCACGATGGGCATAAGGAGGAGACGAGAAAGGGTTACCTGGTTGGCGGTGATCCGCATGGTCAGTTGCTGCCCTGTCGAGCGATTGGTTTGGAGAAATTCGGCCCATCCTACCCTAAGGTCATGTTTTGCACATTTACGATCCGCGGCGGATTGCCTGGCCCATGTTTTCGAATCGATCGTTTCATTTTTGGGCGGAGTGACGATTCTTGACAACGGTCTTTCGCCGTGAAAGCAATGTCGCCATGGGAAGGCCTTGGGTCCTTGGCGTCGTCTTCTGCAGTAGCCTGCTGTTCGGCTGTTTTTTGCGTTACGCGACGGTGGCCGAGGTGCCCGCGGGCCAATCTGCACTTCTTCAGAACATCGAGAATTACTATTTGGCCAAGGCCAAAGAGCAGGCCGCCTTCATGGGGCGCTGTTCGCTTGAGGGCATCACGACGCTGGTCATCTCAAGCCGGTCGGATTCTGTCTTGGTGAGCAATCGTGACAAGACCTTTTTCATGCTGGACAACGGTAGAGAGATTGTCAACATCGGCACTCAGGGCTGCGGTCAGCGGATGATCTTCCAGGTGATCTGCGGTCCGAATCAGTACTATGGCGCTGTGGCGATGCCTCCCTATGGAAAGGGATGCGACGTGGTCGCCGGTGCAGCGGCGAGCCACCTCATCCTGCGCAATGACGAGCTGCATCGCCGGCAGCAAGAGGAAGCGGCCAGTCAGTAGTAGCGGCCGGACCGAGGGTGCGGCCGGACTCCGAATGACACTGCCGCAAAACGGAATCTACCCCTGCGGCAGGGTGAAGGCAAAGCGGGTGCCTTGGCCGATGGCGCTGTGTACTTTGATCGAGCCGCCGTGCGCTTCGACGATGCCTTTTACAATGGCCAGACCCAGGCCGGCACCGGCCCTGCGCTGGCGGCTGGCCTGAAAGAAGCGATCGAACACATGGGGCAGTTGATCGGCAGGAATTCCGGGGCCGCGATCAACGACCGAAATTTCGACCCAGCTTTCTTTGTTGCGCGCTGCGAGCATGACCATGCCGGTATCGCGGGCATAGCGTACGGCGTTGCTGAGCAGGTTGCCGATGACTTGCAGAACGCGTTCGCGATCCGCCATGACCATGCCGACGTTTGGTTCTATATCTAGCGTCAGCTCCAAGCCGCCCTCGCGGGCCAAAAGAGCATGTTCGTTTCGGCCTTGCTCAAGCAGAGTTTTGGCGGATATCGGGGTGCATGACAGGGTCAGGCCCCCAGCATCAATGCGGCTGACGTCGAGCAAATCGCAAATCAGCCGATCCGCGCGCCGCAGCGAGCGCTGCACCGCCGAGACCATCAGCGCCCGATCCGCCTGCTCTAAATTGGGATCGATAAGCTCATCGGCGGCAATGCGAATGGCATTGAGCGGATTGCGCAAGTCGTGCGAGACGATAGACAATAATTCATCGCGGTCGTGTACCGCGCGCTGGGCCACGGCAAGCGCCGACGCGTAGTTGGCCTCGGTGCGGCCGACGCGAATCGCATAGCGAATGCGGCGCATCAGCCGCTCGGATTGCCAGTCCTGCTTGGGCAGGTAATCCGAAGCCCCGGCAGCGATAAGGGCATCCTCGATGGATTCATCGGATTGGCCGGTCACTGCCAAAATCGGAGTCGATACGCCCTGCGCCCGCAAATTGCGAATCAGTTCTACCCCGTTGGCGTCGGGAAGATAGCAATCGATCATCAGACAGTCGTAGGCGTTTCCAGGAGCCGGGAGTCGCGCATAGACGTCAGCGGCCCGCTCACATTCATCGATTTGAATCGGAGCGGCGCTAAGCGCTCGCCTGACTGCCATGCGATCGACCTTATCGTCATCGACAAGCAGAATTCGCCATGTCTCAGGGTCCATGAGACTCCCAGGGAAATTCCAGGTGACTAAAGTACGCTTGAAGCCGGTTCATACAATCGCGAAACTTCGCCAATGATACCGGCTTCAGTAAATATCCGGCGACGTGGTGACGATAGGCTTCGCGCAGGTCATTATCATCACGCGAAGTCGTTAGCACGACAACTGGAAGAGCATGAAGCTTGTCATCCTGACGCAGATGATGCAAAAACTCAAGACCGCTCATGCGCGGCATGCGCAAATCAAGCAGCACCAAAAGCCGCGTCAGCGACAAATTGCCGCTGCGCAAAATTTCTAAGGCTTCTGCACCGTCGCGCGCCAGGTGAATGTCGGCGATGCCGGGGGCATTTTGAAAGGCGCGTTGGACATTAATGACGTCGAGCTCATCGTCCTCGACCAACAGCAGGTTGATCTTGCGCGGCATTGTGAACAATTCTTGCAAATACTATACCCATAACCAAGTGAGAATGGGCTTCCTACATAATATTCGAAAGATTCTTGCCAGCCTAGCAGGCTGAGCGTAGTACATCTGACAAAAGGTTGTCGTGATCTCTAAGCCGGTGATACAGGCAGGTGCAGCGCTACAGACAGAGCCTTCCGAGGCTGTGCCGGTCCTGCTGCCGAAAACTCCAAGCAAGCCGACGCGTCCTCCGAGGGCGTGGCTGCCTGTAGTGCCGGCTACAGTCCACCTTACGAAGTTGGCGGCACTTGGCATCGGGGGCGGAGTGGCGCTCGTCGGTGGCCTAATTCTGGCCATTCAGGTCGTTTTCCAAACCGCTTTTTTGTCAGCCGGTTGCTGTTTGTCTTCCATGACGGGCCGCACGGCGCTGGCATTTCTTCTGGCTGGTTTGTCATTGCTCGTCGCGGTGCTGGACGAGCTGCCCGCCGGAACCCTATGGCGCGGGGACCGTTTGCGATTTATCGAACCGCAAGCGGATGCTGCCTCGCACGAGCGTCGGCTGAGCAGATTCTTCAGCCGAATGTGCGCGCTTGCCGCGGTGCTGCTTGGCTTGCAAAGTCTGCTTGGGCGGTTTTGGGACCTACGCATTAGCAGTCCTTCCGAGCCGATGCCGGCGCTCATTGCTCTTTATTTTATGCTGGTCGGTGGCGCCTTGAGCCTTTTGGATTTTCGCAAGCATTTGCTATGTGACGCAGATGCCACAGGTGGCAAAAATGTCACACTCATCCAGACCATTCGGCCGCGCCCGGCTGAATGGCTGGCCTGCGGATCCGTTTGGCTGAGCATTTTTGCGCTGACCGCCAGCTTGCTGCGGATTTCTCGGCTTTCGGCCGAAGCTGGAACGATTTCGGTGGGAGTTCCGGCCTCGCTGACCATGCTGGCTACATCGATTGGGCTTTTGGGCGCCAGACCTCAGTGCGGCGTGTCAGCGCTGACGATTAGCGCGACGGCCGGCGGTACGCTGATGCGGCACCTTGTACCGGTGACTCTTTTGGTTCCGCCGTTTGGCATGTGGCTGCTTGTCGAACTCATGCCGGAGTCGGGCCTGTTCGACAGTCGGCTGGGGACTGCGCTTGGTACGCTGGCCGGCAGTACGGTTGTGACGCTCCTCGAAATCGCCACTGCGGCGCGCTTGGCCATTTCGGACACCGAGCGCCGTGAACATCAGGCGGCCTTGAACCGTGCTCTTGGCGATTTGGCCGCGGTCCTGCGCGAACGTGACCGCACCCGTCGCGAGCTTGAGCGCAGCAATCGCGACCTGGACGAATTTGCCTATGCCGCTTCGCATGATTTGCGCGCCCCTTTGCGCGGCATCGCCAATTTGGCGCAATGGATCGAAGAAGACCTGGGGCCTAGTGCCGGAAAAGATACCCGTCAGCAGCTAGAGCTTTTGCGCGGTCGCGTCCAGCGGATGGAGACGCTTATCGACGACATCTTGAAGTATTCTCGAGCGGGCCGCAGCTTGGACCCGCCTAGAAACGTGCCGGTGGCTGAGCTGCTTGCAGAAAGCATCGAGATGCTCGCGCCGGCCAAAAGTGTCAGCATTAAGATTGTTACACCGATGCCCATCCTGCTGACCGAGCGCACCCATTTGCAGCAGGTATTTTTGAATCTGCTGAGCAATGCCATAAAGCATGCGCAGCGCCGCGATGTGCACATCGAGATCAGCGCCGAAGATCAAGGCGAGTTTGTACGCTTTGTAGTCGCCGACAACGGACCAGGCATTGCGCCGCAGTATCAAGAACGCATTTGGGGAATGTTTCAGACCCTGGCGTCTCGAGATCAGGTAGAAGGGACGGGAATTGGTCTGGCCACAATCAAGAAGCTCGTGGAGCGGCGCGGCGGGCGCGTCGGTGTAGAATCTGCCGAAGGCCAAGGCGCGCGTTTTTTCTTCTTGTGGCCAAAGCATCAAGCCCCCTAGTGTAGACACGATGACTGAGCGTTTACGCATTCTGCTGGCGGACGATGATGAGGTGGATGTTTTAAGCATCCAGCGCGCTCTGAAGCAGCGCCAGTTGTCCTATCCGCTTTATGTTGTCAAGGATGGCCAGGCGGCGCTCGATGCACTGCGCTCGGGCCGTATACCGCGCGACCGTCTGCTTATCTTGCTGGATTTGTACATGCCCAAGCTTGATGGCATCGAAGTGCTGCAAGCGATGCGCAAGGATTCAGATTTGTCGCTTTTGCCGGTCGTCCTTTTGACCACGTCAAAAGATGAGCAGGCAAAGCTTGACGCATACCATCTAAACGTCGCCGGATACTTGCGGAAACCCTTTGATCCGCTAGAGCTAGAGCAACAGCTTGAAGCGCTCTGTAACTATTGGTCGGCCATCGAAATGCCTTGTCCGGCATGAAGTCGAGTCACCCACCTTGCCAGAGCGTCTCGCCATTGTATTCTGACAAGGTATGAGAGGGGAGGAGTTTCACTGATGTCCAGCCGCATTCTGCTGGTCGAAGATGATCGAGATTCCGCGATGCTGCTGCGGGAGGCCCTGCGGCGCCGCGGATTTGAAGCCCATGCTGTTGAGCTCGGTTCGCAAGCCATGAAGGCGTTGGCCGAGAGCGACTGGGATGTCGTGGTCACCGATGTGCAGCTAGAAGGAATGACCGGAATCGAGCTTTGCAACTATGTTGCCGAGCACCGTCCGGATGTTCCGGTGGTGGTAGTAACCGGTCACGGCAACTTGGAAACGGCCGTCGCTGCGATTCGGGCCGGAGCCTATGATTTTATCACCAAGCCCATCGCTGTGGACTCGCTGGTGCTGACGCTGCAGCGCGCCACCAACCATCGCCATTTGAAAAATGAGGTGCGCCGGCTACGCGCCGCCGTGGAACAAAGGCAGCGCCTTGGAGATATTATCGGCGACAGCCCAGCCATCCGCAGCGTTTTTGATTTGATCGAGCGGGTCGGCGACAGCGATGCCTCGGTGCTGATTACCGGAGAAAGCGGCACCGGCAAAGAACTGGTAGCGCGGGCCATTCACACGCGCAGCAGCCGCAAGGACGCGCCGTTTATCGCCATCAACTGCGCGGCCATGCCGGCCTCGCTTTTGGAAAGCGAGCTTTTTGGACACGTCCGCGGCGCTTTTACCGATGCCAAACAAGCGCGGCCCGGGCTATTTCTGCAAGCCAACGGCGGCACCTTGTTTTTGGACGAGGTCGGGGAATTGCCGCTAGAGATGCAGCCCAAGCTTTTGCGCGCGCTTCAGGAACGCAAAGTTCGACCGGTCGGTAGCGATAATGAGATCGGCTTTGAAACGCGCCTTATTACCGCCACCAATCGCGACCTGGAATCCGAGATTGAAACGGCGCGCTTCCGTTCCGATTTGTATTACCGCATCAATGTCGTACACATCGCGCTGCCGCCGCTGCGCGCGCGCCGTGAGGACATTTTGACCCTGGCCCATCACTTCTTGAAGAAGTACGCAACCGCGGCCGGCAAACAAATCGTCGGTATCGTCAGCCCGGCGGCGCAGAAGCTTATCGACTACGATTGGCCGGGCAACGTCCGAGAATTAGAAAACTGTATTGAGCGCGCCGTTGCACTGACCCGAATGTCGGAAATCGGCCTGGATGATCTGCCAGACAAGCTGCGCGAACATAAAACCAATCGCTTGGTCCTAGGCAGTGACAATTTGGCCGAACTTGTGACGCTGGAAGAGATGGAGCAACGCTACATCCATCACGTTCTAAATACCGTGCGAGGCAACAAATCCCAAGCCGCTCGAGTTTTGGGCCTGGATCGACGTTCCTTATATCGCCGGCTCGAACGTCCAAAATCCGCCAAGCCAGAACCCAAAGCTTTGCCCGCTGCCCGCTAAACCTGTCTCTTAAGTAGACTCCCACTTCCCAAAAATTGTGTATGGATGAGCATAGGGTAGAGGCTCCTCCGGTTGGCTATTTATGATACGATGGGGCTCGGCAGACTGGCTGCGTTCAAAGCGCCGATTCTCGTCTGAAAGTAGGATGATGATAATGGATACGCCAACAAGAAATACGAGCGGGGAAAAGGCGCGAGAGGCCGAGGCGGTGAATGCGGGGGCGATTTCTTTGACCTGGGAACCTGGAATTCGGCTCGCAACTTTACGTTTCGCTGAGCCAACCATTGGCACGGGCCCCGCGGCGCAGATCTTGGTGAAGGCAATAACGGGCTGGGCGGGTGCGAATTTCGAACCTTTTGGTTTGCTCGCGGACGCAAAGAACAACCCGTCCGTCGACGCACATTGGCGAAGTACGTGGACGGCGTTTCTCAAAATTTACAAAGCTTCCATGATCATCGCCGTGTTCAACATGGGCGCTGTGGCCCGCATAACAGCAGAGCTATTCCGCATAGGGGTTGGTCTGAACCTCAAAGGATTTTCTCAGGAAAAGGATGCGCGAGCCTGGCTGAAGACTCAGGGCATACGCGCATGAATCGGCGCCCTGACTATGCCGACCTCATCGGCGTGATGGCACAGGCCGCGATGGGAGATGCCACCGCGCGTGTAGCTGTCTCAGAGGAGCCCGCAGCGGAAGACGAGATCTCGTCTTTGGCATTGGCGCTGAATATGCTGCTTGATGATATGGACCTAAAGAGCCGAGAACTTCGAAACAGCTACGCGGAAATTCAAGCGCAGCACGCGGCGATTCGGCGGCTCTGGACTCCTATTCTGACAGTGGCCGAGCGCGTGCTGCTGATTCCTCTTATCGGCTGGATCGACGTCGAACGCTCGCAACAGATGCTGGAAACAGCTCTCACGCAAATTCATAGGGTAGGGGCACGGGCACTAATTATTGATCTTACGGCCGTGCCAGAAATCGATGCACAGGGCGCTTTGGCGCTGGGACGATTGACCAGTGCTACAAAGCTTCTTGGCGCTGAGGTCGTTATCGCAGGAATCAGCGCTGCAGTGGCGCAGTCTATGACCCTGGCCGGAATTGATTTGCGGAATCTGTGCACCAAAGCGAATCTGGCGCAGGCCATAAGCTCCTTTTCCGTCAAGCCGGTCTGAGCGTCAGCGGTGATGAAAGATGGATGGCTCGGTTCGAAGCGACTACGTACGCAGCGAGCGAGCGCGGAAACGCCGCAGCAGCAGGAACAAGAGCAGCAGCGAGGAGGGGAAGATGCTGACGAACGGCGCTCGGGCCGCGCCAAAAGCTGCGAGGGCACAGCCAGTGCCGGCGTTGTCGCTCTTGGGAAGGGGTTCAGAGTGGACGTTCGGCGGGCAACTTATGGCCTGGCCGGTGCACATCTCTGCCGGATCAAGCGAATTCACCGCGGGCCGGCAGACGGTGGTGCTGGGTTTGAAGGAGTCGTCGGGGCAAGCAGCGCTGCTGCCGGTGCACTGCTCCGCTACATCACAGATGCCGGCGGCATTGCGGCAGATGGTGGTGCTGGGTTTGAAGGAGTCGTCGGGGCAAGCAGCGCTGCTGCCGGTGCACTGCTCCGCTACATCACAGATGCCGGCAGCATTGCGGCAGATGGTGGTGCTCGGCTGAAAGCTGCTCGGCGGACAGACGGCGCTCGTTCCGCTGCACTTGGCATCTAGGTCGCACAAATCCGTGGCGCTGCGGCAGACGGTGTTCTTGGGCTTGAAACTCGGCGGGCAGACGGCGCTTGTTCCGCTGCACTTGGCATCCAGGTCGCACAAATCCGTGGCGTTGCGGCAGACGGTGGTGCTTGGCTGAAAGCCGTTCGGCGGGCAGGCGGCGCTTGTTCCGCTGCACTTGGCAGCTAGGTCGCAGGCACCCGCAGCGCCTCGGCAGACCTGCGTGCTCGGCAAAAAGCCGCAGGTGCCGTTCACCGCGGCGCCGGCCGCCGTGCTGCAGACCTGACAGTCGCTGGAGTTCGAGTTGCCGCAGGCGCTGTTGCAACAGACGCCATCAGTACAAAATGCGCTGTTACAGTCGGTGGCTTTGGTGCAGGGACTGCCATTTTGCAAGCGAGTCACGAAGTCAAAGACGTAGGCCGCGCCATTAGTACTCGTAGCGCCGCCGGTTGCATCGGAATCGGCAAAGGCGCCGATAAGGGCGGTGTCGCCGCTGGCGGACAGCGCCACGGAGTAGCCAAAGAAATCGCCATTGTCCTTATCTTGGGCCAGAAACTTTTGCTGCTGGGTGAATGTGGAGCCCGAGCGGGTGTACACATACGCCGCGCCGTTATTGGTCGTGGCGCCGCCGGTTGCGTCGTCCTCTTGCAATGCGCCAATGAGGGCAGTGTTGCCGTCGGCAGACAGAGCCACGAAGATGCCGAAGGAATCGCCAGTCGCCTTGTCCGAGGTCAGAAGCTTTTGCTGCTGGGTAAAGGTGGCGCCCGAGCGAGTAAACACATATGCCGCGCCGTTATCGGTCGTGGCGGGGCTGGTCGGGTCGTCCTCTCCACTAGCGCCAATGAGGGCGGTGTTGCCGTCGGCGGACAGCGCCACCGAGCGGCCAAATTGATCGCCAGTCGCCTTGTCCGAGGTCAGAAGCTTTTGCAGTTGGGACCATGTCGAGCCCGAGCGCGTGTACAAATAGACCGCACCGTTGTCGGTCGTGGCGCCGCCGGTCGCATCGTCCTCTTGATAGGCCCCGATAAGGGCGGTGTTGCCGTCGGCGGATAGCGCTACAGACCCGCCGAAGAAATCTTTATTCGCCTTGTCCGAGGCTACAAGCCTTTGCTGCTGGGACCATGTGGAGCCCGAGCGGGTGTATACATACGCTGCACCGTTATCGGTCGTGACGCTGCCGGTCGGGTCGTCCTCTCCATGGGCGCCGACAACTGCGGTGTTGCCGTCGGCGGACAGCGCAACGGAGACGCCGAAGAAATCGCCACTCCTCCCGTCCGAGGCCAAAAGCTTTTGCTGCTGGGTAAAGGTGGAGCCCGAGCGGGTGTATACATACGCCGCGCCGGTGCCGGGGGAGGGCATCGGCGGGTTGGGGGGGGCGGCGATGAACGTGACATCCTTCATATAGGCGCCAACAAGGGCGGTGTTGCCGTCGCCGGAAAGCGCAACGGAGACCCCGAAGAGATCGAAATTCTTCTTGTCAGAAACCAGGAGCTTTTGCTGCTGAGACCATGTGGTGCCCGAGCGCGTGTACACATAGACTGCGCCGTTGTCGGTCGTGGCGCCGCCGGTCGCGTCGTCCTCTCCGTAGGCGCCGATAAGCGCAGTTTTGCCGTCGGCAGACAGCGCCACCGAGCGGCCAAATTGATCGCCATCGGCCTTGTCATTGGCAAGCAGCTTCTGCTGCTGTTGCCACGTCGGGTCTACCGTCAGCGGATAGCGTGCCCCCGCCGCTGCCACCCGCAGCCGAATGCGTCCGTCCGCATACTCCATGCACGCGGGCAGATCTTTGCCATCCGCGTCGTAGGCCAAAAGGCCGCGATAGACGTATTTGCGGCCCTCCCAGAAGACCAAAAGGCGCGCTTTTGCGCCGCAGTCCCCCTGCAGCGTCACATCCGCGGAAGAGGTGAGCTGCAGATCGAAGGCCAGGTCGCCGCGGCAGCCCGGGTCCCTTTGCACCTCGAAGCCGTGCTCAAGGCCTAAAGGGCCGTTTTCGTACCACTCTGTGACTTGGTCGCGAACGAACTCGACACGGTCGTTCTGTAGCCGCGGGGCCACGGCCAGGGCGCTTTTTGGGGCCTCCGCGCAGCCGTAGCGGGACAGCGACACACCCAGACTCGGCTCCGCCGCGGCGCTGCTGCTGTCCATGCGCAGGGCCAGACCGTCCTCGGATAGCTGCGCCGAGAATCCGAAGCGCGGGTTTTTTGCGGCAAAGCTGGAGGCGGCCTTGTGGCCGAAGAACTTATATTCCGGCCCCCCCTCTTTCTTTTTCGCTCGCCTTAGGGCGGCCCGCAGCGCTTTTGGCAGGGCGTCATCCTGCCGTACGGTACGCGGCGCAGCCACCAAGGCCTCCGGCTCGAAACCGCAGGCGGCTTCCAGTGCGGCAGCGCCGAGCAGCACTAGGAAAAAGGAATGGCGGAGATACGGACCATCGCGAAAAGCCCAATCAATCGCTGGCATCTTCTGCTTCCCCCAAATAAATCTTCAATGGTTGCTCGCTTGCGCTACGGCTCGTCTATAAGGCCATTGCAGTCGTTGTCGAGCCCGTCGGGAATCTCGACCGCCAGAGCACAGGACGGGCTGCAGACACCCGCCGGGAACGTACATTGCCATGCGCCGCTCACACAGAAAAGCTTGATGGCGGGAGCCGTGCACTGTGTCGAGTTTGCAAAAAAGCTGACGCCGCAGACCTGCACGGGGGTCGGGACGATCGGATTCTCGTCAATCTGCCCGTCGCAGTCGTCGTCGATGCCGTTGCACGACTCCTCGGACGAGACGAAGTTGCAGGCGTACTCGCACTTGTGATCGCCGTTCAAGTCGTAAAATCCCGGCTCGCAGCCTTCGAACGCGCAGGTACCGGCGGCACAGCTCCAGTTGGCGTGCACCGCGCCCGAAAGGCAGTTGTTGGTGCATGTGCCGCAGTGATTTGGATCGCTGGGAGTGCCGGGCGCGCCCTCGTCGACCTGCCCGTTGCAGTTTTCGTCGGCGCCGTTGCACGCCTCGGTCGCCGAGACGAAGTTGCAGGCGTACTCGCACTTGTGATCGCCGTTCAAGTCGTAAAATCCCGGCTCGCAGCCTTCGAACGCGCAGGTGCTGGCGGCACAGCTCCAGTTGGCGTGCACCGCACCCGAAAGGCAGCTCTTACCGCACGCGCCGCAGTTGTTTGGATCGCTGGAAGTCTGGGTGCAGGTACCGCTGCACAGGACTTGAGACGATTCACATTCGCTGCTGCTTGCGCACTGCCCGCCCTTACAGACCTGACCCATGTCGCAGGTCTTTACGAGCGCGCCGATTGTGCCATCGCTCCTGCAAGCATGGACCGCAGTGGCCAAATCGTTACACAGGTTAGTACCCGGCAAGCAGTCGACGCATCCGAGATTTTCATCGCAGACTTGATTCGCAGAGCAGTCAGTAGATGTGAGCAAGAGACGATCGCTGTCACAGATCTGAAAGACGAAACCGAAGTCGGTATGGGTGCAGCGCGGTGGACTAGACATGCACGCTGTGCTGCTCATCATCTCGTTGGCCGAGCAGCCTCCGAGTACCAGCGCAAACGCTCCCCACAGCAAGCTCAATCGCAAGGCGATTCGCAGATACAAGATGCCCCCTCCTTAGCCTAGTCGCTGATCGCTTAGTATTGCACAGGGGAAAAATTTAGGCGCCGGCCGGCGCTTGCGGCCGGCGTCCTTCTGCCTTGCTCGGTGAACTGCCTCCTAGTCCGAGTACTTCGACTCGAAATTGCTCGCGGTAAGCGCCTCCTTGGTGCCGAGGCCGTTATTGGGCGCGAGGGTCTGCTCGTTGATCGCGGTCTCGACCTTTTGGCCGCGGGCTTTCGCGAGGCCGAGCTCGGTGGCCTTCTTCCCGTTGGCGAACACGTCGTACACGTAGATACCAAACCAGCTTCCATCAAGCACGGCGGCGACCGCCTGCTTGGAGGCGCCGTTGCCGATGAACTTGATGCCCGAGCCGGCCCCGGCTGCCGCCTGCGCGCCGGCGATAGCCTGCGATGAACCGATAACCACGTTCAGGTTAGGGTTTGTTTGCTTGACGGATTGGAAGGCCGCTCGTCCGCTGTCGGTCGTGTACCCTCCCTCGACCGACGCTACAAGATTCACCTTCGAGTTGGTTGCGAGCTTTTGTTTCACCGCCTGGGTGCGGACGGTATCGAGCGCTAGCGACCGGAAGCCCTCGAGGTAGGCCACATTGCACGTGGATCCCGCAACCTGGGCGCATGCATCGATACCAAGCCCTGCGAGCGCCTCGCCGTTTTTGCCCGGCAGATCGACGATGCTGATGGCATCTTTGACCTGTGGTTCAATCGTGTCGAATTTGGGGCCGACGACCGAGAACTCGACCACAACCGGAATTCCTGCGGCGGTGGCCGCCTCAAGCGGAGCGATGAGCTTCTGATTGTCGTTGGCCTGGATGACGATCACGTCGTAGGTCTTTTTGGTAACGGCATCCATGACGAGCTGCGCCTGAATGTCTGGGTCGAAGTTCGAGCCGACAAACGTGGTGCTGGCGTTATTGGCTTGCGCGGCCGCCTGTACCCCGAGATAGGTGCCCTGGGCGAAGCTATTGCTTTCGGCAGTGCCGAAGAAGCCAACCTTGAGGGTGTCTTCGGCGCATGCGGTAAAAAGGAGCGAGGTTCCGAGCAGTACGGATGCGGCGGCTTTGTGGCTACGAGTGTTCATGATCAGTCCTTTCTTGGAAGTCGGTGTTACACGGGTGGTGCTTAATTGGTTGCTGACATCGCTAAGCAGGACGGAAGTCATTTCCGTTTCTGCTTAAAAGATATCGCCGCCGCGCTGGGACGATAAGCCATCCGCTAGGACACTCACTGTTGACTGAAAATGAATTGTCGCCGCCGAACCGACGGTGTGGGGCAGGAAAATGCGGGAGATTGAGGGGTGTGAGGTAAATTGCTACGGACTAAGCGCAGGTTTGCCAGCTTGCTTTTAGGGAAGGCTTGGGCAGTTGGGAAGACACCCTAGCTGCTTTTTAAAATCGTCGCAGGAGATGCCTGACTCACATTCTTTGCATGTGTCAACCTTGCGCGAATACTCGCTGCTTTGGTTGGCATTTGTCGAGCAGACATCGACGCAGTTCGAAACGTCGTAGTTGCTGTCAGAGCCGCATTCTTTTTTCTTGTTACAGATTTCGCGGCAGTTCAGATATTCCTTCACTCCGCAATCTGTCGCGCCAAGCAGTAAACCGGATACCATCAAGGCTTTCGCCCAAGTCTTCAGCGTTTTCATCAGCTCATCCTTTGGGTACTACGAGTCAGGGGGATTATTTGACTTTTTCGGTGAGGGTATTTTTCACGTAGCGGACGCCGTTCACTCGAAAGGCCGTTTCCGAGGCAACCGCGCTAACCACAACACTAGGCACATCTCCGGACAAGGTCACGACGCCATTATCGCTACGGACGTCGATCTTGGTGCCCTTTAGCAACGGTTCCTTGGCCAGCTTGTGGCTGACGGTGGATACAATGTAGTCATCCTTGGCCTCGACAATCTTGCGCTTGGTAGGCGCAACCACCTGCAGTTCGTCTTTTACTTCCTTTTTGCCGTCGATGCCGTTGGCGATGTCTTCAGCAGCAGCCTTGGCGGTCGCCGTATCGACTTTGCCGCGTAACGTAATCGTCCCATCTTTGGTTTCGACATTGATTTGGCTGCCGCTGACTCGGCTGTCGGCAAAAAGCGCCAACTTGGTTTTGGCAGTCAGCCAGGAATCGCTGCCAGCTTCGCCGACGGTCTTTACGGCATGTTCGGTTTTTTTGGCGGCCTCGTCGACTTTGTCGGCGCTGGCGCTTCCCCCCAAGATGAAAAGGATTCCCAGAATACCTATCCCATGGAATCTCTTGTGCATGGCTTTTCTCCTTTTTTGGCAAACCGTGTTCGCACATCGACCGGCGTACCGCATCGGTGCACCGGCCGACGTACGTACAAATAGATTGTTTCGTGCAGCGAAATCTAGGGACGATGCGCTTGCGGCGCTGCTGAATTCCCGCCAGGCCGCTTGGTCTCTTTCGGCATGTCCTTTATCTTGTTGCTGGCCTTGGTCGCTAGCTCTTGCGCAGTGTTCTCAAATTTGGTGGCCAGCTCATGCGCGGCATGACCCACCTTCTGACCAACTTCCTGCGCTTTTTGAGACGCCTGCTGCAGACCTTCGTATACTCGATCTCCGACATCATGCGCCACCTGGCTGACCTTGTCCTCGAGCTTCTGCATGACGCCGGCGTCCTTGGCGCTGACCTCATCGGCCTTTTTCTCAACCTGCTTATTCATGTCCTTGTCCTTGGCGGCAGTCGTATCGACTTTGCCATGGCCCTTATCGGTATGGTTCTTGGTATTCATGGTGAGTGTCCTTTCTGCAATCGAAAGTGAACGAAGGCGCAAGTTCGGCGCAAATCAGGTAGACAAGCGGATCATGAACTCGGAAAGTTCGTCCGCGTGTTCTTCTTCCTGCTCAAGAATATTCTCAAGCAGGCGACGCGTGGTTGCGTCCTTGTCACCGATGTAGCGAATCAGCTTCGAGTAGGATTCGATAGCGATGCGCTCGGCCACTAGATCCTCACTTAACATCTCTTTGAGGCTATTTCCCGCGACATATTCAGCGTGGCTGCGCTTGGCGATGGTGCTGGGATTAAAATCCGGCTCGCCGCCTAGCTGCACGATGCGCATGGCCAACTTGTCAGCATGAGCTTGTTCTTGCGCCGCGTGCTCTGCCAATTCCTTGGTGACGGCAAAACCGGCGATGCCGCCCTGGGCCGCGCTCATGAATTGATGGCGCTTGTAGCGCAGTACACAGACGAGCTCAGTTGCCAATGCATCATTAAGGAGTTGCACAATCGTCTGCCGCGCCGCTTTATAGTCAGCCGTCACGGCACCTTCGTTAAGGTGCTCTCGAGCGCGCTTGCGAATTGCTTCGACATCCAGAGAGAACGCTTGGTCCTTTTCTCTGATCTGTTCCTTGCTATCCATAACACGCTCCTCCTTTTTCCCAGCTCATTGCCTTTGTGGCAGTTTAGTCAGCGAGCAGCTGGAGCATAAGGCATGCCAGATTTGCAAAAACAGCAATCAGCAACGGCAGTTGAGCTATGGAATCCGTTTGAAAGAGCTGATGCTGCCCGTGCTCTAGTGACACACTGAGCACAATTGCCCGCACACGAGCGCCGCAACCGCGCAGCGAATAGGTGGCGACGGTGCTTTGAGAGGTGGGTTAATTTTTCTGACGCGAAGGCACAGGATTAGAGTGCGAAGAAAGGTATTCGCTGTGAATTGCTGGAGGAAATTCGCTTCCTTCAGAGCCTGCTGGAAGGCGGGCGGCTAGGCGCGTGCTAAGTAGTTCGGTAAGGCGTACAAGCACCGAAATCGGCAATGCGGCGCTGAGCGCCTCAACGAGTGTTTCTGCAGGAGGCTGCGCAGACTCCGCAAAAGGAAGATCTAGGTTTAGCATCTTCATCACGCGCTCGCGATGGGCGTCGACGATGGCCTGTGGTTCGGCATAGTGCTTGGCGGTCATTCCAAAAGAGCTGTGTCCCATATTCGCCGCCACAACGTGCGGCAAAGCCCCCGAACGCACCCCGGCGCTGGCATAATAGCCGCGCATGCTGTGAGGACAGACGCGCGGAATTTCAGCGCGGTCGCACAAACGTCGCACGGCCGACCATAGCAGTCCGTTGACTTTCCGCTTGCCGGTTCTGCCGGCGCCAAACAGATATTCATTGGGATTTCGATTGGCAATCAGCCGTTCTAAATACGGCACAAAAATCGGCGGAATTTCCAACCTGCGCCGCGCACTGCCTGTCTTTAGTGTGGTGATCCGAGCGCCCTCTTCGCTTAGGCCCTCATCGATAACCAGATGCCAAATTTTCCCACGATCGATGTCGCGCACCTGCCTGGTCAAGGCTTCGCTGACGCGCAGTCCAAAGACCGGCAGAATGGCCGCCGCCAGCGCCAGCCGATCCTCGGTTTCTTCGTAGTATTTTAGGCCCGCGCTGATGTAGCGCGACACTTCTTCGTTGCGAAGCTGAGGCTTTCCGCGGTTTACTCGACCGACCGGACGAACCTCGGCAAAAGGATTTTTGCTGGCATCGCCTTGGCTGACGCACCAGCGGAAAAAAGACTGCATGATTCGCAAATAATGTCGATGCGATGCCGCGGCGCGTGGCCGTCCGGTTTTCTGCGTCGGTTGCTCGACGAGTCCCTTGTAAATCGCCCGCGCTTGTTCCGTTGTGATCGAGGCCACGTCGACGTCGAGGTATTCGGCCAGAACCAAGCGCATCTTGGCCTGCTCCTTTTCGCAGGACGAGGCGCGCGCGCTGCCCCGTTCCAGCTTGTCCTTGTACCATGCGCAAAGCGCTTCGCTAACGGTGCGATCGGTGTGGCGATGAAGCCTTGCTTCGAGCATGGCCTTGTGCGCAAGCGCATCGCCTTGTTTCCAATAAATGACGTCTCTAAGATGGCTCCCATCGATAAGCCGCACGCGGTAGCGCAAGCGGCCATCGGGCAGGGGCTCTGAATAAAGTTTGACGCGCGGAGGGGATTTGGGTCGAGGCATAAACGGGCTCCTCTTCGCGGCGCCGCTTCTGTAACTATGGATGGCGCCAGCATTTAAGATATCACTAGGGCTGGCAAAAAGGCTGCGAGTTGTGATGGGCCCTCGGCGGTTTGCTGCTTAGGCGGCGCCAACCACTTCGAACAAGTGAGGGGGGACGGGAAAGTGCTATTCACACTCGGCGCGGGCGCGCAGTTCGCGAATGCCGTGGCCGGTCTTGCGTCGAAGCAGATTGCGCAACGTAACCCCATCGGCATAGCCCACCTGGGCAGCGATGCTGTCGATACTGCCGTCTGTCGTTTGCAGAAGATGTAGCGCGCGCTCAACGCGCAGATCCTGCAGGTAGGACAGCGGCGATTTGCCAAGTACGCTTTGTAGCCGCCGCGCTAGGGTTCGTTCGCTTGTGCCGACGGCGCAGGCCGCTGCGGACAGCGCGAAGCGATGGGCCAGGCGCTGCCGCGCCCAGGTTTCAAACTTTTCGACGATGGGATCGCTGTGTGCCAGGTGATCGGGAATTGCGTAGCTAACCTGCGAAGGGCGCGGATCGACGATCAGGTAGCGCGCCGTCAACGCCGCGAGCTGCGGACTGCGTTGGCGCAGCACCCACAGCGCCAGATCCATATGGGCCAGCGCTGCACCGGCGGTGATAAAGCGACCCGATTGTACGATCATGCGCGACTCGTCAAGAGCGACCTGGCGAAAGCGTTCGCGAAATAGCGGTCCCAGCCACCAGGTCGTCGTGGCTTTGTGCGCATCGAGCAGCCCGGCCGATGCCAGAATGAAGGTTCCGGTGCAGGCCGAGCCAATCGTCGCCCCAGCCGCCGCGTGTTTGCGCAGAAAGGCCTGCGCATCTGCGATGTCGCGTCGACAAAGCGCTGCATCGATGGCCGGCGGAGACTTGGCGCCGAGCGCTGGCACCAAGATAAGATCGGGCGGCGCGTCGGGCGCGTCTTCTAAGTGTAGGGAAAATCCCTGATTTGTGTGTATTCGCGTCCGCACCCCGACGCGGTGCACGGCCAAGGGCGCCGTCTCGAAACCTGCCTGGCTTGTCAAATCATTGGCCGTGGCAAAGGTGTCAAGCAGCGCCGCCAATCCCAGATCAAAGACTCCGTCGAGAACCAAAATCCAAATGTTCATGGCAAAAACGATATCATAATTGTCATTTTTGCCAATTGTTCGCAGGGCGGCAAGTTCGCTAGCATTGAAACTCGCTGCTCCCAAAAGGCGTTAACCCCTAGCCCAAAGAGGTGGATCATGGTACGTGTCGCACTATTTGTTCGTCTGGAAGCCAAGGCTGGTAAAGAAGAAGCGGTCGCGCAGTTTTTGCAAAGCGCCTTGCCGCTGGCCAATCAGGAATCGGCGACTCCGGTATGGTTTGCGCTGCGCCTTGGACCTTCTACTTTTGCCATTTTCGATGCGTTTCCCAACGATGACGGATGCAAAGCGCATCTGGCCGGACCGATTGCCGCGGCGCTTATGCAGAAGGCTTCTGAGCTACTTGCCGAGCCGCCACGCATCGAACAGCTCGATGTTCTGGCGGTGAAGCTGCCCGGTGCAAACCTTAGGCATTCGTAGCGGAAAACCTGAGGTAGTACCCGTCCCGCCTCGCTTCCGCACGCCGCCCGTGCCCGGCTTGCTGCGCAGCGAACTCGGACTATAGCCCTGCACTCGTCGGTAAAATCAGGAGCCACCGATTCTTCTAGGTCCCATGGTATAAGATAAAGCCGGTTGATTTTGTTAGCCGATAGATCACGGACTTTGTGAATCAGGAGAAAGCCATGTCGACCGTCCATCCTACGCAGAGTGCGCCTTCACAAACAGGCCCGAGCCTGCAATCGGTGAGTGTGATCAAGATTGCGCTTGGAAATATCCTTTTCGTCGGAGATTCGAAGGCTGGGGCAGTATTTGCCTTTGAACTCGGTCCGGCCGCGGCAGCTGCCGGTTCGCAGCCCTTTAACCTTCGTGGGATTGACCGCAAGCTTGGTGATTTGCTGGGAGTGGCGCCCGATGAGATCGCGATACGGGACCTGGCGGTCCATCCGGTAAGCAAAGAAGCATATGTAGCGGTCGAGCGCGGACACGCCGAACAGGCGATTCCGATCATCGTGCGCGTCAATCAGGACGGCGCCATGGCGCCGCTTGCGCTAAACACTTTAGCTTGTACTCGGCTCGAGCTTGCGCAACCGGCGCGGACGGATGTGGTTCTGAAAAATGGCGAGGTTGCGCGAACCCTGTCCATCACCGATTTGGAGTATTTCGACGGTGAACTGTTGATTTCGGGACTCTCTAGCGCTGAATTTAGTTCGACGCTTTATCGTGCTCGCTATCCGTTTGCTGACAATGTAGAGGCGAGCACCATCGAAATCTATCACGCGGTCCATACCCAAAATGAGACACGGGCTCCAATTCGCACCATGACGGTTCTGCCGCTTAATGGCCAGCCCCATGTTCTGGCGGTATATACCTGCACTCCGCTGGTTACGATTCCACTTTCCGAACTGAAGGATGGGGCGCACATCAAGGGCAAGACCATCGGCGAGCTTGGCTATGGAAATACTCCTGCCGATGTCGTTCACTTTCAAAGCAAAGACATGCAGGGCCAAGTGCATGAGCATGTCCTCATCTCGCATAAGCACCGCAGCCCGATGCTATTTAGCGTGGACAGCCTTGCCGAAAGAAACACCAAAAACGGAATACAAGAGCCGGCGGGTTTTGACATCGTCGCACCGCCCTACGCGGCGGTGCCAATGGGCGGAGTCATACAGGTCGACGATCAGGATGATCAGTACTTGTGCGCTCTGCGCCGCAATTCCGAGACGGGAAGCCTGGACCTGCTATCCTTTCGCAAAGGGGCATTTTTCCGGCTGAGCGATCATGTTTCGGAATACCTACTGCCCGGGTATGTTTATCCGGAATCGCAGCAAGGTATGAAGCAGTTTCAAGATCTTTTGTGGAGCGAAGAGCTTCCATCCAAGTAACGGAACTGACAGCCACCGCCCCTATGTCAAAGCCGAGGGATGAAACCCTGCGAGTTTTCTTGAATCAGGACTGCGCTGGCGCCGCTACCTATAGGACTTTTGAGGTACACGGCGTCGGTGACGAACTGCTTACGCGGCTGCGCACGCAGCCCCCCAGTCAAGCGGAGTGGGGGAAACTGCTTGCCGTTTTCGTTTTGACGGGTGACGCCAGCCTGGCTGAGGGGAGCCTGCCCATGTGGGGCAGTTGCCAGGTGGAGCGAGACCTTATTCGCTTTATTCCTGCTTATCCTTTGTGCGAAGGTCATCGCTATTGCGTGCGATTGCATCTGGGGAATCCGCGCGATACTTATTTCAGCTTGCCGCTGCCAAATGCTCCGTCGCCGCAGGTGTTGCACATATATCCTTCGGCAAACGTGCTGCCGGAAAACTTGCTGCGTTTTTATGTCTATTTCTCACAGCCAATGCGGCAAGGTCAGGCGCAGACGCAAATCCGGCTTTATCAAAGGGACAATGAAGGAAACGGAGAGCATGAAATTTCAGAGGTCTTCTTGGATCCCCCCGAAGAGCTTTGGAATTTCGAGCAGACTCGTCTGACGGTGATACTTGATCCGAGCCGAGTCAAGACTGGACTTTACGCGCACCATCGCCTTGGGCGTTCACTTGTGCCAGGACGGAAATATAGGCTGGAGGTCGGCCGTGGTTTTCGCGCTGCGCACGGGGGATTTCTGAAGGAGGCTTTCAGCAAAGACTTTTCCGTCGAAAAGAGCTCGACGGTGCCGCTCAGCGTGTCGCAATTTCAGCTACTTGTGCCGCAGACGCAGACGCAGACACCGCTGCGGCTGCGCTTGCCTAGGCCGATGGATCACGTGCTTTTGGCCGCTTTTCTGGAAATTCGCAATTCCGCGGCTCAATTGCTAGCCGGCCAAATATCTTTGGAAGAGGACGAGTCGCTATGGAATTTCATTCCGCAGTGCGCGTGGGAGCCGGGTTGCCATACGCTGGAAATAGATCTGCGGCTTGAGGATCTGGCCGGAAATAATTTGCAGCAGAGCTTCGATCGTCCAAGGTCACAAATCCCCATTCGCGATCAACGAATCGTGCTTCCTTTTACGATATAGCTGCTTGGAAACTAACGGGTCCAGTATTGCAGGAGATGGGTTCGCACAACCGGTAGGACTCGCCATGGTTTTGGCAGCCAAATCCATCGCGAAAAATCGGCACACGCAAGCAGGCCGTCTATCGCGATTCCTGCGGATGTGCCTGGCGTCATAAACTCTGCGCAGATAAGAGTCTGTTGTGGCTGGTAATGATGCAAAACTTGTCCATAACCACCAGGAAAAGCTGCGGCTTCCGGTGCACCTGCCAGGATTTGTTCGACTGTCGCTGCCTCAATTTTTAGCTCTGTCTGATCGTGATCGATTGGCCACAGCAAAGGCTCTTGCCAAATCGGTGCATAGGCCAGGCGCGCCAATTCTGCGGATTTCGCAACAAATATCTGCGCATAGTCTTGTTTTTCGGGCGCCAGTGCGCGGATAAATTCCAGCCTCTGAAAATCCGAATTGAGCAGCAGATAGCCAGCTAGCTTCTGCTTCGCTGCTGCGATGATTTTATGTGCTTCGGCTGCCACGTCGCGACGAAGTTTCCATTTTGCCACTGCAAAAACCCTACAGGCTTTTTTTCATTCGTTGCGACGAGCAATTTTCGCCGGCCGAGTGCGCTGCAAGCAACTTGGTACCTCAAATTGACGAAAAATAAGTTTCATCCAGGCGTCTAGTTCGTTGCTGGACGCGGATGTGAGCAGCGCAAAAATGCCAACAGGATAGGGACCTTGGCGTTCTGCATGGAGAAGAGCGATCGCATGACTGGGGCTTACGGAGGCGTCTGTGTCCAAATGTGAGACGAATGGAATTGCTCAAGCAACTTTATCTACAAGCCAATCCTTGGCCTCGGCGCCTCGAACGCCGTTTTCATGGGACGCATCAGACGCGGCTATGGCCAAAATGCCTACTTTTGGCTTTGAGCTGCCCGCTGGCCTAGACGCAGGGCTTGGACAACAGAATGCCGCCGCACCGGATATGTGCACGCCATGGACGGCTATGCTATCTCCGCACGCAAATTCTGTAGAAGCACACGCCGCACCCGTCAATGCCAGCCTCGTTGAGGCAAGCTGTGTTGCGCTTTTTGATACATTGGTAAGCTTTCATCCAAGTGCCGATATCGTTTTTAAAGTGCTTCGAGGTCGCTCTCCAGCAGAGCTGCGCGCGATTAAAGAAAAATATAAATATCTATACAATGAAGATCTAACCAAGCGTGTCGATAGAGCATTTGGTGATCCCGATTTAGCAGAAGCGATGGCGCTATTGGATGATGAATCAAATCCGAGCTATGCAAAAATTCGAGCCGCAGCGGCAGGGATCGACAATGCTTTGCATAGCTTGGTTACGGACAAAACGAAGATAAAATCAATCTTGGCCAGTTTGGACAAGAATAATGAACTTCCACAATTGCTGAAATATACTATCTCAGGAACCGGCAAGACAGTGGAAGAGGCATTAAATATTGCCGTAGGCAGTTGGTGGTGGTCGAAGTATGACCGTGATGAAGTAAAAGCATTAATGGAAGGCGATCAAGCTAAAGCCAAAGCAGTTCAGCTTGACAACGCGATAAGCGGTATTGGAACAAAAGAGGAAGTCGTTTACTCTACATTAGGCAATATTAAAGATCCTGCGGAACGTGCTGCGGTGGAGCAAGCCTACGCTGCGCGCCATAATAACGAGGAGACTCTTGAGCAGGCCATAGCCGGCGATTTCGAAGGACCTGAGAGGACTCGGGCTATAGCGCTTCTTCAAGGGGATGCAGCAGCAGCTGCAGCGGCGCAACTGCGATTTGCGATCTATGGCTTTGGTAGTGACAACGCCGAGCTGAGCGACAGCGATGAACCTGGTCAGATAAATTACGAACCTGGTATCGCTGACCTTGATGAACTCTTCAAAATACTAGAGAGTTATCCGGATTCTAGTAGTCGTAACGCTATTATCAATAAATACAATTCAGAAGCAGATAGATTAGGGATACAAACTGGCATTAAACCTAGACATCTTCGTAACGTTCTTGAAGAAAAGCTAGATGGGCTTGATCGAGAAAAAGCAATTATGCTTTGCGATTTTGGTAAACTCACGGATCAATTTGCTCTTAGATATGCAATGAAAGGACAAATTATTGGAACTGATGAAGATCTTATTAAAAATACTCTAAAAAATAAAACAAAATCGGAAATAAATGAAATAAAATCAAATTATGGATTGATTTATTCAAATGGTTCTGATCCTGAAGCACGCAAAGGCGCTTTGGATAAGGATTTGAAATCAGAATTGGATGGTGCCGACCTCTTTGAAGTTGAAGATGAAATGCGAGGTATTCCTGAGAGCGATGCGGAGCGCGGAGAGCGATCGCAGAATCGATATAATTTTTATCGCTCTGGGATATCAAAACGAATTATGGATTGGATAAGCCCAGAATCTGGTCAGGCGATGGATCGGGCTTATATGCGTACTATGCAAAGTTCAATGAATCCGAACGTGTCATCCTCGGATCATTACAACGACTTCGGGCTGACGGTCGAGAATTACAAACATGCCAAAGACCTATTGGCCAGTAATACCGCGACGGGTGTCTTCGTTGGGGCCGGAATCGTTCTAACTTTGGTTACTTTGGGCGGCAGTGCGCCGTGGTTTCTCAATGCGCTCAGCGCCATGGGCATCGCGCAAACCAACAACGCTGCTATTCTTGCCGCGCTAACCACCTTAAGCAGTGGCGGGGCGGGTATGCTGACCAAGGTGCTGATTAAAGGCGCAGAGTACGGTGGCGAAGAAAAGCTCATCGACGCGACACGAACGGTGCTTTTTGCGCTGGTTTCTGCCGGTGTACAGCTTCCTGGACCTGTGGATGGCTTGAACAAAGCCTTTGGCGTTGCAACTGGCGTCGATAAGACTCCTCTACAATCGTTTCTTGTAAATGGTACGCAGGGGGCAATATCTGGAGCTTTGTTTGGAACCATTCAGGCGAGTTTCAATGAAAGAAGTGCGCAACGCCAACATACCTTGGCAAATGTGACGCAATGGGTCGGCCTCGGTACTATATTTGGAGGACTTAGCGGTGGGCTTTCCAATGCATTTTTGACCAAGATGGGACCTGGCGTCTCCGATCCATATATGTGGGAAGTTCTTCGCAACTCCATGGCCAGCACGCTTTCGACGGCGTTGTCCGGTGTCGCAAACCCCGCTGCCTATGCCCAAGATCAGCAAGCGCAGTTGAAGTTTTGGATTGAGCGGCTTTTATACTTCGGGTTCCTATCCGGTGTATTTGGTGGCATCGCCGCCGGAAAGCTTGCCTTAAACAAGGTCAACGCGTCGCCATGGCCGGGCGATACGCCTGCGGCCGAGGAAAATGCTGCTATTTCGGCGAATCCGCCTTTGGCCCCGGCCCCTTCTGTGGCTAGCGGTGCAGGCAATTTGGTAGCGCCGCAAACTCCGCATGAGACTGCTCCCTAAACCCATCGGCTTGTCAGGAATTGCGAATATCGTTACTCTTTTGGGAAAATCTTAGGGACATGAAAACCGTGTGGCTTGGATTCGGAATTCTTTTGTTTGTGCTTGGACTTTCGGGACTGGCGTTTTGGGCGCAACGAACGAGCCGCCGTCTATCGCGCGAATTTGCGGAAGATCTACATTCGCGCGGCTTTCGACCGCATCCGCACTGTCCCATCGCCGATATTTTTGGAAAAACGGCGCGCATGCCCACCGCTTTGTCTTGTTATGAAGGTCAAATTCGTAAAGAACTGCCGGTCGTTCTGATTTTTACAGCCACCACCAGTATGGACGTCAATAGCTCCCTTTCCGTGCGTAATTTTTTGAGCATGTACTTTCCCCCCGAGGCCAAACTTGATGATTCCTGGCTAAGTGGATGGCAGGAGAAAATGAGAACCGGAAAGTCATCGGTGCTGCGTGCGGAGCGCACTTCAGGTGGTGGCATTTTAATCATGTGGCCAGGGAGTCAACTGCGCCTAGATGTCGAAGCGCGTATCGCTGAGATTTTACAATCGCTGCAGTTTGTGAATTAGGTTTTTCAGGCAGGGCAGGGCGCTATGCCGGACCAAGCTGTACGCTGCCGGTGCTGCAGCTTGAAGACGCGCTATTGGCGGATACGGTGAAGCTTTGTTTTAGGTTGTTCACGCCGCTTTGCGCATCCCAAAGTCCGGTATTGGCCAGCCGAATCGAATACTCGGGACGATCGTGCAGTGTCGGTTCCGGATCCGGCAAGGCCAGCGATAGTGTGTAAGTGCCTTCCGGAGTGCCTGTGGGAATGCACAGCCGCGCATCGATTTGCTGGCTGACACCGGGCGCAAATCGTCGCGGATCCACCAGCAGTTTGGCAACGAGCCGCGCGCCAGAGCTTTGATGGCGAGCGATGATTTCCACCGCTCGCGGATTATAGGGCGCAGCGTAGCCGTCGTTGCGCAAGCCAATGTTGGCCTTCAGTTCGCCACCTGGGCGCGTGCTGCTGTCGAAGGTGGAATCGACAAGCGCCAAACGATATCCAAGCCGCCGCCGCGCGACGTCGATGTTACTGCCCCAGCTATTATAAACATCGCCCAAGTAGTCGCGGTTCAGATACGAGTAGTGCAGCCTTTCCATATCCGCAGCCGCGTTGCTCCATCCGGAATACGACGAGGTCGCGCAAGTTTCGCCACCCTGCGGCAGATACAAGTTTTCGGCGGCCAAATAAGACTTGTCTGCAGAGACATTGCCGTAGGTTCCTAGATCATCGGAGCTGGCCAGAAAGCAGTCATTGTGATGACCGACGCGCGCCTTGCTGGTATTGCCAAAGGCCTCGCTGGCGCTTAATGCTGCCGTTCCGTAGAAATGTTGTTTGAATGCCGGAGTCCGCAACTGCACGGTACGACTGCTCGGAAGTGCGCCAAGAAGTGCCTCGACCACTGCTTTGCGATCATTCCATTGTGCGGCGCTGATATTGTTCTCATCGCCGAAGTAATCGGTATAGTACCATTCCCCCCAAGCTCCGACGAAGCCGACTTGCACCGTGGCAATGACGTCGGCGTTGGTGCGCAAGATGGGTGCAAGCTGCGCAATATGCGCCAGCACGCGATCTTTGGATGCATCACCGTAGGGCTTATTCATGCTGCTTGTGTAAGCGAAGCGGACGACAGCTTTCAGCCCGGCGGCACGAAGGCGATTAAAGTCCGTAGTCATGCTGGAAAGGTAGCTGCTGCTGATGCTGCCACTGCGAAAGGAATTCAGATAATAAAGGCGCAGAATTAAGCTGACGCCTTCGCTTGTGCGGTAACTGCTAAGCTGATTCTGATCGAGCGGGCTATTGCCGCTGGTTTCTTGGTGATGATAAAAGCCGCGCTCCGGATTGGCGAAGATGGTCGTATTGTCGAGCGTGTAGGTTACTTTGGTGCCGGTTGGTGGAGTGCCGCTGCCACCGCTGCCGCCACCCCCACCGCCGCCATCGCTTGTGGCCGTAAAAATCCAGCGCTGGTTGCTGGTCCCGCCGCAGTCCCATTGAATGATCTGTGCGGCGTTATCTTGGGAACTTCCGGTCACATCCATACATTTTCGATTGTTGGCGCCGGTTGTCTGCGGCTTGACCAGCAATGCACCGCTAGAGCTGGCAAACGTCCAGCGCTGATTGTCTGCTTCGCTGCATCTTGACTGTACAATATTTAGGCCATTGCGCGAGCTATTCGAGGCCACAGCCATGCAAAGTCCGCTGTGCTGGGCTTTGATTTCATAGGTTGCATCGGACAGTTGCCGAACCTGCCAGCGTTGGCTGCCCTGGCTATTGCAAGTCAGTTGGACGACGGTAGCGCCAGAGGCTTGGCTGGCTCCGTTTACCGCAGCGCACTTGCTGCTGCTTACGGATTTGATTTCGTAGGTCGAATCGGTAATCGTCAGCGGCGATTCTGCCTGGTTTGTCTCATCCATTTCAATTTCCGCAGGCTCACAAGCCAAGAGCGGAAGAAAGGCCATTCCAAGCAGCATCTGTCGTGTTCTCATGCTCCATACTCCTTGATCATTCACGATGGTTGCTCGCATCCTGTACCTTAGGACCTTTGCGATGGCCGCATCTGCGTTGGCCCCAAGACAAAGGAATCCAATCATTCAGGCATCAGATGGATCGGTTCGCAGATGGCAGCAATAGGATTTACGTATCCAGCCATCGAACAGATCAATTCCGATGGGACGTCATTTCGCGCCGGCTTAGGCTTTCACAGCGCATCAGGCATAAAAACAGCTCCTGATGTGGTGTAATCCAAGCTGACCAAGCTATAGGCGGATGCCCACGCGGCGGTTTGGCACCTATCAGCAGAACATCCCGCAACCGCTACGTATCACGACACCGTACCTTTGGCGCCGCCCGCGCCACAGGTACGTAGATTTGGAATCGGCCCTTGCAGTGAACACATCAGTACGCTAAAGAACTCGAACTTCTCCGCATGCGTCTAGAGGCCGCGGGCGGTCCCTATATAAGCTGGCCGCTACCTCCGACATGAAGACCGCTGCGCAGAAACGGCTACATATCTCGCAACCTCGCTAGAACTTAGCGCAATCGCAGTTGTCTTATGTAACAACATAAGACTGCCCAGTGCCAATCCAGAGGAGATGTTTAAAGGGCTAACCGAATCGGCGACCGGATTTGTATCGGTCGATAAGCTTTACAAGGCACAGACGGACCCTGCTGGGCCGCAATATGAGAAGCCAATCATTGATGCACATCAAAGCGATTATGCAGAACGTGTCCTCTCGATAATAGGTGCCTATCCCGTCAGTTCTTGTCTCCTCCAGACATGAACCAAAGCTACAAAATTGATAGTAGAGAATCAGTTTCGAAGGCGCAAGGGAAATAATATATGGACTCATGAATTTTATTTTTGTGCAAAATACACAAATCAATAACGCAGTGCGTAATATCTCATAAGCTCTTTAATTCCAAGACTCTGCTTTGCGACAAGTTTATCGCGGCGTTTGTGTTGATCTGTCGGCGCATGTGCGTCAAAAAGCGACCTACCTCTACAACCCCCTACCTTGTCAAACGAAATCTCATGATTAAGAGCAAGCGAACAAACCGTAGCGAGCAGGCCCAAGCACGGGCGAGATAGCTTATGGATCCAGGAAACGGACTTGATACTCCAGGCATTTCCCGGCTGAGGGCGGATGTCATTTTTCTGGCAAGTTGGCGCGCAGGAATGCCTGCAAATTTTCTCCCATGACCGCTGCAATATCGCCTTCGGACAAGCCCTCATCCAATAGCGCCTGAACGAGCTGCACGATATGCGCCGCATCAAATGGGACAGTGGTTGCGCCATCCCAATCCGAGCCGAGAGAAACGTGCGTGCTGCCAGCGAGCTTAGCCGCATAGTGAATCGCGCGGGCTATGGCGCGCGGACTTTTGTCACATACCGCAGTTTCCCAAAAGCCGATGCCGATAAGACCGCCGTTTTTGGCGACTGCGCGCAGCTCTTTATCGCTCAAATTGCGTACGTTGTCACAGGTGCCCTTGACCCCCGTATGACTGACGACGACAGGACGCGCGGCCATAGCTAGGACGTCGGCAAAAAGCTCGGGCGAGGCGTGGGCTAGATCGACGATGATGCTGCGGTTTTCCATAGCGTGCACGACATCGCGACCAAACGGGGTCAAACCGCCCTTGTGTACTCCGTGCGCCGAGCCGCCAAGCTCGTTGTCGAAGAAATGGACAAGGCCGATCATGCGATAGCCCGCGTCGTACATGGCATTTATGTTTTCGAGCTTTCCCTCTAGCGGATGTGCACCCTCGGCACTGAGCATTCCGGCGATGAGCCGCGGCTCGGTTTGGCGCCGATGCAGGAAATCCTCAAGATCCCCCTTGCTGCGTATTTGCACAAACTCGTTTTTCGAGTCTGCTGCGTACGCTGCGAGCCGAAAAGCCTGATGCAGCGCCCGCTCGCGCAGACTGCTCCAGGTGCGCGGTGGCCATAGACCAGCGATGGCGAGCAATCTAATGTCGTCGGAATTCGCATCGTTCCGATCATAGTTCAAGCCGTGCGGCGTCTTACTAACGACAGAAAAAACTTGAATGGCGACGCGGCCTTGGCGCATGCGAGGGAAGTCCAGGTGCCCTCGACGCGCGAAGTCGCCAAGATCGCGATGAAAAAGCAGCGAATCGGTGTGCATGTCCGCAATGAGCAACCGTTCATGCAGAAAAGCGGCCTTGTCGCCTACGCTGATGGCGCGCTTCGCGTCGACGCGGTTTAAGCGCATCTCCGTGGCCCGCGGCAGGATTCCGCAGATGAAGAAAAGCGCTGCCGCAAGCAAGATAGCAGGCAGTCGCCAGGTCTTAAGTACGAGATACATCATGCAAGTTGCCTTTCAGCATTTGTTTCGCACAGGATTCAAGAAGCGGCGAGGGGCGTACGCTACGGCGCGCTGGGTGGTCCGAACCAGGTGGTAAGCGCCTCCCCCAGGCCCTGGCCCGTGCCTTCTTGGACCCACGCGACATGTCCGTCGGGCCGAATTAAGACGGCGGTGGGCGCAGAAACCGCGCCAAGCACCGGTAGCTCCCACCCACCAGCGTATCGCGCATCGACCCGCCGAACTCGATTCGCCCAGGGCTTGATGTCAATAGCGTCGGGCGCACCAAGGTTTAGGAGCAAAGGTCGAGCATCGTGCAGCAGGGTGTACAAGCGCTTTTCACCGCTGACTGTGATCAAGTCAAGATCGGGCATGCGGCGTCCGAGCAGCGGGTGTCCCGTCCCAAGGTCGTAGTGAATGTCTAGGCCTGACATCATCGCGGCGTATCGTTTGCGCGGCTCGGCCATTTGCAAAAGCTCGGACATCGTTTCACGCAAGGCCGCGGTCCGCTCGTTGCTGCGGTCAAGCGCGGTTTGCGCCATATTGATGCGAAGCACACGGGCAGCTACCGGGTGCCGCTCGGCATGGTAGGTATCAAGGAGGCTCTCGGGCGAGGTCCCATGGACCACCTGGGCGAGCTTCCATCCCAAATTCACTGCATCCTGAACTCCGGTGTTGAGTCCCTGTCCACCTATAGGGGAATGCACGTGCGCTGCATCACCGGCCAAGAGCACGCGTCTGTCGCGGTAAGAAGCCGCCTGCCGCGCCATATCGCTAAACCTAGAGATCCACGTGGCGCTATGCAGACCGTAATCTGTCCCGTAAGCGGCGATGAGCGCCTCGCGAAGCTCGTCGAGGGATGGGTTAGAGCCTTGCCCGACGTGCGGTTCTTCCAGCACGAGCTGCACGCGCTTCCCATCTTCGTGTTTGCCTATCGCCTGAATGCCATGCTCGCCACGGCGCAGGCCCCACGCCGGCTCCTTGGTCATCTCGACCTCGGCGATCAAGTAGCTCGTAGACGGATCCCATCCCGAAAAGTCGATGCCTGCTTTTTTGCGGACAAGGCTGCGACCTCCGTCGCATCCGATCAGATACTGCGCTCGCAAAGATCGGCCGTCTGAAAGCTCGACGTCGACTCCGGTGTCGTCCTGCGCAAAACCCGTCACCAAAAGTCCGCGATAGATCGGCACCGAAAGCTCAGCGACCCAGTCGGCCAAGATGCGCTCGATGTGGTTCTGCCAGAGTGCAAGCCCGTAGTTGTGGCGAGTCGGGAAGTCACTAATGTCCAGCGGGTTTCGCGCAAAGGCTGCAAGCTGAAGCTTCTGCCCTTGTGAAAGGAACCGCTCGGCGATGCCCCGCTGATCGAGCACTTCGATCGTGCGTGCGTGCAAGCCGCCGGCGCGTGCGCTTTCGAGCTCTTGGTTTTCGCTCCGCTCGACAATGGCGACGTCGACGCGTAAAAGGGCCAATTCGCCCGCCAACATCAGGCCCGTCGGACCTCCTCCCGCAATCACCACCGCATGTTTGGTTCGAGCCCCGCTGCGTTCGAATTCGTCGTGCATGTTCGCGTCTCCGCTTTTGTCATTTTTGGCTGGCCAGCGGCTTTTTTAGCGGCCCGAAACCATGGGCACAAACCGTACCGCGCCGAGATCTTCGCGCAACAGATCCTTGCCCTGCTTTTGCCAGCGCAAAAGCCGCTGCTCGGCAACGTCGATAGGCAGCGCTGGTCCAACGGGCGCGACGAGGATTCCGTCCGCGACGAGCTGCTCAACGAGCGCCGCCGGTAGCTCGGGCGGTGCCGCGGTCACGATGATGCGATCATAGGGCGCGCCCGCCGGCCAGCCGCGATAGCCATCGTCGTTGTGCACCTCGACATTGTGATAGCCGAGTCGCGCCAAGCGCTTCTGCGCGTCGCGGGCCAGATTCGGCAGCACTTCGACCGAGGAAACGTGCTGATCTTTGGCAATCGCCTCCAGCATTTCGCGATCTTGAATCTGCTCGTCGCGTAGCAGGTGGCGCACAAGCGCGCCGCGCGCCGCTATGGACTCGAGACTTTCGTTTTGGTCTGGAACCGTCGTCGGCATTTGCCAACGATACATCTAACGAAGAGTGCCTAACAGTACCGCCTCGGTCGCCTTTGGGGCTTTCCCGAGAAGTCGCGCGCGGAAATTAGCCGATGATGTAGTAGCAGTAGCCTTTGCTGTTGCAGGTCAGTGGAGCGCAGCAATCGGCATTGCTGGTGCATGGGGCGCAGTGTCCGGCTTTGCAGGCCTGACTGCCGCAGTCCTGGCAGCTTGCGCATGCTGGAGTGCCGCCGCCGCCGGTAGGCATGTGGCAGCTATCGGCAGCTTTGATGATGGCGATATCGTGATGAATATTGACCGCGGCGCTTGGATTAAACGAGGAAACGAAAATTGCTCCGTAGACGGTTAGCGATCCCGACGAAGTCAGCCCCGACTTGGGCGCGTAGAGATTGCCTCCGATGATCGTGCTGGCCCCAGACAAATTGATATCGCTGCCCATGTAAAGCCGAACTTTGGCCGGCTGCGACGGATTTCCAAGAGCAATGGAGGAAGAGCTGACCAGGCTGCCTTTGATGAACAAATCAAGCTCGCCCTGCGGGCCAAGGTTGACGGTGAAGCCGCCATTCAGGTTGACGTCGCCACCGACAAAAAGCGCTGTTCGGCCGTTTACTTGGAAGGTCACTTTGCCGTTGCCGCCGATGCGATCCAGATAAAAACGCCCGCAGTCAAAGGTCAGCGACTGGTCGCCGTTGTAATTGACAAGCTGTCCGGCGCTTATGTTGCCCGCGGCGTTGTCATTGTCGGTTTTGCGCGCGTCGACGTACCCGGGGACGTTGAAAAGCTGGGTCGAGTTGCAGTCGCAGGGGGCGCCAACGTTGACCGGCCCGGTCGCAACGCCTTGCTTAAAGCTCGTATTTTGCGTGGTCAGCGTTTTTCCGGCCGGATAGGTCAGCTTCCCTTCGCCCGTAAACGTCCCGTTGATGGTGATGTTGTCGCCAATGTTGGCATTGCCGCCTACGGTCACCGCGGCATTGGCGTTTAGCCCGCCAGCCGTCAGCAAATCCGCGCCCGTCGAAAAGCCTTGATTGGCGACGACAGATCCTTGAACTTGCAAAGTCCCGCCGACCGACATTGTGCCAAAGTTGATGTTGGTGTTGACCCCCACAGATCCGCCGGTGCCAAAAGTCATGGCGCCAGCGTCACTGCTGTCAAATGCATCGGTGCGAATTGGCTGGCTGGCCGAAAACGCATTGCACACGCACAGCGCATAGCGAAAAGCCGTCGCAGCGATGTCGCCGGTACATCGGCTGGCGCCGCCGCTGGAATCGCTGACCGAAATCGGAGGGCCGCTGCCTGCACAGTAGGCCGCAAGCCCGCCGTCGCCATAGTTGTGCTGCCCGCCGTCGCCGCCAGTTCCGCCATCGCTGCCGCTGCCGTTGCCGCCATCGTTGTTGCCGTTGTTGCCGTTGTTGCCATTGCCGCCTATCTGACTGTTATTACAGTCAAGCCCTGCCGCAATCAGGCAAAATCCCAAAAAGCAGGTCCGAATCAAGGACTTACGGTAGATACCTGTCTGTGAATTTGGATATGTCTTCATTTTTATATGATACATCGCAAATGGCTATTCCGAGCTCTTTCCCCGCAAGATCGTCTTTCTGCGCCGCTGCGCCTGCTTTGTCAGCTCGTAGCGCTTTCCCGTTACGATTTCCGGCCTGTGGTGCCGGTTGGGAAGATTGTCATTTGCCGACGGAATTTAGCATCATGTCGGTGCACCATTGACAACTTCTGAAAGCAATGTAAAAGAGAATTTGTAATTCTCTTTTACGGAACTCAGAATTTAGAAAGAGAAACGCTTCAGTACCTTAGAAACTATAGAGGTGCAATGTCCCAGACTCAAAAATCCCATGTACGAAAAGCCATCCTGCGCGCTGCCGCGGTAGAGCTTGCGCAAGCCGGCTACGCTGGAACCACGCTGGCATCGGTTGCGCAAAAGGCCTGTACATCGATCGGCAACGTCTACAAGTACTTTGCGAATAAGGAAGAGCTTTTTGCGGCCACCGTGACCCCCGAGCTCGTGATCACCGCCAAAAAGCTGTTGCGCCGCCGTATCGAGGCTTTGGGCGCTAGCCGCGATGTCGGCGCGCTAGATAAAGCCCATCCGTATCATCGCGCTTCCGCCGAGCTACTGGAATTCGCGACGATGCACCGCTACGAACTCTTGTTTCTGCTGCAAAACGCCCAAGGCACTGCCTACGCGTCGTTTGTGGAAAATCTGACTTCGGGCCTTAGCAAGCTCGCTTTGGCCTATGGCCAGCGGGCCTATCCGACGGCGTGCTTTACGGCCGCAAACCGTCGCGCTCTTTTTCGTATCTACCGCGGATTTCTCGGCATGCTGGGGGCCATTTTGGCGCAGGAGCACAGCCAGCGCTCACTGCGCGACGCCGTTTTTTGGCTAAGCACCTATCACCTGGCCGGTTTGCGCGCGTTTTTCACCGCCGCCACGCCTACTGGCTGAAAGGATTGCCATGAGTGCTCTTGTCTCGCATTCCGCCGCATCCAGCCAGCTTCTGGCGCGACTTATTGCCACGCCGGAGCTTTTGCCAGCGCTTGCTGCGCTGCCGCCAGTGTCTTTTGCGGCGCTTGTGCGTCACATTGGCGTAGAGGATGCCGGCGAGATCTTGGCGCTTGCCAGCACCGAGCAATTGGTCACGGCCTTTGACGAGGATCTGTTTCAAAACTCCGCGCCGGGACAGCGCGAAACTTTCGACAGCGCCCGTTTTGCCGTCTGGCTGGAGGTTCTTTTAGAAGCCGGCGAGTCCGCGGCCGCCGCACGCTTTGTCGAGCTATCCGAAGACTTTGCGGTTTTTGCCTTGTCTTGCGCCGTTTTGGTGCTAGAGGAAGACGCGCTTCGCGCGCGTATGGAAGAAGGAGGCGATGACGCGGTCGCCGCTGACAAGGCATTGGAAAGTGCTTTGTGCGAAGAAATCGACGGCTACCTTCTTATCGCGCGTCAGCCTGAGGGTTTTGACGCAGTGCTCAGCCTGATTCTGGCGCTCGATCGCGATCACCGCCCATTTTTGGAACGCATTTTGGACCGCTGCGCCGAGCTTTCGCACGCGCTTCTGAAAGACTTGGACGAGCTTGCGACCCACCTTTCTTTGACGGATTCCCTGGCAGAAGACGTCGAGGCAGAACGCGAAGCGCGGCGCAGTGCCCTGGGCTACGTAGAGCCCCGCGCCGCCCGCAGTTTTCTGACGTTGGCGCAAAAACCTTTGGAAACGGACGTGGCCAGCGTCGAGCAAGATCCAATCACCCGCGCTTATTTTCGCGAGCTGGCGCCGCGTCGGCAGATGACCGCGAAAATGCCGCCGACAAATACCGGAAATGGAAATGTTGTCGCGCTGCTTGGCGCGGTCACTAAGCTTTGCGAAGCGGAACCGGTATTCCCGTCCACGGCCGGGAGCGCGGACCAAATGCCCATCATCGCGGCGCTACAGCTACTAGAAGCCAGTGCCGCCGATATTTTTGCGCGGCGCGTGGACGAACTTTGGTACTTGGCGAACGTCCTATTGGCCGGCGCGAAGACTTCTTCGGGGCAGGGCCGGCTGCGTCCGGCCGAGGCCATCGAAGCCGTGCTCGCCACCGTAAGCTTGGGCGCCTTGCTGGTTGTGCCAAATTCGCAGCCAAGCTCAAGCGCCCTTGTCAATCTGCTGCGCGACTGCTCTGCCGATCGGCTGTTTCGCCGCGCAAGTAGCGCGCTTGGTCCGCGCGGATTTCTGCGTTCGCGAACGGAATTGCGTGCTTTCTTAGAATCAAAGGGCAGGCTCGCCGTGCTTTGACGGCGTGAAGTTTGCTTAGGAGCCGGCGTCAGGCGCGATCAGCCGTTTTCCCTGGTAGTGAACAAAGATCTGGCGTTTGGCCAATTCGGCGAAAAAGGGCGCAGGGGGAACGACGCATTCCGGAGAGAAGAAGCCGCGCTCGGAAATGATGCCATTTAGAATCATCTGAGCGACGATAGAAGCCGGGAAGCCGGTATCGATATTGCAAGTGGCTTCTTCCCAGCCGGGCTGCGTTTCGGCCAGGCAGTCAAGCTCGGCGACGAGCGGCACGCCGTCTTTGTGGCCGTACACTTTGACCCAGATGTTTTCTTTCTCGGTATAGCCGCTAGGCACCGGCAGGCGGCGCAACATTTCAATTGTATAGTCGAGCGGACGAATCTTGACACCGTCGACGACTACCGGATCTTTGCTGAGAAATCCCAGTTCTAAAAGCTGGCGAATGGTTTTGTAAGAGTGCTCGGGAAAGCTTGAGTATACGACGACGTTTTGAATGCCTTTGTCTTTGAGAAAATCGACGAAGGTATGGTGTTCAATGTGCTTGGTGTAGCAGGTGGTCTGGCGGCCAATGGATAGATAATCGTAGTGAATGCCAGTTGGTTCTTCCGGCGAGACATCGACGAAGCGTCCGTTGCGAAAGATGGTTGCCGGCTCGCTAAACTCATAAGCGATGGCATCGATGGAAAAAGGCGGTACAAAGGCAGGCAAATTGGAGTTCCAGGAAAATCCGAGGTGCACCGTCTCGATGCTGTCAAATTGCGGCGCCACATAGCGCAGCATGACGTTGGAAATTCCCGGGGTCGAGCCGAGTCCCGAGATGGCTAGGCGATCCTTTTTGACAAAGTCGGCGTGTAGCTTTTGCTGCTCGCGATACATGGTCACATCAGATCCCAAGTCCAAATAATGCAGACCCAGATCGAGCGCGATTTGCATCAGCTCGAGGTTGAAATCATCAAGCGCGCAATTGACTAGCACTTTCGCCTGCGATTCCAAAATGGTCTGGCGCAGCCGCTTTCCGTCACGAATATCAGAAATGGCAAAGCCCGCTTTGGGGTGCCGACGTGTCTTCTCAAGGCCGAAATCATCAAGGGCGCAAAGCAGCACTGCGTAACCACTTTCGAGCAGATCACGGGCAACGATCTTGCCCTGTATCCCATTGGCGCCGACAACGGCGAAATCGTAGGTCATATCCCACCTGCCTGGTTTGGTGAAGGTTGGCAAGCCCCGGGCTTGGCAAAGCGCTGGGGCGGGCGCGTATCGTCGAGCTATGGCAGACGCTGTCTACCTGAAAAGAGCAGAGTATTTTACCAGATAAGCGACGCCGGAAGTTACCGCTCTTGTGCGAGTAAGACGAAAACGGATGCCTTGACACTACGGTAGACCCAGGGCCTTGAATGAGCATGCGCGCGGCGGGCGGGAAACGTTAAGATGGCGAGCAGCCTGCCATGAAAAATTCCTCTGTGCCGCCCCCCTCTGCTAGGCCGCCGCAGCTAAGTTCCGCATTTTACCTCGTGTTTATCGCGGGGCTGCTTTCGGATGTGGGAACGTTCATCTCGCAGACGGCGCTGTTTTTGCACGTTTACAAGCTGTCGGGGCAAAACACTTCGTATGTGGGCCTTATGGCCATGGCCGAGATTTTGCCCATCGTGCTGATTACGCCGATAGGCGGCGTTTTGGCCGAGCGTCACAATCGCAAATGGATCATGGTCGGCAACGATCTCGTGCGCATTCCGCTGATTTTGCTGATGATTACTACGAGCCGCCCTTTGGTTCTTATCGCTTTGCAGTGGCTGGTGTCGGCATCGACCGCGCTGTTTAGCCCCTCGCGGCAGTCGATGCTGCCCGATATCGTACCGCCAGAGCGCATTGAATTGGCCAATTCCATGGTCAGTGGCGTGCGCAGCGTCGTGCATGTGCTTGGCCCGGCGCTTGGCGCCCTTATCTATTCATATACGCACACTTTGACGGCGGTGATGGCCGTAGATGCCGCAAGCTATTTATTGTCGGCGCTGCTGCTTATGGGGCTGCACATTTCCGCGCCTCTGTCCCATGAGGCTGCTAAAGAGGACGCATCCGATGGTTTTTGGGCCGATCTGGGGGCCGGACTGCGCTACCTCCGCAAGGCGCCCGATCTGCGGATTTTGCTGCTGATTTGCCTGATTGGTGGCATGGCCACAGGGCTGTCGGCACCGCTGTTTCGGCCGTTTATCGATGAAGTTCTGCACGGCGACGACAAACTTTATTCATATATGCTGGTGGCCTTTGGCATCGGCGGGCTTTTGGGCCCGTTTTTGGGCTACCTCCTTGGCCGCCGGCTGGGCCTTGGGCGCGCTGTTTTATGGCTCGCGCTGGTCGACGCAGTCTTCATGATGGTCTTTTCGCGGGTCGAACACGCCGGTCTAAGCTTGGCCCTGGTGCTGGGGTGGGGGCTTAATGAATTTGCCATCGTCCCCTGTCAGACAAGTTACATTCACCAGTTCGCCAAAAAGGAACTCATGGGACGAACTTTCGCCCTTTTTGAATTTGCCGAGAATCTGCCTCAGATCATCGCTGCGCTCATCATCAGCGTCATTGGCAATCGGCTGCCCAGCCAAAGCATATTGACCACTGCCAGTGTGGGATATGTCGTAGCCATCGGGCTGGCGATGTGCAGCCGCAGCGGCCGGCTGGTCAGTTCGCGTCGTGGTCAGCCCGACCTGATGACGCTCATTGATTGAAAATCGATCAGGCGGTGAGCAGAGGAGAGGGCGGCGATTTTTCGTTCCAAATAAGGACTGAAATAGCCGCGGTAGCGAACTTGCAATTCGGGGCGCTGCCAATCCTGTCCGCTTATCTTTTTGCGGCAGCTTGCGGTTCCGCAAGTACAGTCCAGAAAATAGTCTGCGGATTCCGACATTGCGTAGTCGAAAGTGATTTCCTCGCCGGGGTTTATGTCGCGCAGGGCCACTAGCTGCAGACTGCCGCGAAAACCGCAGGTCGGCTCGCAGGAGTGATTTACAAAATCCGCGGCTTCGATTTGTTCGAGGCGATTTGGCACAAAAAACAAATCGTCATCGACTTGCACGTCGTAATCTCCGACGGTTTGTTCGATTTGGGCCAGCGCATCGCCGCGTAAAAAAACACCGGCGCCACCGGAATAGTCGATGATCAATGTTCCGCAGCCGATGCGGGCTCGAGCGATAAGTCCGCAATCGGCGATGGTACTGCGCCGGCATTCGACATCGGGGTGCAGATAAGAGCTCGATGGAGACGGTGACATAGCGCTAACGCCGCACGACGACGCGGGTGCCGCGAAACGGTGAGGTTTGGGCATTGCCGCTGTTAATCGTATGCCAGCCCGAAGGCATGTCGGGCTGCGTGAACGCGAAAAACTGCTCGGCGGCGGCCGGGCTCATGTTGACGCAACCGTGGCTGACCGGGTGGCCGAGCAAATCGTGCCAAAGTACGGCATGTAGACCAATGCGGCCGTTGAAAAACTGCGCAAACGGTACCTCACGAAAATCGTATTGTGCAGCAGCGCCGCGCATGTTGGCCATGGTTTGCGTGACGTACTTTCGATAAATCGCAAACGAACCCGGAGGGGTTGTGCCCTGGCCGGTGGATACCAGAGCCGCAAACAGCGGATTTGGCCCCAAGTAGGCGATCGCAACTTGTTCGGACAGCGAGATGTCGATCCAGCGCTCTTCCGGCTTCAGATCGATGGGGGGCGCGGTCGGCGTAATGCGGCGCAGCGATCGGGCGTCGATTTCCAAAGCGGCTCCTTTGCGAGTGGCGGCGGTCGCTTCCGGCGTGGCCGCATCCGGACGGGTGCCAAGCGCGGCGCGCGCCCCCTCGCTTAGGTAGACAAGAATGCGTCCTGGACTGGCTTTGCCGTCGGTAAAATAAAGCTGACTATAACGGGGAAGCCACAGCGGTGGGGCTTCGGGCTGACCGGCTACATGCACGGCGACTTGGGATTCACCAGGCGGCGGAACCGCCCAAGCCACCATAAAACGCTGCGCCGGCGCTATTTTCTGTAAAGCAATTGGTGCCAGGGCCGGTGGAGTGGTCAGCGCCACATCCATTTTGCGCAGCCACTGCTTGCCGTAGACTTGCACGCGATCGGAAAGCTCACGCACGACTGTGATTCCGTCTCCGCGGTGTAGAGGCCCGCGCAGGTAGCCGGCCTCGCTGGCTGGCTGCCCGGTCGCGTATTGTAACGTAGCGCTGGCGACCTTCACCACGCCATAGCGAAAACGCTGCCACGAGGGGGGCCGTTCCGAATTCGGTGGATCGGACAAATACCCCGGGCGCAATTCCACTTCGTTTCGGCACAAATAGCCTTCGGGAATGGCCTTCAGCCACTGCGAACACTGATCTCCGGCGGTGCGAGGATAAAGCCGGTCGCTGACTGCGATTTCGGTGTCGCCGCGTACCTCGCCCAGGGATGTCGCGCTGCTTTGGGCGGTGCTGCGAATCTTTAGGCCAGGCCGCAGCCGCAGGGGGCGCGCCCAGTACACCGCTTGTTCACCAGCCGGAATCGGTTCGTCGCTTTTCGAAAGCAAATCCGGGTTAGTTGCCGGCGGCCTGGGCGTGGCTTTTTGAAGAGAAGGATGTACCGCTGTAAAGCGCGCCCGCTTTTTGTACAAGCGACTGGCCTTTTTGGCCGAAACGGTCCCTGGTACTCCCCACAAAGCGAGTGCGCTGATCCATAGGATACTAGCAAAATACCAGCGCATAAGATGGCCTGCCCATCGTAGCACAAACCGCGATTTGCCGATAGGCCGGAAATCGGCTGGCGAGAAAAATGCCCCAAACTACATTTTGTATGTATGACGCGTTAGGAACGCGGTTTTAGATCGAGGCGCTCGTGTGCCGAGTAGACGTTATAGCGGCCCTGGCGTACAAATCCGATAAGGGTCATTCCGATTTGGCGGCACAGATCCACGGCGAGGCTCGATGGTGCCCCGACGGCAACAAAAATCGCAATGCCGGCCATGCGCGCCTTTTGCACCAGTTCGAAGCTGGCGCGGCCGCTGACTACAAGTATATGGTTTTGCAAAGACAAGGCTTGTGCCTCGGCGGTGCGCAAGCATGCGCCAAGAAGTTTGTCCACGGCGTTGTGGCGGCCTACATCTTCACGCACTAGCAGCAAGCGGCCATTTTGATCAAACAGGCCGGCGGCATGCACGCCCCCGGTGCTGCCAAATGCCGTTTGCGCTTCTCGCAAAAGCGTCGGCAGGCGGTGCACAATGTGCGGATCTAGGCGCGGGCGTGCCGACCCTGCACAAGCGGAATCCGCTTGCAGGGGCTGCACCGGAGCCAGCGGGGTACTTGGCGCGGCGATCCATTCGCTTAGATCGGCGCTGCTTGTTCGTCCGCACAGACCGCAGGCGCTGGTCATAAAAAAACGCCGCTCGACATGGCGCCAGCGTGGATGGTCTAGCGTTTGCTTTTGCAGCACGATGTCCACCACATTGGGGGCGGTTGACTGAATTGCTACGACTTCGGAAAACGTCCGTAACAGTCCCTCTGTGTATAAAAATCCAAGGGCCAAATCGCCATCTTCTTCTGACGTCTTGTCAAAAGCAGTCTGTTCGGGCGTACGCATGGTCAAAGACAGGGTACGTGGTGCGTCATCCTCATCGGTGCTGCGGACACGTATCTCGAGCGGCGCTTCGACAATTAACTGATCATACTTGGCGTACGCCGTGGCTTGCTCTACAGCAAATATGCAGACCCTAGTGGTAGGCTCGGACCTTTCGCTTTCAGATTTCCTCGTTCCGTTTGGCTTTCGCACGAGGTCAATCTTTGTCCTTTGGAGCATCAAACGCCATGATATCTAGTGCCGAACGTAGTCCCTCGGCAATGTTGACCCAGGCGGCATCTTGACTTTCCCAGGTTGTCACGGGCTCTCGTCCGGTTGGCAGCCATTGCAGCTTGTTCAAAGTAGACTCGCCGATAAACGGAGTCGGTCGCAGCAAAATCGGCAGTACGCGGGCCGTGCCGAGTTCATGGCGCTTAAGGGCCGTCGCCAGCTCTACATCCCAGATGGACTCAGAAGCCAGAAAGTCGGCACTGACGAGCAGTACAAAGATGTCGGCCTGTGACATTTCGTGACGGATGCGCGCTGCGAATTCTTCGCCGGGAATCACTTCGGCATCGGTAAAGACGGAGATTCGCTTTTCGCGCTTGAGCATCACGACGGCTTTGAGAAAGGCATCGCGAAATTCCGCATCGGCTTTGACGTAGCTGACAAAGACTCGGCTCGGGCGCCGCTCGGTTTCGCTTTTTGGCGGCGCGGCCAGCGGAATAAACCAGACTCGGTCTTGCTCGGGACCGGGCAGGGCGGCGCGCGCCTCGCATGGGGATACGGCGATTCCGACGTCACTCGGCGCAAATTTCCCTTCCAGACGCAAAGAGCCAAGCCCGGTTCCCTTTGCGGCATCAAACAGACTGATCGTGCCCCAGGCGCTGCCAATGGCGATGAGGCGCTCTTTGTTCGCGTATCCCACAGAAGTCGGTATCTCGGGCAGATCGCGCTGAATGCCGAGCAGTCCGGCGGTACCGCCGAGCGTTCCTTTTTTGGCATCCCAGATGCGCAGGGTACGATCGATGCCAATGCTAAGCACTTGGCTGCCACTGGAATTGCAGGCCAGTCCGGTGACCCAGTGGCTGTGGCCGTAACGTACTTCAAAAGGCGCGTAGCAGGACGTGGCCCGCGGGCTAAAGCCTTCCGGGCTTGTGACAAAACGGTCGATGCGTCCATCGCTGGCCCCGGCCAAAATGGACCCGTCGACGGACCATAGCACACTGCGGTAAGAGACGGCGGCGCGATCCGGACGGGTCAGCGCCAAAAGCTGCCAGGATGCCTCCGCAGAACTTTGAAACCATAGGCGTATGTAATTTTCTTCGCCGACGCCGACGAGAGCCTGCTGGTTTGGCGCCCAGCACAAGGCCAGGACCGAGACTCCCTGCGGCCAGCCTATAGACTCGCAGCGCGGCGGTTTTTTCGATAGGTCAAAGACATCGACGCGTCCCTCTGAGGTGCCTGCTGCCAAGCGCTTGCCATCGGGCGAAAAGGCCAAGCTAAGTACGCGCAGCGGCTTTTCGTTGGCTTCTTCTTGCAGGGTGAGCTGCTGCGTCTGAATGCCGTCTACGGTCCACAAGCGTATCTCATGGCCGGCCGCCGCGGCGATTTGCTTGCCATCGGGAGACCAGGCGACGGTGCGAATTTTTGTAGGGTGCCGGCCACTTATCGCGACCTCCAATGAGCTAGGCCCTAGGGTCGGCTTTATCGCCGTGCGCGGGGCGGTGCCCACATCCGGCCGGGTCGCTTCAAAAAAATGCGGCGCTCGCTCGTCGAGGATCTTGGCCAATTCGATGTCGAGATCGGTGACCGTATTGCGAACGCCGCGGTCGCCGTCCCATGTCTGCAGCTCGACGCTAAGTCGGTTATAGGTATTGGACCAGGTCGGGTGATGATCAATGCGATCGATGATTCCGGATACATCGGACATAAAATCGATGGCATGACGAAAACTTGGGAAAAGATATTCGCGACGCAGCGCTGCCACATGGGGCTGCCGGTCGAGATCCTCTTGAAGGTGCCAACGGGGGTGATCTCTTAATTCGGCGCGAACGCGATTGACAGGAAGTGGGGGCGGCCTACCCATGAACCATTACTTTCTTCGGTTCTTGGCCCAAGATCAATACTTCCCCTGGGAACGGGCTGACTTAGCAGTCTCAAACAACGAGTGGAATGCGGCGGCGGCCAAAGTGTTCAGCGGCAGCGGCGAAGCGTCCAGCCAGTGGCGCTTGGCATTGCCAGCAGCCTCCGGCTTCGTTTAGCCGGTATTGCAGAATTTTGTACCAATCGCGAACGATAAGCGGGGCCCCGCAGCTCGCGCAGCTTGTGGTATCGCCTTCCACATCGGAAACATTGCCGGTGTAGACGTGATGCAGCCCTTCCTGTTTGGCAATGCGGCGCGCGCGCTGCAAGGTTTTTAAGGGAGTAGCCGGTACGTCAGTCATGCGGTAATCGGGATGAAATGCCGAAAAATGCAGCGGTACATCGGGACCCAATGTGTCTGCAACGAAGTGGCTAAGCCGCTTGAGCTCATCATCCGAGTCATTGTGCTCGGGAATAAGCAGCGTCGTAATCTCGGTCCAGACGTCCGTTTCTTTGATCAGGTAGCGCAGCGTATCCAGCACGGGCTGTAAATGCGCTGCGGTAATTTGAGAATAAAAATCCTCGGTAAAAGCCTTCAGGTCGACGTTGGCCGCATCCATCTTGCTGTAAAACTCGCGGCGCGCCGCATCGTGCATATAGCCCGCGGTCACGGCAATGGCTTTTATGCCCTGCGCGTGGCAGGCGTCGGCCACATCCATGGCGTATTCGGCGAAAATGACTGGATCGTTATAGGTAAATGCGACGCTGCGGCAGCCGGCGCGCACGGCGGCGGTGGCAATGGCTTCGGGATTGGCGCGATTGGCAAGCCGCTCCATTTCGCGCGATTTCGAGATGTCCCAATTCTGGCAGAATTTACAAGCCAGATTGCAGCCGGCAGTTCCAAAAGACAGGACGCTGCTGCCCGGATAAAAGTGATGCAGCGGCTTTTTTTCAACCGGATCGATGCAGAAACCTGATGAAAGTCCGTACGTCGTCAGGACCATTTGGTCGCCCTGCCGCTGCCGCACAAAGCACATGCCGCGCTGGCCATCGCGCAACATACAGTCGCGCGGACACAAATCGCACTTCATGCGGCCGTCCTCGACAAAGTGCCAATAGCGACCCGGATAAGGAGCACTCTCCAGGGGCTCTTGGTCTTTCATAAAGACACCTCTTTACGACGCTGCACTGGGCGCATCGACAAACTTCTCGACGCGATAGCAGTAGATTTCCAAATCCTTGTGCCAAAAATCTGGCGGCATTCGAGCTTTTTGACGCAATTCGCGTAGAAAATCGTGCGGATTGGGCAGCGTCTTCCATACCTGCGGCAAAAAAGTGGCTTGCTTTTGGCCATAGCGCAAAACCACTCCATCGCGATCGGGCAGCAGGGCGGCGATGGCCGCAGCTTCATCCGCGCAGCTTAGCCGCACAAGGGGCGACAGCACCGAAATTTCGATAGCAAGCGCATCCACATCGGCAAGCACCAAGGGAACCGCCCGTGGATCGCGCAGCGCGGCGGCGACTGCATTGTCCGTGACATCTTGGGCCAGGCTGCGATGCGCTTCTAATGAGCCCATGCAGCCATGCAGAATGTCGCCGCGGTATATCGTGACAAAAGTCGCGCGCCAGTCGGCAAATGGGGAATTCGCGGGAAGGGAAGTATGCGGACCACCGAGGGCCTCGCCAATTACCGAGCGTGCCAGCTTGACGAGGATTGCGCCGTGTTTGGAATTAAGTTCCTGCATCATGGTCCTCGTAAAATGCAAAGGCGGCATAGCCGACCACTTGGTCGCGACCGCCTGCAGTGTCGCCAGAGTTACGGCAATCGAGCAATCGCGGGCGCAGCCGTTTGCGCTTGGCCACATGCAAAAGCCCATTGATGGCAGCGCACCCGCAGGCCTGTTCGCTGTTTAGCTGATCAGAAAGGGCCAGAATTCGGCGAACGGTTTGTTCATCAACGGCGCGCGCCGTTTGATAGGGAAGGTAGTGCGAAAGATCGGAACTGATGACGATGCGTGTTTCGTCACCGCCCCACAAACGCTCCAGCACATCGCCCACCTCTGAAGAAGGGGCGTCGCTTACCAGAAGCGGAACGATGCGTGCATGCGGCAAGACAGACTGTAGAAACGGCAATTGGACTTCCAGGCTGTGCTCGGGAGCGTGAGCGCGGGCGCTAATTTTGAGGTCTGACACCCGCGCCAGCCACTGCAGGTCTACATCAAGCCCGCCGAGCGGAGTTTCAAAGCGAGCGGCTCCCGCGGCGGCGACCCCGGGCACATAAACTCGGTGGGCCGGGCCAAGCAGCACGATTCGTTCGATGTTTGCGGCTTTAGCCAAGGGCGATGACAGAAATTGCGCGTAGGCATTGGCGGCGATGGGCCCCGAATAAACAAAACCAGCATGCGGCACGATCAGCGCCTTGGGCGCGCGCGTCTCCACAGAAACAGAGGCGTTTTCCAGAAGTTTGTTCACCTCTGCGCGCAGCGCAGCTTGCTGCCGCGGATAAAATGAGCCAGCAACCGCTGGCTCACGAATCGAGACGGACTGAATCATAGTGGTAAGCTGACCCCGCGGGCCGGTCTGCGCAAGGGAATATCTTCCTCGAAAAAGAGCAGAGGGCAGGGGAGGGCTTCCGGTCGAGCGGAAGGCGGCGTTTGTAGCGAGAAGCTATTTAGATGGTTCGTCTGTCACTGCGTGGCCATCAATGCCACTGCGCGTGGAATCGCAAAACCAATGCGTGGTGCAGTAACCGCATTGGCCGCAGGCCGAACAGCAAAGGACGACCTTGCCGTTTTCATTGTTTGGGCAGTCGGCGTTGCCGCAGACTGTCGCCACTGGGTTTTTCATTGCCATGTGTGGTCCCCCATCTCCTAAAACGCTGTGCCATCGGCATGTCTTCCCGGAGAAGACATTAGCGTGGACAGGCGTTTGTGCAGCACGAAGTCGCCCCCCGGTTGCCGATCGGGGCTGCGATTCATCGAGATTCCGTCAAACAAGGTCAAAAGCCGCGTATAGGTGAATGTGTCCGCGACGGCTTCGGGGCTGGCTATGGTAACGGTATCGGTATTCTCATCCAGGGCCAGGGTGCCGGTGGACGCCGCTACCGCATTGTCGAGCGCCGGTGGAATGGCCGAGGCAGCGCCAAATACAACAATGGCTTTGTTGGGCAATAGCTGAGTGCCTGGAGCGAAGGTGTGACGGACGCGCGCGGCATCGCGCAAAGTCCATCCGGACAGGTCTACCGGGCCGGCGCCGACGTTGCACAGCTCGACGAATTGGGCGGCGCGATTTTTGCCGGGCTCGTTGGCCAAAATCTCATTAATGATGATTTTGCCAAAACCCGATGTGGTGGCGGATGCGATGGCGCTGGGCACGGACTCATTGCCGGCTTGATCGAGCGCAGTCACCTGATAATAGTAGGTGGTTTCGGGCATAAGACCGGCGCTTTGGTAGTCGGTATCCGGGGTCGAGGCCAGCGCGCTAAAAGTCGTGCCGTCGGTGCTGATATAAATGTTGTAGCCGACTACACCGACGTTGTCGGTCGCGGCGCCAAAGCTTAGATCGATTTGGCTGCTCGATACGGTAGTTGCGACAAGGCCTGTGGGCGAGGTGGGCGGGACCGTGTCTTTTGTATCATCGCTGGCCAGCCAGGCCACGATGTTCAGGGTAATGGTGGCGTTGTCGCGGTCGGGCAGGGTGAAGTCATCGTAGGTTTTGTCGCCGCAGCCGTTCGTGGCATCTTCGTCGGGGCCGGAATCGACGATGGCACCGATACGGCCACTGCCAGAAAGAGCGGTGGCGACGGTGACTTTGCTAAAGCTCATGGCCGTGCCGCTGGTCATCCAAACATGGCCCGTGACCGTCGGATTGAGCCCTGGATCTAAGGTCAAGGTTGTGGCGCCGTGCAAACTAAGCCCCATGCCCGATCGCGCCGCGCCAAAGGGTCCCGTATAGATGATGGGCGAAGTGGTATCCGTGGTGTAATTGGCGTTGGGATCATCGGTAATCTGGTTATTGGCTTCGCGCGCTTGCTGAAAATGCAAGCCCCAGGCTGTGCCCATCATCAAATCGTTGAAGATGGGCGGCGAATCCCAACCATCATTGTTGCGGTCGGATCCAGAGTGATCGGCGATCATGTACAAGCCGCCGCCGTTTTGTACAAAGCTCTGCAATGCGGCTTTTTCATCGGTACTAAACCGCAGATTGGGCTCGGGAATGACCACTACTTTATAGTGCGTCAGATCTTGCGGGTTTGCGGCATCGCCGTAGGTAAAAAGGGAACCGGGCGGCAAGCTTTCCAATTGATAGCCGGCCTTGGCCAAGGCCACACCAAAGGCCGAGTAAGCTCCGGTCCAGTAGGACTCGTCGGTGCTGGCGCTAATGCCACTTTGCGGCGGAGTCGGAAAACGTGGAATGTTGCCGCAGCCGTCAGCATCGAGCACCCAATCGGCGTTGCCGAAAAGTTGTCCGTGTGCGGCATCAAACAGCACGGTGGGACCGCTAGCAGCAAAGCCGCTGCGCCCTAGCATCAAAACCATGCCGCAAAAAAGGACCGCCAAACCCTTACGCATGTTGAGATCTCCTTATGACTTTCCTGCGAAATCGTCCAAGCTGCAACGTTGTTCCCTATGCCGCCGCGAATTTGAAAAGCACAACGGCTAGGGCGGGAATCAGCAAAGACAGCGACGCGGGCTGTCCTTGATAAGGTTCGGAAAAAGCGCGGCCGCCGCCGAGGTTACCAAGGCCGCTGCCTCCGTAGGAATCGGCATCGCTGTTGAGAATTTCACACCACAGTCCGGCTTGCGGAACTCCGACGCGATATTCATAACGCGGCACCGGCGTAAAATTACAGACGACAAGGATGGTGTCGGCGGAATCGTCGGCGCAGCGCAGATAAGCCAGAACGCTGTTTTCAGCATCGTCGGGATGTAGCCATACAAAGCCGGCGGGCTGAAAATCTTGCGCGAAAAGTGCTTGTTGCTGCCGATAGATGCGGTTCAGGTCAGCGACAAAGCGCTGCAGTCCCAAGTGGCCTAGATGGCGGCCGTCTTTAGTCGGTTCTAACAGTTGCCAATCCAAGGGCAGGTCGTGATTCCATTCTCGCAATTGACCAAATTCGCTGCCCATAAACAAAAGTTTTTTGCCGGGCTGTGTGTACATATATCCAAAAAGCAGACGCAAGCTGGCTCGCTTCTGCCAATCGTCGCCCGCCATCTTGGCATACAGCGAACCCTTCATGTGGACGACTTCGTCATGCGACAAAGCCAGCACGAAGTTTTCGCTATATGCATACATCAGGCGAAATGTCAGCTCGCTGTGGTGATAGCGCCGATACACGGCGTCACGGCTCAGGTAGTTCAGGGTGTCGTGCATAAAACCCATGTCCCACTTGAGCCCAAATCCAAGCCCCCCTTCCGTCTGGCGGGTCACTTGCGGCCAGGCGGTGGATTCCTCGGCAATGGTTTGCACTTCAGCATGAGGATATCGGCGATAAATGTCCTTGTTCAAGCTGCTTAGAAAGTGGACGGCGTCGAGATTTTCGCGTCCGCCATGGATGTTTGGGACCCACTGTCCGGGCGGGCGGCTGTAGTCAAGATAGAGCATCGACGCCACTCCATCGACGCGCAATCCGTCGGCATGGTAGCGCTCTAGCCAAAAGAGCGCACTGCTAAGAAGAAAGCTTTGCACTTCGCAGCGGGCGTAGTTAAAAAGCAGGCTTTTCCACTCGGGATGAAAGCCCTGACGGGGATCTTGATGCTCATAAAGATGCGTGCCGTCGAAAAATCCCAGGCCGTGCTCGTCGCTGGGAAAATGCGAAGGCACCCAATCTAAGATCACGCCGATGCCTTGCTGATGCAGGGTATCGATGAAAAACATCAAATCTTGCGGCGTGCCGTAGCGGCTGGTCGGAGCGAAGTAACCGGTCGTTTGGTAGCCCCACGAGCCATAAAATGGATGCTCCATGATCGGCAAAAGCTGCACATGGGTGAATCCCATCTGCTTTGCGTAGTTCGCAAGCCGAGGCGCCAAATCGCGATAGCGCACCGAGCCGATTTCGGGGCGCATAAAAGATCCGAGGTGAACCTCGTAGATGCACATGGGCGCCGTCAGCCGGTTGTGCTGCGATCGGCTGTGCATCCAGTCATCGTCCTGCCAGTCGTACTCGAGGTTCCAGATGATCGACGCGGTCGCCGGCGCGGGTTCGGCATAAAAAGCCAGCGGATCGGCTTTTTCGACCTGATACGCCTGCTGCCGCGAGGTGATGCTGTACTTATAGCGTTGGCCGCGGTGCGCACCGTGAACCAAACCCTCCCAGATTCCCGAGCTGCCCCGCGGTGTTAGGGGATGGGCATCGCGATTCCAATCGTTAAAATCGCCGATGACCGCGACGCGCTCGGCATTGGGGGCCCAGACCGCAAAATGGCAGCCACTGTGGTTGCCGGTGCTCCATAACTGCGCGCCCAGCTTTTCGAAAAGGCGCAAGTGGCGGCCTTCGTTAAACAAATAGACATCCTCATCGCTCAAAAAGCCGCCGGCTTGGCCAAAAGGGTCCGTAAAAGGCATGCGCGCGCGCCATCTATAGCTCGGTTCGCTGTATTTTGCGTGCAGCAAAGTGCCAAAACATTGTGACTCCGGGGGCAAAAAGCAGGTAAGCTGGGCGCTGGATGTTAGCTGCTGCAGAAGTTTTAACTCGGCGATGTTGCCGATGGTTCATCGGCGTTTTGGGCCTGCTGTCGTTGTTGTCTTTTCCTGTGGCGGTTGCCGCTCCGTCGGAGCCGATCTTATTTCTGGGTATACAGCGGCATACGGCCATCGACAGGCTGGCGACTTTGCAACTCGGTGAATATCTGACCGAGCGTGGCGAGCATTTGCAAAATAGCGCCAACTTAAAAGACGCCGAACGGCGCTGTCGCCATCCCCAGTGCTTGGAGGCGCTAGCGACCGATCACCATGCGGCGCTTATCTTAAGTGGCGATGTCTCGGCGACGGGGCCCAATAATACCCTGCGCGTGCAGATTCGACTTTACGATCATCGACGTCGTGGCAGCAGTGTTGCCAATTTGGAAATGGAAAATCTGTGCATCGATTGCGATGAAACCAAGCTGGGCATTCTGCTGGCTACGACCACCGGCAACTTGATAGATCGCTACCATGCACAAAATCCTGCGGCTGCGCCCTCGGCGGTGCCGCCCGCGCCTGTGCCTGAACAAATACCGCCACCGCCGCTACCTGTCGAAGCCCCGTCCCAAGAGCCGGTATCACCGCCAGTGCTTGCCGTGCCGCCGCTGCCAGAGATCAGCGCGACTCCGCCCGCCAACGGGATGCCGACAACGCCCGAGCAGCAAGTGTATCCGCCGGTCTATTATCCACCGGCAGAGGCGCAAAACACGACGGCTGCTCCGCCGAGTCCGCGCCGCGGTCTATCGCGTGCGCGCAGGGGAGTTGCGGCCGCTTTTGGAGTGCTTGGCTTTGGTTCGCTTTTAGTTGCTGCAGTGATGACTGGCCTTGATCACCGGCTCGCCCCCGACTATTCCTATAATCCGGGTGGCAGGTCGTGTAATGCTCCGGAAAATGCCGGCAAAGTATGCGTGCTATCGACGGTTGGCTTATATGCTCCCATGTATGCCGTTGGTGGATTGCTGGTCGGCGGAATGATTCTGACGCTGGCGATTCCCGAATCCCACCCCCGTCCGCCTTCATCCGACCTCGAACCAACCTATTAATTTCGTATCGCCAAGGTCTTGTTCATTTCTGGCCAAAGACCTGCCCAGCGATCTGATGGTGATGGGCGTTTGTTCGATATTCCCAAAGATAGATTCCCTACCAAGTGCCTAGCGCCAAATTTCCATGCGAAATCTGCTAGCACAAGGTCTATAAACTCCGCTGCCGGCGAACTTTTTGAAAAGCTGCGCAGGTGTGGAGGGATTGACCGAAGATCTCTTCGCGATTAGGCTGCTCGGTGTCGATGACTCGTATTGTTCTTGCCACGCTCAATGCCCGCTACAGCCATGCAAGCTTTGGGCTGCGCTACCTTTTGGCCAATCTTGAAAGCTATAGGTCGCTGGCGACGCTGTGTGAATTTACCATCGTTGAGTCGCCGGTGTGGATTGTCGAGCAACTGCTGGCCGAAAACCCCACGATCATTGGCTTTGGCGTCTATATCTGGAACGTTACGGAAATCACCGCCGTCATTCGCCTTCTGAAAACGCTGCGTCCGGATATACGCATCGTCATCGGCGGCCCGGAAGTCACATATGAATATGAAGGTACCGAGATCTTCCAGCTATGCGATCATTTGATCGCTGGCGAAGGCGATATCGCTTTTCGCGAACTGATTGCCGCGCTCTTGTCTGAAAATGTACCGCCCAAAGTAATACAGGCGGCGCCGCCGGACATTGCCAGCTTGCAGCTTCCCTACGACGAGTATACGGACAAAGATCTGCGCGAACGACTGATCTATGTAGAGGCTTCGCGCGGTTGTCCGTTTCAGTGTGAATTCTGTTTGTCCTCGCTAGATGAACGTGTGCGGGCAGTTCCGCTGCAGAAATTTTTGGCGGCCTTGGCGCAGCTTGTGAATCGCGGCGCGCGCTCTTTTAAATTTGTCGATCGAACCTTCAATTTGAATTTGCGTACTTCGATGGCAATTGTGGAATTCTGCTGGCAGCACTACAGTCCGGGATTTGAACTGCATTTTGAGATGATTCCGGATCGGCTTCCGGAAGAGCTGCGCGCCTTGCTGGCCAAGTTTCCGGTTGGTGCGGTGCAGCTAGAGCTAGGAATTCAAAGCTTTACGCCGATTGTGCTCAAAAATATTTCGCGCCCGCAAAATATCGAGAGAATTGGACGCAATTTGCAGTTTCTGCGCGAAGAAACCGGGGTGCATGTACACGCCGACCTTTTGTGCGGACTGCCCGGAGAATCTGTAGAGACTTTTGCCGCTGGATTCGATCGGCTTTTGGCGATGGGGCCCGAGGAAATTCAGATCGGATTCCTAAAGCGCTTGCGTGGCACTCCGATTATTCGTCATACAGAATCTTCGGACCTGCGCTACAGTCCGCAACCGCCCTATGAGATTCTGCAAACCGGAAGCATTCCTTTTGACGTGATGCAGCGCCTGAAGCGCTTTGCTCGCTATTTTGATCTTTTTTACAATAGCGGCAGTTTTCGACTGGGCATGGAAATGCTTTTTTCGACGCGGGCGACGCCGTTTGCGGCGTTTTCGGCATTTAGCGCATGGCTCTATGAAACGACGCGGCAAACCCACGAGCTGGCTTTAACGCGGCGTTACCAGCTTCTTTTCAGCTATTTGACCACGATTTGCGGCAGCGCTCCGAGGCCCTTGGCAGAGGCTTTGATTCGCGACTACGATCGGCACAAAATACGCCGCGAGCGACTTGAATTTCTACGTCCCTACGTGAATTCTGTCGCCCCGTCTCTAGACGCGTCGACGTCAGAAAACGGGCGCAGCATCAAGCGCCGCGGTCAAACCCCGATTATCTCGCCGCCTGTTGTCACTTCGCCTGTGGATGTCGCGCAGCCCCGACGACTTCCTGTGCTGCCGTAGAACCAGTCTGTTATGCGCGGAGCAGGCGAATCGATAGCTCGCAAGAAGTATCGCCCTGCAGCATGCAGCGAGATTCCTGAATGGCAATTTGCTCGTGGTAATGGCGGGCGATTCCGCGGGCGATTCCGCGCGCCAGCCCGCACATACGACGTTGAGAATGGTAAGTAATCATGAGCTGATGCGGACCGACCCGGTGGCACAAAAGCTCAGGCGGCGTGGCCTTTTTGTCGCGTATGCGGACCACGCGGTGAATCACGGCTTCCGTATTCTCAATGACCTCTAGGGTGCGCCAGGCGGGAGCCAGCAGGTAGCTGTACATACCTAGGAGCTCTGGCGTGATGAATTCCCCAATGTCTTCAAGCATTGTTCTGGCTGGGACGCCAGCGCGCTCTGCAGCGGCGGCGACGAGCGCCAGGGCTTCACTATCGGGGTAGCTTTCGACGGCGAAATAAAGGCGATTGGCGTCAAGTTTTGCCGCCTGTAGCAGTGGGCGCCAGGCCTCGGCACCCATGCGCTCAGTGACATACCGGCGAAGTTGCTGAAAGATTAGGCCATGCATGAGCTTCTCTAAAATAATTAGTTTGACTGATTATACCGAAATTGGATTAGCGTGCTGGCGTTCCCATTGCTTCTGAATCTCAGACTTTTGCACCTTCCCCATGGCATTGCGCGGCAGGCTTGTAAGCACTTGCAGAATCGAGGGAACTTTATAGGCCGCCAGCCGAAGCTTGCCCCAGGCGCGTAGCTCGGCAAGCTCCAGAGTTTTTCCTGGCTGCAGCTCGACAAATGCGGCGACGCGTTGTCCCCATTCTGCATCTGAAATTCCAATGACGCAGACTTCGGCGATGGCCGGATGCTCGCGCAGCGTTTCTTCGATTTCTAGGGCCGACACCTTGAACCCTCCCGTCTTCAAGATATCCACGGAGCTGCGCCCCAAAAGCCGATAACGGCCTTGCTCGCGTACCGCAATGTCACCAGTCTTAAACCAACCGTCGTGTGTAAACACCGCGGCGGTGGCTTCAGGATTGTTCCAGTAACCTTGAAATACGTTGGGACCGCGAATCTCTAGCTCACCGGCCTGACCATCGGGCAAAAGCTTGGCGCTTTCGTCCACAAGCCGCGCCTCTACGCGTGGAAAGGGCATTCCCACCGAGCCAGCGATGCGTTCGCCGTGCAGCGGATTGCCAAGCCCCATTCCAATCTCTGTCATGCCATAGCGTTCAAGAAGGATGTGGCCACTAATTGCTTGAAATCGCTCGTGCAGCGTCATGGGCAAGGCCGCCGAGCCGGAGATCATCAGGCGCAAGCGCTTTGCCGCGGCGCTAAATTGCGCTTGTTCCGCCAAAGAAGCCGTAAAAAAGGCTGCCAAAAGCTTGCTGTATATCGTCGGCACGCCCATAAACAGGGTGATACCCGGCACGCGCACCAAGCAGCGCCAAACTTCCAGGGCATCAAACTGCGGCAGCAGTTCACAGGTGGCGCCCGCATACAGGATCGACAAAAGGGCGTTTAGAATGCCGTGCAGGTGATGCAGTGGCAGCACGTGCAAGATATGGTCACGCTCGCTTATCTCCCAGGCTTCGACAATCGAGGCAGTCTGCGCCGCAAGAATCGCGTGTGTGCTGATCGCACCTTTGGGTTTTCCAGTGGTTCCGCTTGTATAGATCAGCATGGCAGGACGCGTGGCTGCGATACGCGGTAGCGCGGCCTGGGGATGCGTTTGGGCCGCGAGGCAACATAGGATGCGGCAGCCACGGGCCTTAGCCAGCGGAGCGAGCAGCGCAGCGTACTCCGGATGGGTAATCACATAGCGCGCACCGCAATTGTCAAGCAGGTACGCCAATTCTGGCGCCGGATGACTGAGGCATAGGGGAACAGCGATACCGCCCGCGCGAAAAATACCAAATAGCGCTGCGACGTAAGCGAAACTAGGCGGAATCAGAAATGCGACCGGGGCTTCGGCCAGATCGTCGGCATCGCCAAGTAGCGCACTGGCGATGCCAGAAGAGGAATTTAGAAGCTCAGCATATGAAAAGACGCCATCGGCTGCGCGGATGGCCGGGCGCGTCGCGTGCGCATGCAGGCGTTCAACCAGGGAAGGAAATTGCGGAAAAGCCATGCTTTGGTGCAGCCTAGCGAAGCGAGGCACGGTCTTCAAGATCTCAAAATTTGCAGAGCGGCCGGCAATGGGCGGCTTGAACGAATCGGCAAGGCCGTGCCTCTCGTCTAAATTGGCAAGAATGGCTATACTGGCGCCGGGATGCTGGAATCGGCGCGTACCCACGGCCCCTCTGTCAGAACAGGATGGCTGCTACTATTTCTACTGTGCGTGGGCTGCACGGCGCAACCGCGCGAGCACCACGGGCTGTGGACGGTTGCGGATTACCAGGGAAGCTTTGAGTATCGTTATGGAGAGTCGCCACGGGATAGGAATCTGCGGCCAATTTTCGCCGATCCGCGGCATAGCGATAGTGGCTGGCGCCAAAGCCACGGAATTGGTATGCCCCAAGGGCGTGGCGACCAGCGAGTTCTTTGGCTGCGCACGCGCTTGTCCGGACCGAAATTGCAGTTGCCGATGCTCTATTTGCGCCTGCTCAGTAGCGGCGTGCAAATGTTTATCGATGGGGAACCGGTACAGCCGCAGACGGGCGTGTACACATCGATTGACCGTCTGGCCAGTACCCGCGACGAGTATCTCATTCCGCTGAGCACGGACTATGCTGGAAAGACGCTGACGCTGCGGCTTTCTTCCAGCGCCCCGGTTATGGGCTTAGGGCAAAAGCCTCGACTGGGTGAAGCTGCCGCTGTGGCGCTGGATCTTATACGTCGCAGCGGCGTACAAGGTTTGATGTCCCTTTTATTCCTATCGCTATCGACCTTGGCCGGAATCCTTTTTATTTTGCGGCGCACTGAAAAATCTTATCTTTACTTTGCAATACACAGCGCCGGGATGGCTATCTACAATCTGTCGGTTGCCGGTCTTTTGCGGACTTTGATTCCGTGGCCATTTCCGCAACTGGCCAGCCAGATACTCAGTTTGGCCCTGTCCTATATCGCCCTCTGTTCCTATATCGGCTTCGTGCTCGACTTAGGACCCCTGCGGGTTCTGCACTGGATGCGCCTGCTTTTGCTGGTTTTTGGGGTCGTCGCGCTTGGGGTGCTGGAAATCAATCCGACGTTATTGATTATGCTGGTGCAGCCCATGAATCTGATGTCTGCATTGCTGCTGCTGAGCCTTGTTGCGACGTCGGTTTTGGGGGTGCGGCGCGGTGACGCAGACGCCAAACTGCTAAGCCTGGGTTTAATTTCCGTATTTGTCGTAGTCATTCCCGACCTAGCGGTTGCTGCCGGTGTGGTCTCCGGTGAATTTGGTTCCAACATACCCGTCGCGATGATGGTCTTTGTGCTTTCCTTGGCGATGATACTACTCCGTCGCTTTGCCAAAGAACGTGCGCATACCGTGCAGTTGCAGATTGAACATCGGGTCGCCAACCATCGTCTTGAAGAGCAAACAGAACTTTTGGAAGCGGCCGCGCGAATGGCCAAGGGAGACCTGGAAAAAAGAATCGAAGTTGCGACCACAAGTCCGCTCGGACCGCTGGCCGTGGCCCTAGATGGCATGCGCGAAGACCTGCAGGCCAAACTGCAACTATTGGATCGCATGCAGCAGGATCTGCAGGCCAAGGTAGAGACTTTAGAGACGCGCAACCAAGAAATCGGCCACTTAAACGATGAGCTGCGCCGGCAAATTGAGCAACGCTCCAGACGGCTTATCGATATATTGCTGCCGTCTGCAGGAACGCCGCAGGTGCTTCCTGAACTGAGCGAAAATGATTTGCTAGGTGATTACTACCGAATCATTCGAGTGGTCGGCACAGGCGGTATGGGAATGGTCTATGAGGTAGAGCGCACGACCGATGGTCGCAGGCTGGCCGCCAAGGTACTTCGCGGTGCCGGGGTTGATCGAACGGCGCTTGGTCGGTTTGCGCGTGAAGCCCAGATCATGGCCCGGATGAAGCATCCTAGTCTCGTGGCGATCTCTGACGTTGATGTGACCAGCGATGGCATCCTTTTTCTAGTCATGGAACTTGTAAGCGGTGCGTCGCTGGGGCAGTTGCGCAATCGCTTTGGTCAACGTACTTGGGTGCATACAGTCTTGGCCCAGATTGCCGATGCCCTGGCCGCCCTGCACGCTTGCGGCGTGGTGCACCGTGATTTAAAGCCTGAGAACGTGCTTATCGTAGAGGAAGGACCGGAAAAGCTGCCGCTGGTCAAACTTGCGGATTTCGGAATCTCTATGCTTGTCGAGGACGAATCGCAAACCCCACCGCCATTTCAGCCAGCCATCGTCGAAATGGCGAAAGCGGCACGGCCGCCTATAGTAATCAGCGAAACCAACGTCATGTTGCCGACGCTGGAAATTCTGACCAATCGAGTGACTCAGTCTAAAAAAATAAGTATCGGCGGCGGATATGCGGAAGCGACACTGACCAAGACCGGAGTGATTCTGGGAACGCCGATTTATATGGCTCCGGAGCTGGCCCTTGGTTCCAAACATGCCCATCCGGCGGCCGACATCTTTAGCTTGGGAGTGCTGGCCTACGAAATGTTCGCCGGTCAGCCGCCATTTGCGCAACCGCCGATTCTGATTCGCAGTTTGGGCGGGACTTTGCTGATTCCGCCATTTTTGCGCAACCAGGCCGGACTGGATCCTGCGGTCGTCGATTTGATTGAGCGCTGCCTGGCAACGGATCCGGCCCAGCGCCCCAAAGCCCAAGATGCTGCGCAGGTTCTATTTGCCGCACTTGGCGAAGCCAGCAGATTGCAGGAAATCGAAGAAGCCCCGACGGGGGCTTATACACCGATTCAGCGAAACTCTGCGAGATAGTGGCCTTGCTTCGCGAAAGCCTACTTTTTCCGTGGGCGGCGCTCGGGGCGATCTGGCAGCTCTTGCATCATAGCGGCAGAGCTTAATGCCCCATCATAGGGGCCAGGCCTGCTGACGACAACCTTGGGATACACCGATACTCGGTATCCCTTCACCGTCCACATTCCTCCGACCTTGAGCGGGTCCTTGATGGGATCGGTAAAAAACGCTCCGGCCTGGTCGATAAAAGATGGCTCCTCATCGGATGGGTTTTCTTTTTCGAACTGGCCCTTGTAAAGCAGAGCCGCCTGCAATTGGGTATTGTCTAAGCCCAAGGCAGAGGACTTTGGCACAAACCTCGGATCAACTAGGATGGGCGGCAGATTTTTATAGATCTGCGATCTAGGATCTATCGAGTTGGCTGACGTTGTCGAATACGCTGAAGCAGCGTGCGCGTTATCATCTGCGATTTGTTCTTGGTTCGCCTGCTTCTCGGCTGCTTGAATTTTTTTCAAAATTTCCTGACACAGCTCTTCTGCAATTTTCCATTTTAGCCGTGCCGCCTCCACTTCGTTTGGATGTGGTGGAGGAAGCGCTAATTTTATCGGTAAAACTCTATGTTCCTCGGCGGCTTTGGATGCACCTTGAAGCGCTGACAGAACGTCTGGATCCCGCTGAAGTAGATAATTGTCAGATTTCTGCTCGGCTAGCTTCCGCTGTTTGTCTTCGGCTCGTTGCGCCTCCAGCTTTTGGAGCCATTCATCCCATGCATCGCGCCGCTCTTTTTTTTCGTCATAATCAGCTTTCAGCGCGGCCGCTTTTTTCTGTGCGGCCTGAAGCTGCTTGCCTAACTCAATTTTCGGCAAAGCCATGTCGGCTGGCATCGCAAACTTAGGAACGACAGATTGCGCAGACTCAGAATTTGAATGGGTACTTGGCGCAGGTTCGACGGCTGCATGCTTAGGATCGGTATGAAATAAATTCGAATCATTCCCTTTCTTGTCGTGCACGTGGTCCATCGTCGTTAAGGCCTCAATACACTGAGATCTGAATCGGTAACTTTACTCGCACTCAAACTGTAGCTGCGGCCTGGCGCGAAATAGTACTGTCATGCAGCGATAGGAAACCCGCTGCCATTCCATATTTGAGTTGTATAGGACTCGGGTCGGAATTTGATTGCGGTCGAGGTTTTTTAGAAATTGCAGAATCGGCGCCTGGGTTGCTGAGTTTGTATATTCTAGCTGCCGGAAATCCATAAGCAGACGCTTCCCTTGCAAAGTCGCCAGCAGATCCTTGAAATAGGGATTGAGAACCACCGACGGAATCAATGTTTCGCAATGTCCGTGCCAGAACAGCGTTGCCGATTCATTAGACAAGACCAGTTCGATGCGCAAATTTTCGTGTACCAAGGTGGTCTGGGGCATGAAATTCCTCGGGTTTGCCGGCACCGCAGCAATGACGATTCAATAGCCAGCGCGAATCTGGTCGAATTCCGATGCTTTAACTAGCGGTCGAGCCATGCAGGTTCGATGCATCCAGACATCGCAAATTCGCATTATATCGCCGACCTTGCGCCGAATCGAGACGTCTTGCAAATTACTCCGATGTCGTCGCAGGTATGATTCCCACGGGGTATGTAGGCAGGAGAAAGGTCCGACAAGGTGCTGGCGGCGTGGAAGATGACGCGGGTGAAGGTCAATGACTTAGCGCAAATCCCTCATAGCCTTTGGCGGCGACGTCGTCGCATTTTTGCCGGTAGGCGCCGACTCCGCCTATATAAGGCATAAAAACGCGAGGCTTGCCGGCAATGTTTGCTCCCACATACCAAGAGTTGGCGACGGGAAATAGAGTATAGTTAGCCACTGCCTCGACGTGAGCAACCCAAGCGTCCTCGGCATCCGCGCTGGCCTCGATGCTGGCCAGATTGTGCTTTTGCAGATAGGCAATGGCATCGGCGATCCAATCGACATGCTGCTCGATGGACAAAACCATATTGCTAAGCACCGATGGGCTGCCGGGGCCGGTGATCGTAAAGAGGTTTGGAAATCCAGCGGTCATGATTCCCAAATAGGTGCGTGGACCGCTCGCCCACTTTTCGCGCAGCGTTTTTGCGTATTTGCCTCGAATATCGATGTTCAAAAGCGCGCCGGTCATCGCATCAAAGCCGGTGGCGTATACAATGCTGTTCAGCGCATATTCTGCATCTTGCGTTTTGATCCCGGCGTCCGTGATAGCAACGATGGGATCTTTGCGAACGTCAATCAGCCTGACATTTGCACGATTGAAGGTCTGATAGTAGTCCGTATTCAAGCAAACGCGTTTGCTGCCTAATGGATAGTCCTTTGGAGAAAGTGCCTCGGCCACGGCCGGATCGAAAACGATTTGCCGAATGCGTGAACGGACAAACTCGGCCACGGTATCGTTCGCCGCTTTATTGACCAGAAGATCGGCAAAAGCGCCAAGTATGCACAGCCCGCCTTTTTCCCATCGAGCCGCAAACTCGCGCTGCCGCTCTTCCGGAGACGCTGCCATCGCTTCCTGCGGATTGTTTTCGAAAAGAAAGCCAAAGCTAGATGTGCGGGCTTTTTGCCGCTCGGCTGCATAGTTGGCTTTTACGAATTGTTCATGCTTGGAATCGAGCGGCGCATTGGCCGCCGGCACACTAAAGCTAGGCGTTCGCTGAAAGACCAGAACCTGCGCCGCTTGTTTGGCGATATAGGGCAAGGCTTGAATCGCCGAGGAGCCGGTACCGATGATGCCGACGCTCTGACCAGTAAAATCGACTTCTTTGTGCGGCCAGTTTCCGGTATGAAACCACTGACCTTGAAAGCTTTGCAAACCCGGGAAATTCGGAATTTTGGCCGCGGAAAGGCAGCCGGTTGCCATGATGCAGAATTTTGCGCTGACTTGATCGCCGCGATCTGTTTGTAGCGACCAGCGCTGCGTTGCCTGGTCAAAGCTTGCGGCCGTCACGCGCGTTTCAAACTGGATGTCGCGGCGCAGGTCAAAGCGATCCGCAACATGATTGAGGTAGCGCAAAATTTCAGGCTGAGATGCGTAGCGCTCGCTCCATTTCCACTCTTGCTGCAGTTCTTCGGAAAATGAATAGGAATATTCTAGGCTTTCCACATCGCAGCGTGCTCCCGGATAGCGGTTCCAATACCACGTTCCGCCTACATCGCTGGCCGCTTCGTAAAGGCGTACCGAGATGCCAAGGCCGCGCAGACGGTGCAGCATATACAAGCCGGCGAATCCAGCACCGACGATTACCGCATCGAATTCAGCACTTTGATTGGCAGCGCTGAAAGAATTGCATTCAGATACGTCCGACATCTCAGGTCTCCTTTTTCGAAAAATCTTGTTGCTGGTTACTGGTTTTCTTTTTTCGTGGTTTTCAAGCTTGCTGGCTTTTTCGGCAGTACGGCCAGCATCCCGACAAAATGCCCTTCGCCAATTGAGCTGCCGAGTACACCCTCGGCACGGCGGCCCCAGCTTGGGGCATGCAGGCGCGAGATATGGCCGTCTAGATAAAGCGCATCGCGGCAACCCAGACGATCGCGAAAAAAGCGCGCGAAGCGGTAAAAGTTGATGCTACTGCGCGAGATGACCAAGTAAATCTGCCACGGGTTCACAATTCCGACACCGTTGCGCACAAAGGCACTTTGGGAATCCGGTTGAAAACGCGGATGGATTTCGCCGTCTACAAGCAAAAGCGGACCGGATTGCGTCGCCAGATCTACCTTGGCCTGCTCAGAAAAGGCCGCGTAGGCCGCGGTCTCATGAATTCCGGCCCCGCTTTTGCCGATGTGAAAAACTCCGTTTGGCGCTAGGTAGAAATTGCCTCCGCCTTGACCGCGATCAAGTGGATGTAACTCGACCCCATCCTGTACATGCAAACCCAGCGGCTTTTCGTCTTTGCCATAAATTCCGGCATTCATAACAGCCAGCGGTGCTTCTCCTTGCGCGTCTAACCAATCAAAGGCGGCACGCAGCCTGGAAAAAGGAATGCCCGGGGCCGTTTCTGTGGGCTTGCGCCACAAAAGCCGCAGCCTGGCCCGACGCAAATCGATCTTGATGACGTCCAGTTCAGTGGTGTCATCGCGCAGCGTTAAAAAGCGTATAGGCGGCTCTGGCGGGGGCTTTTGCGCTGGTTTGGCCAGCGCAAAAGTGCTGATGCAAAGGCCAATCAGCCAGAATTTTTGAAAAAGCCGCCGCCCGGCCAAAACGCGCTCGGGCTGGGCCGCCGCAAAGCCTTTCCCAAACCACACACTTTTTATCCGAGGCCGGGAAGCGGAATGAATTCCTGTTCGTCTCCGGGAACGCGCGCAAAACGGCCGTTTTTCCAGTCCTGTTTGGCTTGTTCGATGCGCTCTGGCGAGCTGGAAACGAAATTCCAATAAAGATGACGCGGCCCATCCAGTTCGGCGCCGCCGATTAGCATAAGGCGCGCTGCGCCTTCCGCTTTCAGCACCGGATTTGTACCTGCCGCAAAGACCATCATATTACACGCAGAAACGCGCTCATTTCCGCAGTGGACGACGCCTTCGACCACATAGGCCGCCCGTTCCGCGTACTCTGCGGGCATCGGCAGCGTTGCACCCGCCGCAAGCTGTGCATCGACTAGGAATGTCGGCGCAAAGACTTTTACTGGTGAGGTCATGCCGTAGGCCGCACCGGCCAAAATTCGCAGCGCCACCCCATCTTGCTTTCGCGCCGGCAGCGTACTTTCGGGATGATGGAAAAAGGCCGGCTCAGTTTCTTCATGCGCTTTGGGAAGGGCCACCCACATCTGAATGCCATGGACCGGCCCGCCAGTTTGGCGCAAGGCCTGCGGAGTCCGTTCGGAATGAACGATGCCGCGTCCGGCCGTCATCCAGTTTATATCGCCAGGGGAAATGATCTGATTCGAGCCCAAGCTGTCGCGATGCTGAATTGCGCCGGCAAACAAATAAGTGACGGTGGCCAGATTGATGTGGGGATGGGGACGTACATCGATGCCCTGTCCCGGCGCGAATTGCACCTTCGAAAGGTGATCGAAAAAGACAAAAGGGCCAACTTGGCGCCGCAAAGGCGATGGAAGCACTCGGCCGACGGAAAATCCTCCCAAGTCGCGCATTTTGGCTTCCAGCAAGTGCGCAAATTCGAAATGGGACGGCTGCGTATCTTCGTGATTGTCATGTACAGGCATGGGTTACATCTTATGCTGCAGTTCTTGCCACTCATCAACGCATAGTTCGTAGCTGCAGTGATTCCACCAGCGTCCGAATCGAAACATATGATCGCGCTGCTCGCCAAGCAGGCGAAAACCGAGCTTTTCGATCACGCGCCGTGAGGGCGCATTGTCAACGATACAGCCGACGATGATCTTGTGCAGACCAAGGCTTTGGTAGCCAAAGCGCAGCACCGCTTTTGCGGCTTCGGTGACAAGGCCGAGATTTTGAAAAGGCGGTCCCAGCCAATATCCAAGCTCGGCTCGATCCATGCGCCAGGCGCGCATGATTTTGGTGATGTCATGAAGGCCGATTACGCCGACCGGCGTGCCGTTGTAGCAAATGGCCCAGACAATGCTTTGTCCCTCTGCCTCGCTCCGCCAGCCGGCGTTGCTTTGCTTCATCGCATCTACAAAAGACTGGGTTTCATCGATGCTGCGATGCGCATCCCAGGTCATAAAGCGCGGAATATTGGGGTCCGACACGTAGGGCCATAAAGCTTTGGCATCTTCGATATCGTCGCCAAGCGGACGCAGGAAAAGGCGCGAAGTATGTAGCTCGAGATTCAAGGCCATGACGGTTTTCAGTCTATAGGAAACGGGCGGCCTTACGGCTCAATAATCGAACAAGTTCGACATGCGGTATAGGTAGGCAAAAGTATTACTGGTCTGAGACTTGCCTACTTGGATTTAGTCCTGTATTTTGGCCCCAAAAGAGCCCAAGCATGTTCAGTTTGTTTGTTTGCATCGATAGATTTCTCGTCGGAGCGGACGCGAATTTGCGGGCCTTTCTACACGCACTGCGCGAACGACCAAAAAATCGCGGCGCCGCGAGTCACTTGCATCGGCTGGCGTTGGCCGAGCATCGACACTGGGCGGCGGGGCGTATCCTGCGTGTACGTTTTTTCACCGGGACGCGGACGATACACGCGCAAGTGCTGGCGACGGCGCGGCGCTGGACCCTGCATGCCAACCTGGCCTTCAACGATGTGACCGAAGAGCCGGCGGAACCTGCGGAAATTCGCGTGAGCTTTGGCGCAAAAGGCGATCGCTCCGCCTGGTCCTACATCGGAACCGACTGCTTGGAGATTGCTGCAAGCGAGCCGACCATGCATTTGGGCGACTTGGAAATTGGCAACGGCCTTTCGGACTTACAGCGCGTCGTGCTGCACGAATTTGGTCACGCGCTTGGCTTCATTCACGAACATCAAAGTCCGGCGGCGGCGATTCCGTGGAATTTGCCCGAGGTGTATCGCTACTACGCGGCTCCGCCGAGCTATTGGAATGCGCAGCAGGTCCTGCACAACATCGTCGGGCGTTATCGCGGGACGGTGACGCAGTACTCCAATTTCGATCCGCATTCAATCATGCTGTATCCCATTGCCAAGGAATTGACCGATGGGGTGTTCGAGATTGCTCCGAACTATGAACTTTCGGCAACGGATGGCGAATTTGCGCGGAACATCTATCCATACGGAGCGTGTCCTTAAGGAGGTCCTCTGTCCCCTCCAGATATCACTGCGCAGAGCGAGCTAGTCCTTCACATTTCGGCCATTGCCGAGGGCTGGCTCGAAGTGTCGGCCAGCGTTGCGCACACGCGCTACGCTCCTTTTTCTATCGCTCCGATACTAAGCGACGAAGAGGAATGGCAATTTCGAGACTACATCAACGGAATCGGCAAACGCGGCCCCAAGCAGAGCCAAGCCAGCCAGTATGTCACACAATGTATCGAAACATTGGGCGAGCGCTACTGCCAAGCCCTGTTTACCGCGCATGCCGAGCTTGGGCATTGGCTTTTGGCGCGAATTTCGGCCGGTCATGGTCGGCTTGTCATTGTGAGTGATGAAGCACCGGTGCTACGCGAATTGTGGGAGACCTTGCGCACGGCCCATCGCAAGCCCTTGGTGCTGCAGGGAATTTCCATCGAGCGGCGCCTGCCGGGAATTGCCGCACGGCCGCACCTGCGCAGCAAAGTATCGAAATTGCGCGTGCTATGGGTTGCGCCGCGACCGCGCAGTTTGCCTACAGCCGGCGGTGCAGCAGGTAAAGAGCGCATCTTGAATTCCAGTGACGAGATCGCACTAAGCATCTGCAGTCCGCCCACGCTGGCGCAGCTTATGAAGGAACTGCGAACGGCGCGAGCTTTGAATCGGCCGTTTCAAATCGTTCATTTCGCAGGAGAGGGCGCGTTTTTGGCCCAGCAAGGCGGCGGCGTTCTGTTTTTTGAGACGGAGCATGGCGATGCCGATCCGGTTGCCGGCGACCGGCTGCGGCTGGCTTTTCAAGATGTACCCCTTGTGCTTTTGGAAGCCTGTAGTGCGGCTGGCATTTGGCCAAGCGAGCCATCCTGGGAAGCGGTGGTGCCGCATTTGCTACATCACGGCGTGCAATCGGTCATCGCCGTTCCGTATTGGGTACATGTGGACCAGATGGCATGTTTTCTGCCGACGTTTTATCGCGCGCTAAGTGCTTCGCGAACCGTTGGCCAAGCGGTTTTGGCCGGTCGCGAAGCGCTGATTGTCAATCCGTCTAGACGCACGACTGCGGAAGCGGGGACGGATGTGGAATTGCTGGATTGGTGGACGCTTCAGCTTTATCAGCAGGGGCGAGATGTAAACCTCAGGGTTTCCAATCGTGCTTTCTGGAACAGGAAGTCGGCGGTTTGTGTCGTTAGCGCAGCCGCTTCGCAACCAGCCGATTCCACATTCTTCAGTCGATACCGCCTGGCGGCCCTTTGTGTCCTCTGCGCGCTTTTGGGCCTTTCCGCGACGCTTTTGTGGCACCACATTCGAGCCGCCAAATTTCGAGCGAATCTTGACGCCGAAAAAAATCAAATGAAAGACGAGATCAAAAGCTGTTTGGAAAGTTGTCTTTCGTGTCGGTCCGCGCAATCAGCTATCGCCAAAACCAAATCCAAACGCAAAAGCGCGAGCCTAAAAACGCCTGCCCGATGCAACTAAGGAGTATCTTTTTTGCCGCAGGGACCTTAACGCAGCCTTTGTCATTTGCGGTGGCTCAGCGTTTTTGCCAATTGCTCTATCTGGCGGACTTTGGCAAAGGCTTGCCAGCGCTTATAAAGCTCGATGCATTCCTGTGCGGTGACACGCGCGCGTTGCAAATCACCCAATTCGATAAGTACCTCTGTAAATTTTTCAAGGACCAATGCCGCTTCGTTTGGCCAACCGTTTTGCTGGGCCAGGTGCGCTGCTTTTTCGTACAAAGGCACAGCGGTTTTGCCGCGAGCGCGGTTGCGCAAGTGTTCTGCGTCGAGTAAGGCGATTCGATGGGCGTAATCGGTAGGGTTATGTCGAGCGCGGATGCGAACATTGTAGGTGACAAACTCCGCCGCAGCTCGAAAGTGCAGACGGTCGAGCAGGGAAAGCTTGCCGCGTAGCGCGCCAAGGTGCACAAGCCCGGCATGGAAATAGGCAATGCCCTCGGTGAATACCCCACCAAGCCCCATGTTTAGCGTCAGAAACGCTGGAAATCCGTACTCGGCCGCGGCGTACGGCCCCGGCCACGCCCCAAGCGCCGCGCCGCGCAGTCTTAGCGTGCACCGAATCGCAGTGGCGGTTTTCGACACCGCATCTGCGGCGGCCATCGGCGGTGATGGAGCTGCTTGATCCTGCAGTGCGGCACGCAATTGCTGCGACGCAAAAATCCAATCGCTGATGTCTAAAGAAGAGCGGACGGCGGGCAGATTGGCCAGTGTGCGATAGTCGGCGTTTACCCGATCAAGCGGTTCGCCCAGCCAATCACGTGCGAAGGCTTCGTTGAAAAGAGCATACCCTTGGTATGCAGTATCCTGGGCTTGTTGAGAAAAGGCTGCCGCTTGCAGAAACAGCGGAAGTGACCTTTGCAGCGGCTCATCAAGATGGCGCAGAAAGCTCTCTAGCATGAACAAAGGGCGTCCTTTGTCTTCACAAGAGGCCGTCTCTAGCAGTCGTCGCGCTGCCTTTCCGACTTCAATGGCCAGTTCTATCTTTCCGGCGATGCTGAGTGTGACGGCGGCCAGAATGACGACGTGAACTACGCTGCTTCTGCAGCTTACGCTGGCGCCTTCTGTAAGCAGATAACGGATTCCTTGGCGCGGCAGCTTGGAAAATAGCAGCGGCCTTGCCATAAAGACCGCATCTGCCGTTGCCGATAGCAACTGGTATATCAAATCGCGGTTGGGATCTTCGCGTTCTTCTACACGGAAAAGGACTTTTTCTACACCCGCGCGCTGAATCTGGCGACTGATGCTGAGCACATCGCCGATGACGCTTCCAATGCCTGGATTTCGCGGCACCCTGGCGCCAGGATCCAGCCGGTTGCAAAGGTCTATCCATACATCGATCGCGTCATCGTATCGCGTCAGCATGGTCATTGCGCGGATTGCCAATACCGATGCCTGGCTCTCCTCTACCAGGTTGCGGGCGTGCTGCATCGCCTGCTGCGCAAAATGCAAACATTCCGAATGCCGCAGCATCGCGCCAAAAGTTAGCGCCCGCTGATAAGCCAACCGCATACCGCGTGCGTGGTCCGCGAAAAGATCAGGCAAAAGCAGGACCTCTGCAGCATTTAGAAATGTCAACGCCTGCGCAAAATCGGCAACCTGGCGCGCCACTTCGGCAGCACGCAGATTCACGTCGCAGCGAAGCATCCGCGCAGCCAAGTCCTTTGGCACAGGTGTTGCGTTAAGATGCACCGCCGAAAGTACTGCAAGTTCGGTGGCCTGCGCAGTGAACAGAAATTCCGCGAAGGTATTCCCTAGCCCTGTATGTAGCAGAATGCGCTCATCCGCACAAATGGAGTCAAAGAGCGCTTCACGGATGCGGTCGTGAGCTAGTACATATCGCGGCCGATTTCCGGCAACCGGAACCACGAACTGCTCTTGTTCCAGCGAATTCAGAACTCGATGTAAATCAAAGTGCTTGTCTGCTTCCCCTTGACAATCGGACTTGCTTTGAGCAATCGCGTGCTGCAGGTGAGCAAGTTCGATGGGACGGGCACAAACTGCCAGCAACTTCAAGCAGAGAGCCGCCATTTCCCCTTGCAAAGCGGCACGCGCGACAATGCCTTTGCCAATCTCTACCTGAAGATCGAGCCTACCGGTTGTGGTATTCACTACACACGCACCGTTTCGTGTAGTGAGCGTGCCATCGGTTAATAGCCACCGCGTGCTTTCCTCTACAAAGAAAGGAACTCCGCCGCTTACTTGGTGCATTTGACTTGCGATCTGCCTTGAAACAGTGGCCAAGAGCATCGAGCTCATCACCGCGCCGACCTGCTCAACAGGCAGACCTTGTAGCCGAATTTCCACAAACTCTGATGCCGGAAGCTCGGTAAGCAGCCGCTCTATCGGCTGATCTTGGGACGGAGTGTTTCGGTAGCTTATCAATAGCGCCAGTCGCGCATCCGAACGGAACCTGTCAATAACTCTGCAACCAGAGCTGTCCGGAATTTACTGAAGGTCCT
>CAYWPR010000005.1:0-135198 GCA_964460115.1 uncultured Myxococcales bacterium
AGCTTTGTTTGCCGTCGGGGCCTATGCGTTCTACGCGGGCGCCCGGGGTTTCTTCGGTGCCGGCCAAAACGCCGCCCAGCATGACGCAGGCGGCGCCGGCCGCCAAGGCTTTGACGGCATCGCCTGGGACGCGAATGCCGCCGTCGGCAATAAGCGGCCGGTCGACTTTGCGGCAATCCAGAATCGCCGAAAGCTGAGGCACGCCGAAACCGGTCTTAAGGCGCGTGGTACACACCGAACCGGGACCGATGCCGACTTTGATGACGTCAGCTCCGGCGGCTGCCAAATAATCGGCGCCGGCGTAGGTGGCCACGTTGCCGGCGATGATGCACAAATTGTCGCCGTATTTGTCGCGCAGGCCGCGAATGGTTTGGTTGACCATTTTGCTATGGCCGTGCGCCACGTCCACGCACAGAATCTCGGCGCCGGCGCCGACCAGAGCTTCGGCGCGGGCCATGGCATCGCCGCTGACGCCGATGCTGACGCCGACCCGACCGACCTCGCGCACGCGGCGATAGTCTTCGACCGCTTGCTCGATGCTCATGAAGCGGTGCAGGATGCCAAGGCCGCCCAGCCGCGCCATCGCGATGGCCATGTCGGCGCCGGTGATGGTGTCCATATTGGCGCTGATGATGGGGATGCGTAGCTCGATGCCCGGTTCGAATTGGCCAAGCGATACATCGGTAGAAACGGCCTGCCGCGAGCGGATGCCGTTATAGCCGGGGACTAGGAGCACATCGTCAAAAGTAATTCCGCGGGGAAATAGCATGGAACCTCACAGTGAAAGCGAGTCTTCGTCGCTATCGTCTGAATCGGCGTCGAAATCGCCCGGCTCGGCGGCTAGTGCTGCCTGAGCTTCGGCTTGCGCGGCGGCAATTTGCGCGGCGCGGTCGGCGGCGCCTTCGCCGGCTTCGCCCTGGCCCGGAAATTCCAGTTTCTCAATCGACAGTTCGCGCTCGCCGGCCGCTACATGCACGATCACGGTATCGCCGATGCGCTTGCCGACAAGGGCTCTGCCAATTGGCGAGGACCAGCTAATCTTGCCATCGCGCGGCGCACTTTCGTCCTCGCCAACAATCTGGTAGCGCAGCGACTTGCCGCTTTCGTCCTCTACAAAGACGACGGCGCCAAAGCACACCCGATCGGAACGGTGTTGGCTGGGATCGATGACTTCGGCCAGAGACATTCGTTTCAACAGAAAACGAATGCGTCGGTCGATGTCGCGCAGTTGCCGCTTGCGATAGATGTACTCGGCATTTTCCGAGCGATCGCCTTCGGCGGCAGCTTCGGCAAGTTTTTGCACCACCTCGCGCCGAGTCTTTAGTCGCAGCTCTTCAAACTCGGTTTGCAGCTTACGAAACCCGATCGGGGTGATGTAGTTCTTGCTGGGCGGCTTCTTTTCAGATGGCAAGTGGGCTATCCCCTACCAGGGCAGCGGAGTTCCTTGGTAGTGCAGAAACAGGCCGCTCTGGTCCAAGGTCAGTTTGTCGATAAGCTGGTTCACGCCGGTGACGCTGGCTTCCGGAGTCAGCATGCCATAGCTGCGTGTCATGTCGGTCTGGACCATGCCGGGATGTAGCGCGACGACGATGATGCCGCGGCTTTTCAGATCGACCGCCAAGCTGCGGGTGGCCATGTTAAGGGCCGCCTTGGACATGCGGTAGCCATAGTAGCCGCCGCTTGTATTGTCGTCGAGAGAACCCATGCGCGAAGTGATGTTGACGATGCGGGCGCCGTCGCGCAGATTGCCAAGCAAAGCCTGGGTGATGCGCAGCGCGCCGAGCGCGTTGACTTTGAATTGCTCGAGGATCGCCCCAAAGTCCATCTTGGCCAGCGTCTCAATGGTCAAGATGCCGGCGTTATTGATGAGGATGTCGATTTCGATATTGCCAACTTCGCTGGCAAACACCTCGACGCTGCGTTCGTCGGCGACGTCCAGTTGCAGAACGCGCAACTGCTCGCCGTGCTGATCTAAAAGGGCAGATAGCTCGGCCGAGCTATCGGGGTTGCGCGCCGCGGCAATCACTAAAGAGCCGCGAGCGAGCCACTGACGGACGAATTCCAGTCCGAGGCCACGGCTGCATCCGGTCACAAGGACGGTTGGCGGGCGCGCGCTGGCCCCTGCTTTTTGATGGGCATCCATTCTTTAGGTTGTATGGCACCAAGACCGTTTCGTGCAAGCCCTCGTCGCTAGCTAGCAACGGCCCAGGCGTTCGGCCTCGTCGTCCAGGTAGGCAAAGGTACGCACCAGGCGCAAAATCTGATCGCGCTGCCCGGGGTTTAGATCGACGAATTGAATGCCCATGCCGGGCTGGCGTCCGGGTTTGCCGTCGTCGCGCGGAGGATTTATCCAAATGACTTCGCCCTCTAGATCGAGGGTCGGGCCACCTGGTGGGCTGAACCGTAAGTTCAGATGCGTACCCGGCGGTTCGGGGCGCGGAGTGCGCACAAAGATGCCCATGGCGCTGATGTCCGAGATGTACGCAAAAAGGAACGTATCGTCCGCGCGGTAGTCCACCGACCAGTCCACAGCGACACGTTCGTGCTGCCTGCGATCGATGCCGCTGCGCCGGTCGGGGCCGTCAGGCCGGTCGCGGATATCAGCGCCGCGACGATCTTTGGCCAACGTCGGTGTTTTGTTCATCCAGAATGTCCCTTGGCAAGGTTAGGGCACGGACATACTGCGCAGCCAGCGCTGCGTAAAGAAAAATCAATCAGCTCGGGTTGCGCAAAGATTGTTCGCGCGACAGCCAGAGCTCGACGGCAACCTCATCCAGATCGGCACGGCTGTGGGCGCTGGCGTCGCTGATCGGAGATGGGCGCAGCGTAGACAGGGTTTCGCGTTCGATAAATTCTTGATGGCGCAAAAGCGCCGCGGCCACGCCTGGGTCTGCGGTGCTGTAGCCGATGGCCACCCGATCGCTGACTTTGCAGCCGGCCTGCTTGCGCAATTCGCCAATGGCGCGAATTAGCTCGCGGGCGATGCCGCGCTCGCGCAGCGCTTCGGTGATCTCGGTCGTAATCGCCACGACCACGCCTTCTTCGGTGCGCGCCGCCAGGCCTTCGGGCGCATGGGCCGAAAGCAGAACTTCGTCGGCTTCTAGGGAAAGCGGGCCGTCCGCGGTGCGAATTTCCACCGGCTGCTCCTTTAGCACAAACTCAGCGATACGGCGGGCCTCGGCCGAACTGGCGTTAAGAAGCGCGTCTTGTATAGGTTTGACCCCTTTGCCGTATTTTTTGCCAAGCTTGGGCAGATTCGGACGCAGGCTGTAGCGAACAAGCTCCTCGGAGTCCTCAAGCAGGCTGACCCGTTCGACGTTGAGTTCTTCACAAATAAGACGCTCATAGCGCGTCGCTGCGTGCCGCGTCTGAGGATCAGGAATTTGCACCAGCACTTTGTGCAGCGGCTGGCGCACTTTGATGTTGTGCTCGGTGCGCGCGGCCCGTCCCAGCGACACGACGCGCATGACGATTTCCATGTCCTTGCGCAGGCGCGCAGACGCATCGATCCAGCCTTCGTCAAACTGTGGCCACTGCGAGATGTGCACGCTCAGCGCTGCCCCGGAGTGGCAGCGACGTTCCAGGTTCTGCCAGAGCTCTTCGGCGATAAATGGCGCAAAAGGCGCCAAAAGCTGGGCCACGGTGCTTAAGCATTTGCGCAGGGTCTTGTAGGCGGCGCGCTTGGCCAGTTCTTCATCGCTGCCCACTTTGTCTATCGGCCACCAGAAGCGCTCGCGGCTGCGCCGTATGTACCAATTGGACAAAGTATCGACAAAATCGCCGATACCGCGGGCCGCACCTGTCAGATCATAAGTATCAAGGCGCTCGGTGGTGCGTTTGATCAGGCTGTGCAGCTCGCCGAGAATCCAAAAATCCAGGTCCAGGTACTGCTTGAGGCGGCTTTCCTGCAAACCAAGCGTGCGCACATCGAGTTCTTCTGTGCCCAGCAAATGCCACTCGGTTTCGGCGTAGGTGACGAAAAACGAATAGCAATTCCACAGCGTCAGCAGAAACTGGCGCAGCGATTTTTGCACCAACGCCTGCGAGAAGCGGCGCGGCTGCCCCGGCGGCGAGGCGGTGTAAAGGTAGTAGCGCAGCGCATCGGCCCCTTCGACGTCGAGCACGCTCCAGGGATCGACGATATTGCCCAGGCGCTTGGACATCTTGCGCCCTTGTTCGTCCAGGATGTGGCCCAAAACGATGCAGTTTTGAAAGGCGGGCTGGCCGCGCAAAAGCACGCCAAGCGCGTGCAGCGTATAAAACCAGCCGCGCGTTTGATCCACGGCTTCGCTGATAAATTCTGCCGGAAATGGCGTGCGCGCCGCATCGGCCTCGGACATGTAGTGATGCTGGGCCAGCGGCATGGCGCCCGAATCAAACCAGCAGTCGATGACATCGCGCACGCGGCGCATCGTGCCGCCGGTCGGGCTTTGCCAGGTGATTTGATCGATGTAGGGCCGGTGCAAATCAAAGTCGGCGTCAAGGCGCAGATCGCGACCGACTTTTTGCGATAGCTCGTCGATGCTGCCGATGCATTCAATGTGACGGCTTTGATCGCACTGCCACAGCGGCAGGGGCGTGCCCCAGTAGCGCTCGCGCGAAATCGCCCAATCGACGTTGTTGCGCAGCCAGTCGCCAAAGCGCCCTTCTTTGATGTGCTCGGGATACCAGTTGATGCGCTGGTTTTGGGCGATAAGCTCTTCGCGAACGGCGGTGGTCTTTATGTACCAGCTTTCTTTGGCCAGATAGAGCAGCGGCGTGTCGCAGCGCCAGCAAAAGGGATAGCTGTGACGAACGCGTCCGCTGGAAAAAAGCAAGCCACGCTCTTTGAGATCGCGCGTGATCAGCGGATCGGCTTCTTTGAAGAACTTTCCGGCAAAGGGCGCAAAAGCCGGCAGCACCAAGCCGTCTTGAGAAATTGAAAACAGCACCGGCAGTCCGTGGCGCCGTCCGATGTCTAAGTCGCCGTACGCCGGGGCGATGTGCACGATGCCGGTGCCTTCGCCAAGTTCTACCGAGTCATCGACTATGCTGACATAGGCGTGCGCCAGATCGGTGGTCACACCGCCTGGACCAACGCCAGCATAAAGAGGGTGATAGCGCAGTCCGCACAGCGCTGCGCCCGCTGCTTGGCCTAAAACTTCGACGGTGGTTTTTTTATCGCCGAGCACCGTCTGCGCCTGGCTGGCCAAAACGATGAGTCGCGCTTGCGGATCTTTGGGGTCTACGCACAGCGCATACATGCCTTTGGGATTTAGCGCCGCGGCCGAGTTTGCCGGCAGCGTCCACGGCGTCGTCGTCCAGATAAGCAAGCTCGTCGCGGTATCCGTCGTTTGGTTGTCAAAGGGCAGGGCTTGCCCTGGCTGTAGCCGCAGCCGCACAAATACCGAAGGATCGTCTACATCGTCTTTCATGCCTTGACCGGCTTCGGCCTCGGCCAGCGAAGTGCAGCAGCGCGGGCAGTGCTTGGTGACTTTGTAATCCTTGACGAGCAGTCCGCGCGCAAAAAGCGTTTGCAAAAGCGCCCAGCACGATTCGATGTAGTCGTTGTCGAGGGTGCGGTAGGGACGCTCGGTGTCCAGCCAGAAGCCGATGCGCTCGGTCAGTCGATCCCAGTCTTTGATGTATTGAAAAACGCTTTGGCGGCACAGACGGTTAAACTCGGTGACGCCGAGCTCTTCGATTTGTTGCTTGCCGCGCAGGCCGAGGCGCTTTTCAACTTCGACTTCTACCGGCAGGCCATGGCAATCCCAGCCGGCCTTGCGAGGCACGACGTAGCCGCGCATCGTTTTGTAGCGCGGAATGACATCCTTAAACGCCCGCGACAGCACGTGATGAATGCCGGGCTTGCCATTGGCCGTCGGCGGACCTTCATAAAAGACGAACTGCGGGCGCGGCTTACCGGCAGGGTCGATGGGGTTCAGGCTTTTTTCGAAAATTCGCTCTTGGCGCCAAAATTCGAGGATTTTTTCCTCTAGCTTTGGAAAATTTTGGCGCGGGTCGACGGGCAAAAATGGCGAAGTGCCAAGCGTTTTCAACGAGTCGTGCGACATGATCGCGGCAGTTTACTCCGGCCGCTTGAAGTTGGGACTGAAGATCGGGCACTCTAAGGTCAAGATGTCTAAAGATGCTTTAGTTCCGCGCGCCGATCGCCTGCCAGTGAATGAAGAATTTGCGACCATCGAGGTATACCTGTCTGAATATGTGACCAATGTGTCGCGCACCGGCGCGTTTATTCGATCCAAGGATCCACTGCCAGTCGGCACTCGCGTAAATCTCAAGTTCGCCATTTTGGGGGACGAGGTCGAAATCATCGAAGGGGTCGGTGAAGTCGTGCGGGTGCAAAAGCCCGATGAGCCGGGCGGTCAAGGCATGGGCGTGATCTTTCGTCGGCTCAGCGAACCGTCCATCAAATTGCTCGATCGATTGTGTCTCGCAAGCGGCGGCGTCATTAACCCCCGCGCCAGTTAGTCGCTTTCGAAATCGGCGCAAAAGCTCTCTGCGCCGGATTTGCAGTTGAGCAAATCTATGCCTATAAAGCGCGCAGGAGGTGTACCTGATGCGTGTTTCGATTCCCCTGCGCTTTGTTCTAAAATCCTTGAGCTTGGTTGGTTTTTTGGGCGCTGTTTCGCCGGCCGCGGCCGAGCAGCTTGAGCTGCCGCGACCAAGTCCTTTGGCCAAGGTCAGCCAAGTAGTGGGTCTGACCGAAATATCCGTAGAGTACAGCAGTCCGGGGACCAAAGGCCGCAAGGTTTACGGCGGAGTGGTGCCTTTGGATACGCTATGGCGAACCGGCGCCAACATGGCCACCAAACTTAGCTTCAGCAAAGACGTGACGATTGCCGACAAAGCGGTAGCCGCCGGAAGCTATGCTCTGTTTACCATTCCCGGCAAGGATAGTTGGACGATCATTTTGAACAAAAATACAAACCAGGGAGGAACGCAGCAGTATAAGCAGGACCTAGATGTGCTGCGCTTTGCTGCAACCCCCGTGGCGATTTCGCCGCGCGAGCGTATGACCTTTGTTTTTGCCGACACCACCGACGCTGCAACTTCGCTAGATCTGGAATGGGAAAAGCTGCGCGTGTCGATTCCGATTAAGGTCCATACGGACTCGCAAGTGCAGGCCGGCATCAAGAATCTGGAAGAGTCGTCTTGGCGTCCTTACAATTCCGCCGCTCGCTATCTGCTGGAAAGCAAAAAAGACCTGGATGGCGCGCTCAAGCTCGTCGATCGTTCGCTTTCTTTGCACGAGGACTGGTTTAATTTATGGACCAAGGCGCAGCTCCTTTCGGCCAAAGGCAAGAACCTGGAAGCCTGTACGCTGGCGCGCAAGTCCAAGACGCTTGGCGACAAAGCGGAATTCTTCTTTATCGCAGATGATGTGAAAAAGGCGCTTGCCGACTGGAAGTGTCGCTAATCGACAAAATCTGTCTGTAGCAGTCTTCGTAACGAGCGACGAGCGGCTCTTTGCCAAAGCGCTCTTCTGCACTTTTTCGCGCGGCGCGCGCCATCTTGGCGCGCAGTTTGGAATCTTTCAAAAGGCGCAGCGCCGCGTGTATCATTCCCGCCACATCTCCGGCGGCGCAAAGCAGTCCGGTTTCGCCATCGGTGATGACTTCGCAAAGTCCGCCTACTCGTGTGCCCACGACCGGTACTCCGCAGCTTAGGGCTTCAAGCGCCGCCAGCCCGAATCCTTCGCTGGCGCTCGGCAACAAAAAAACATCCGCTTGTTGCAGGGTGAAGACTACATCGCGCTGCATTCCCAAAAAATGCACCGCATCCTGAATTTGTAGTTCGCGAGCCAGCGCTTCGCAGCGCGGCCGTTCCGGACCGTCGCCAATCAAAAGCAGCTTGGCCGGCATGTGCTTGCGCACGCCCTGAAAAATACGCAACACATCGTCGATTCGTTTGATGGGCCGAAAATTCGAACAATGTACAAGGACTGGCACCGGCCGCGCAGTTTCGAGTTCTGCTTGGTTCAAAGATTTGGGCGCGACGCAAAATCGCTCGGTGTCCACGAAGTTTGGAATGATCGAAATGGGAAGATCATCGGGCAACGCAAGCTGCTCGTGCGCCGCGCGTTTTAAAAAAGCCGATGGAACCGTCAGCAGATCGCAGTGCAAAAGCGCAAAGCGCATGATCGATAGCAAAGAGGAATCGCTACCGACGCGCGTGATATCGGTGCCGTGCAAAGTCAGAATCATGCGCGGCACCGGCCGGTTTCGCGCGATTAACATTTGGCGGGCCAAATAGGCACTTACCGCATGAGGAACCGCATAGTGCAGGTGCCACAGATCGAGATTGGCCTCGAGACTGACCTCGGCCAAGCGCGCTGCCAGCGCCAAGGGATAGGGGCCAAGATTTGGCAAGGGATAATCGCCAATCGCAACTTTGTGAAACACGATTCGTCCCGGCTTTTTGTGCAGGCCGCGGCCGAATTCTTGGGCCAGGCGCAGCCGCTCTGGCACATCCTGACAGATGAAATGGACGGTATGGCCGCGCTCGGCCATAAGCAGCCCGAGTTCGGTCGCGATGATGCCGCTGCCGCCGGTGCTGGGATAACAAGTGACGCCGATGCGCAGCTTGCGGCGCTTCATAAACACAGGTCCTTTGGGCCTTGGGCTAGGGTCGAAAAAAGCTCACCAGTGCGCAGCGGCGCCAGAACTTTTTGCTTCAAGGCGTGCATTCCGTATTTGCAGGCAAAGTAGGGCAGGGCGTAGTAACGCTCTTGCGGAGTATCCTGCGGAAATAGGAACGACTGCAGACGCTCGACGCGCTGCTTGGTGACTTGATCGCGTTCAAGCAGTGTGCGCTGACAGCGCGCGGCAAACTTGTCCAGGTTGTGCGCAATGCTGTTTGCCGTTTTGCGGACGGAAGCTTGCAGGGTGGCATCGGCCGTCGCGAATTCTTCAAGGCGCTGCGTCACTTCGGCCATCAGCCGAGGGCGCAGCGCCTCAAGATCTTGATAGATGCTGCTGCCGCGCGCCGCCAGCTTTCGCAAAAGCTCGGCCTTGGGCGTCTCGACGTCTTTGGCCAAAAGGTCCAGCTTGCGCAAGAGCTTCAGGCTTTGATCGTCTAAACAGCGAAAGCGCGCGCGCGGCACCGCCATGGGTTGCGTCTGCGCAAACAGGCCATAAAGCGGAGCAAGCTGCGCCAGATAGTTAATTTCGCCCGGGCCGCCCACGTATGCCACGGTTGGCAGCAGACTATCCTGAACAAGCGGCCGCAAAAGGGCCGAAGTGCTAAAGCGCAGCGGCTCCTTTTTCAGGTCGCGGTCAAGCTCATCCTGACTGAGTATGCGTCCCGGAATCGCCCAGCCATCGGCGTACCGCTGCAGCCGATAGCGCGGACCCGTCGCTACATTCGCGCCATCGTGAAAAAATAAAAGCGCCGTGTCTTTGCGCACCGGAACCTGTTCGCTGTAGCCGGCCGCGCGCAGGTCTAAAGCGCGCGTCATGAGTGCAGCGGCGATGGCATCATGTTCTAAGAGCACTTGGCGGTAGGAAGGAACGGCCAGCGTCGCCACGGCGGCGCAGCGCGGATTTAGCACAAGGAGGCCCTCTTCCGCGAAAAGCTCGGCCAAAACGCCAGCAAAGGCTGCCGCCAGCGTCTCGCCGGGGACATAGCGTTTGCGCAAAAGCCGCAGAAACTCGTCGGCATGCGGCAGCGTTTGCAAAGATTGTTCGACGGCATCAAGCAGCGCCGTGACCTCTAGGCCCAGCCGGCGATGACCCACCGATACGCGCGTTGCCGGGCCTCGGCCGTCCGCGAAATCGCTGTCTAGCTGCAAACGCAGCGGCGCGGCGTCGGGGACTAGGACGTGGCAATGGTTGATTTCGTCATAATCGTGATCCTCGGTTTGCAACCAGAAGATTGGGACGCAGCGGATGCCGGTTTCGCGAGCAATGGCATTGGCCACGGCAACGGCCGAAGCGGCTTTGTAAAATGTATAAAGCGGTCCTAAAAACAGCCCAATCTGCTGCCCGGTGACCACCGCGAGCGTGCCCGGTTGGCCAAGTGCCTCTAGATGGACGCTGCGCGCGGCGCTTTGCGGAAGCTGCAAGTCTTGCAACTGCTCGTGCAGCGCTTGCAAAAGTTCTGAAGCGCAAGGCCGCGGTCGTGCGCTCATCTGCTGTGCCAGATGCTGCCGAAACAGCGGATCGCGAAAGTTGCAGTTTAAAAACCGCGCAGCTTCCTCATCACCGCGTAAAAACGCCGAAGAAAACGTCGCTTGCATGAAGTTGGCCCACTTTACGACAAGTTCGCGACCGCGCCATATGGAGGCAGCGCGCAAAGAATTCGAAAATTTCGCAGGCGCGGCTTGTGTCGTCAAGGCTCAGCTCACCGCCGATAACCGGCCAGCTCAAGCGGCAACCGTGTTTATACTGCGGACATGAATTTGTTTCGTACCTGTTTGGTGCTGACTGCGCTTTTGACGGGGGACATGGTGCACAACCTAAACTTGGCTCGGGCTCAGTCGGCGCCGCGTCAGCCAAACGCCGCAGAGCTTTTGCGCGCCATCGAACGTTTGGCGGTGGTCGGCAACGTCCTTTATGTTGCAGCGCACCCCGACGATGAAAATACCAAGCTTTTGGCCTACCTGGGTCGCGAGCGGCTGCTGCGTACCGCATACCTGTCGCTGACCCGCGGCGATGGCGGACAGAATTTGCTTGGCGCCGAGCAAGGGGCGCTGCTTGGGCTCATTCGCACGCAAGAGCTTTTGGCCGCCCGTCGCCTGGATGGCGCTGAGCAGTTTTTTACGCGGGCGCGCGACTTCGGCTATTCCAAGACCGCAGACGAAACGCTGGCTGTGTGGAACAAAGACGAAGTGCTATCGGACATGGTGCGTATCATTCGCAGCTTTGCACCGGACATCATCATCACGCGGTTTTCTACGCAGGGCGGCGATACGCATGGTCATCACACAGCTTCCGCCATTTTGGCCCAGCAGGCGTTTGCGGCCGCCGCCGATGCACGGATTTTTCCCGAACAGCTAAAACATCTGGATGTCTGGCAGGCCCAGCGCCTTTATTGGAACCGCTCGCTTTGGGGCGCAAAGCCTGGCGACGATCTTTCGGGATTCATCAAACTCGACATCGGTGGCTATAGCCCCCTTTTGGGCGCCTCGTACGGCGAGATTGCTGGCCAAAGCCGCAGCATGCACAAAAGCCAGGGCTTTGGCGCGGCGCTTAGTCGCGGCCCCAGCCTGGAATATTTTCGGCCGCTATTGTCTAGCGCACAGTCAGGTGCCGGAGACGCCGACATCTTGGGGCAATTTGATTACACCTGGCGGCGCATTTCGCAAGGAGGCCGCCTGGCCGATTTGCTTGCGCAGGCGCAGCGAATTTATAACCCGCGACGGCCGGCAGACAGCATTCCGCTGCTTTTGGCGGCGCGCTCCGAAATGTTGGCGCTGCCCAAAAATCCTTGGCAAGGACCCAAGCTTGCCGAGTTAAACGAAGTCATTGCTGCCTGCGCCGGGCTGTTTTTAGAGGCCACCGCGGATGCGCATTCGAGCGTCCCCGGCGGCAGCTTGCAGGTTACGGCGACGGCGCTCAATCGCTCGAGTGCGCCGTTGCGGCTGCGTGAAGTGCGGCTTTCGGGCCGCGGGCGCCTGGACAAGGACGTGGTCATTGCTGCCGAAAAACCGCTGGTGGCGCAGCAAGCCTGGCAAGGCGAGCATGCGGTCACCGTGGCCAAGTCGGCGGCGATTAGCAATCCGTACTGGCTGCTCGATGGCAAAACTCCCACCGCAGGCGGCATGTATACGGTCAGCCAACCCGAGCTTATCGGCGAGCCGCAAAATTTGCCGACCTTGCAGGCCGAATTTGGAATCAGCTTTGGCGACAGCCAGGAACGGCTGGAACTTTTGCGGCCGGTCGCTTATAAATGGGTCGATCCGGTCGCCGGCGAGCGTTATCGCCCTATCGAGATTGCGCCGCCAATTATGCTGAATCCGGATTCTTCGGTTCTGATGTTTGCCGATGGGCAACCTCGTCCGCTGCGCGTCCGCGTGCAGTCGGGAATCGATCAAGCGGCGGGCTCGGTGCGTTTGGAATTGCCGGCAGGATTTGTCGCCGAGCCGGCGGCCATTCCGTTTCACATCGACAAAAAAGGAGCCGAAGAAGAAGTTCGCTTTATGATACGCCTAGGGCCCGGCACGGCGGCGGCACCACCGACTAGCATGTTGCGCGTGGTGGCGGAAGTCGGCGGCGAGCAGTTCTTGCGCGGCATTACGCAGGTGGACTATCCGCACATTCCGGTGCAGACCGTCTATCCTTTGGCCCAAGTGAAACTGTGTCGCCTGGATTTGAAGAAAACGCGAACTCGTATTGGCTATATCGTTGGCGCCGGCGACGACGTACCGGCGGCGTTGCGCCAAGTCGGCTACGAAGTAAACCTGCTTGGCGAACAAGCCTTGGCCAGCCAGCCCCTCGGTCAATACGGCGCCATCGTCGTTGGAGTGCGCGCCTACAATACAAATCCTCGCCTCACGGCCTATTACAAACGGCTGATGGACTATGTGGCCGGTGGTGGCAATTTGATCGTGCAGTACAACACCAACAACCGCCTCAGCAAACTAAACACCGCCATCGGGCCTTATCCGTTTGAAATTTCCCAAGATCGGGTCACCGAGGAAAATGCCGCCGTGCACTTTTTGCTGCCGAACCATCCTTTGCTGCAACGTCCCAATCGCATCAGCGATGCGGACTTTTCCGACTGGATTCAGGAACGCGGTTTGTACTTTGCCGACAAATGGAATGAAAAATACGAAACTCCGCTTTCCATGCACGATACCGGCGAACCCGCCAAAAACGGCAGCGTCCTTGTCGCTCGACACGGCAAAGGCGCTTTTATTTACACCGGACTGGCCTTTTTTCGCCAACTGCCGGCGGGAGTTTCCGGCGCCTACCGGCTATTTGCCAACATGATTTCCTATGGACAATAGCGCTCCTCCGCTTTTGGGGAGTTGGTGGCGCATGTACCTTTTGGTCATGGCGGTGTTTGTCGCCGTGGTGTTTTTGCTGGTACATCTGACCCGGGTTTATGCATGAGCGCTCTCGACTGGCTGATTTTGTTCGGTACGCTGAGCCTGATCGTTGGATACGGCATCTGGAAGGGCCGCGCCGTGCGCACCGCCGATGCCTACCTGCGCGGCGGCAGCGACATGAAGTGGTACACAATCGGCCTGTCGATCATGGCCACCCAGGCCAGCGCCATCACATTTCTTTCGACGCCAGGGCAAGCCTACGAAGACGGCATGGGCTTTGTGCAGTTTTACTTCGGACTGCCTTTGGCGACGATCATTCTGTCTGCGACGATTGTTCCGGTTTACTACCGGCTGCGTGTCTCCACAGCCTATGAATATCTGGAACAGCGCTTTGATCGCAAAACCCGGCAGCTTACCGCGTTTTTATTTCTGTTGCAGCGGGGCCTAGGCGCCGGGCTGTCAATTTATGCGCCGGCCATCATCTTGTCTTCCGTTCTTGGCTGGCCGCTTTATTCGACAAATCTTTTGATAGGCGTCTTGGTCATTGCCTATACCGTGACCGGAGGAACGCGAGCGGTCAGCCAAACCCAGACCTACCAGATGATCATCATGCTCGGCGGAATGGCGCTGGCTTTGCTGTTTGTGCTGCGGGCGCTGCCGCCTGAGGTCTCTTTCGACGATGCGCTGCACATCGCCGGCAGCCTAGGCAAGATGAAAATTGTCGATTTTTCGCCGCGTTTTTCCACCCGCTACACATTCCTTTCCGGAATGACCGGCGGGCTGTTCGTGGCGCTGGCTTATTTTGGAACGGATCAATCACAGGTACAGCGCTACTTGGCGGGCAGTTCACTCAGCGAGAGCCGGCTCGGGCTTTTGTTTAACGGACTCGTCAAAATTCCGATGCAGTTTTTCATTTTGCTCGTCGGGCTCATGGTGTTTGTGTTTTATCAATTTCATCAGCCGCCGGTGTTTTTTCACACGGCCGAGCTACAAGAGGCGCACAAAACTGCTCACGGAGCAAAACTGTCCGCGCTCGAAGCCGCTTACGGACAAGCTTTTGCCGACAAGCAGGCGCAGCTTGCATCCTATTTGGCGGCGCGCAAATCGGGCGATCCCATCGCCGAGGCCGCTTTTGCGCAAGGCCTGCGCAATGCCGAAGCCCGGGGCCAGCTTTTGCGACAGCAGGCCAAGGCGGTGATTCGCAGCGCCCGGCCCCAGACCGAGACCAAAGACGCCGACTACATCTTCATCACATTTGTAAAACAGCACTTTCCCAAAGGACTGTGCGGTCTGCTATTTGCGGTCATTTTCTGCGCCGCCATGTCGGCCACCGCCAGCGCCTTAAATGCGCTGGGTTCTACGACGGTGGTGGATTTTTATAAACCAGCGCAGCGGCTTCCCAGAAGCGATGCTCACTATCTGTTTGTGGCCAAATTGTGTACGGCCTTTTGGGGAATTTTGGCCATGCTGTTTGCCGCATTTGCGGCGCTTTTGGACAATCTGATTCAGGCGGTGAACATTCTGGGCTCGATTTTCTACGGACCGATGCTGGGCGTGTTTTTGGTCGGATTCTTTTTGCGTCGCGTCTCGGGCACGGCGGTGTTTGCGGCGCTCATCATCGCTCAGCTTGCCGTGATCGCCACCTTCCTGTTCTCGCAAATTGGCTTCCTTTGGTACAACGTCATCGGTTGTGCGCTTGTGGTTGGGCTTTGTCTCTTGCTTTCGCGATTTTGTTCGAATGCGACCCCACCAAGCAAAGTCTAGCGCCAAACCCAGTAACTCAGCGACGAGCGGTTTTCGCGGCAGCGATTTTCGAGTACTTTAAAGCTATGTCAGCCTGGCCTTATCTATCGTCCGCAGTGATCTCTATCGTGGTCTCTGCGGGCACCTACATGGCAATGCATCATGTTATGGACCCGAGTCTTGCGGTACAGCACGTCGATGTGCCGCAGCTTATGGGGCTTTTGCCGGATCAGGCGCGCGGTCTGACCGAACCGCTTGGTTTGTCGCTGATTATCGATGGGCAGCGCGAACCGGATGGCGATAAGCCGGGCATGGGAAATGTTCCGACCGCGGGAACCCTTTTTGATCAGCGTCCTTTGCAGGGCTCACGGCTGCGCCGCGGCAGTGAAGTACACGCCACGCTGGCTTTGCCGATCACCAAAGTTGCGGTGCCGGGTCTGGCCGGACAGCCCTTGGCCGCGGCGCAAAAGGCCCTAAGCGAGGCTGGACTGCGCCCCGGCACTGTGAGCGAAGTCTTAAATCCCGGCATCGCCCCTGGCGCTGTGATTGGCAGCGATCCGCCGGCCGGCGCGCAACTGCGGCGCGGCGAAGCGGTCGCCCTGCAAGTTTCCAAAGCCAGCGAACAGGTCGCCGTACCCAGCCTGCGTGGCAAGGGTCTTGGCTCGGCGCGTCAGCTGCTAGAGCAAGCCGGGCTTTCGCTTGGCGATGTACGCAAAGGCAGTGACGACAACGCCGGGGACGGAGTCATTTTGCGACAAGATCCGCCGGCCGGAACAGCGGTGGCCAAAGGCCACAAAGTCAACATCGTAGTAAACGACTGAGGTGAGCCGTCGCGCGACGCGCGATGTGCTTAAAAAGGGCGCCGTCATTTGGCGCTGACAAGAGAAGTTATGAATAATTTTTTGCGCAAAGTCGGATTGTTTCACAACCTTGAACCGGCACAGCTCGACCGACTTGAATCGATCTGCAGCGAGGTTCAATTAACTCCCGGGCAAGTGCTATTTCGCGAAGGGGACGAGCCCGAATACTTCTACGTCATCGCCAAGGGCCGAATTCGCATCTCGCGCATCATTCCGGGCATGGGCGAAGAAGCGCTGGCCATTTTAGAAGCCGGCAGTTACTTCGGCGAGATGGAAATCTTCGAACCGACTCCGCGGGCCGCGCAGGCGCTGGCGCACACTTCTTGCATTCTGTACAAAATCAAAATCGCCGATTTGCACAGCGCGATGCATGACGATCGCGAGCTGACCATTGGTTTGCTTTGGAACTTCGTTCTGACCCTGTCCGAACGCCTGCGCAACACCAACGACAAAGTCATGGCGACTTTTGCGCTAGCGCGCTTCGCCAGTCCTTAGTCCGATTCGCCGAGGGCTCTCCGAAGCCGGCACATTTCTACAGGTGCAGCCACTCAATTCCCAGGGTCATCGTATACAAGCCGAACAAGGCTTGTCCGGATGCGCCAAGTCCGCCGCGCATGCCAAATAGCAGTCGCCATTGTTCGCGTTCTCCCAAAGGAAGGCGCAGTCCGCCGCCCAGCGCTGCGCCGCTTGGCACTGCGCCGTGTAGACCAATCGCCGCATCTAGCGCTGCGCCAAGCGACAATTTCCAAACTTTTACCTCGGCGGCGTAGTTCATCGACCAGCGCAACTGCGTCGTCGGCAGATTCAGGCTTATAGGCAGTCCCTGCGTGGTCAGGAGTGCGACCCGGCCGATATTTCCGGCCAAGCCGACCGCCGGATCGATCACCATCGGGCGCTCGGGATTTGGACCGTGATCATAGCTGCCGGTCGGCGCCTGCAAGCGCAAAAGCGGACCAAAGCGCAGCCGGCCCGAAAATGCCTCAAGCGCCACCCAGCGGCTGCCCAAAGAGATATCGCCCAAAGCCAGTCCGTTGCGCGCCGCTCCCGTGGCGGAAAGGAAATTCGAATAGTAAAGCAGCGGCAGGTTCAGATCGATAGAGACCCGCCGTGGCAAAGTCATTTCGCCCCCCAAGTCCAGGCGATAAACATTGGCGACGCTTGAGGCGTCCGTCGAAGCAATGCTCAGAAGGCTGTACAAGCGGGTCCGTGGATCCAGCGTCCGCCCGGGAAATCCCGGCGAAAGCAAAGGCGTGGGCACGGCCACTGGCTCTGCCCAATATGCGGCGGTCGCTGGCGTTTCGGCTTTCGCCGCAGGCTGCACCGACAGCGAAACCTCGGTTTTGGCGTCACGCAGGGCCAAGGTCACGCGATGCTCGCCCGGACCGAGGCTTAGCAAACAGTCGTCTTGGCAGTTCTGCTCTCTGCCTCCGGGAAGGGTCATTTTTAGCGGCAGTCCGCCGCCAATCGCGCGCAAGGTGGCGTTTTGCTCGCGCTGCAGCCGCTTTGCCGCCTTTGGACCCGCGCTTGTAGAACTGTCCGCCAGCTTGGCATCGGTTAGAAGCGGAACCAGATAGACCGTTCGTACCGACGTCGTCGGTCCAAAGATGTGATGGCTGTCAAAAGGGGTCACGCGCACATGGTGCAGACCTGGAGGCAGTTGCACGCGAAAAGGCGGCGCAGTCACTTCCGCGGCCAATCGATGATCATAAAATCGCTTGTCGCGGGCAATTTCGACCAGATATCCGGCCGCTCCGCTGACCGCTGTAAAGTCCAGCCGCAGCTCGACGCTTTTGGGAGGAAAATTCGGCTCGTCGATTGCCACCGCCAGAAGCGGCCTTTGCGGGGCATCGGCGATATCCAGATCCGGCCAGCTTGGCGCCGTCGGCAGCGCATAGGTCACGAGCAGTCCAGTCTGCAGGTCCACCGTCAAAAGGGCGCCTTGGCCTTGCTGAACGATGGCCTTGGTACCGGCCACGCGCAAAGCGGCCTGGCCCTTGTAAATTGCCAGCCGCGTCGGCGATAGACCGTCGCTGCTGATGCGCGCCGTACCAGCGCGCAGCTTGATTTTGCCGTTAGGCGTCGAAACTGTGACCGCGCCAATTTTTTCGGTGTCGGCGATCTGAATCCAGATACTTCCGGAATACAGCCGCAACTTGCTGCTGCCGCGTCCGCCCGGCCGCAATTTTTTCACCAGCAGCACCGTGGCCGGATCCATTTTAATATGAATGTCGTTGCCGATAGTGATCTCGGCAGGACCGGCTTTGCCGGTGGCGATGCGGGTGGTGCCCTCCACGGCTTGATCGGGCAGCGCCTCTTGCCACTCGCCGTGTCGCGTCTGAGTGCGCACCCCGGGGCTGACATAGGACAGTCGCGGCGGTTCAAGCACCGCCAAAGACTTGGCCGCCGCTCGGTCGGTTTCGGCGTTTTGAGCCAGCCTAGTTTCGCCTATCGATTTGACAGAATCAGGCTTGGACAAGCTCGGTTGCCCATAGCCTGGCGTCCAAGTACCACACAGCACGAAGGTACTGGCCATAAGGACCCAGAGGAAGATCCTGCGCATGCTCCTTGATTATAGGCAGAATCGAGATGTTACGACATACTGACTATGGCTTTCGCGCGATGCGCTGCACGAAAAATAGATCTTCAAACGGGCGCGCCGCTTGAGGGGATCGATGTTCATGAAGGTGCAGAAATGTACGCCGGCAAACTATTTTATGGCGCATAAAACTTTTGACATCGACGGATGGCCTCATTAAGCTGAAAGGAAGATTACTTTTTACCGAACGAAGGTGGGCTTCCGATGCAAGATCGCCGTACGATGACGAAGGCCGATATCATTGAAAATGTGTATGAACGAGTCGGTGGCTTTTCGAAAAAAGAAGCTGCGCAGATCGTCGAGTCAGTTTTCGATATCATCAAAAAGACGCTAGAGGATGGTCAGAAGATCAAACTCTCTGGCTTTGGCAATTTTGTGGTGCGCGACAAAAACTCGCGCATCGGCCGTAATCCGCAGACCGGCGAAGAAATAACCATCAGCGCTCGCCGTGTACTGACTTTCAAGCCGAGCCAGGTATTAAAGAACGCACTGAATAGCTAGCGCTTTCCCGCTGGCGTGCTCAGTGTATCGGCCTTCCGCTGCCATGAAAAAAGCCCGGACTACCTCTGATTCTGTGACTGCTCCCGTGTCGCCTGTGGCGGATGCGCCCAAAGAGCCCCCGCCGCGGCGCAGCGGGCTCGGCCGTCTTGGCCAGCAAAGTCTCGGGCGCCCTACAGTCATTCCATCGCTCGTGTTTTTTCCGGTGAGCGCGCCGCGGCCTGGCTTGAGGTCGCGGCCGGCGAAAAAAGCCGCCGCGGACTTTGCGCCGCCCGTGCGCGATTTGGTGCCAGACGATACTGCGGCACCAGGTGATGCGATGGCCATGTTGAAATCTCTTCGTGACGAGCTTGCTGCCTTGCTGGAATCCTTCGCGGAGCCGCCACCGAACCCCTTACCCTAGGAAGTATGAAGCGCGATGGCGGAGCGGCCCAGGAATTCAGAGCAAAGTACGCACGAAGAAGCTTTAGCACCGACGGTGGCTTCGAAGTATGGGCCTCCTTTGGAAGAAGTACCGGCTCGCATCGGCCGCTACGTGGTCGAGCGGCGTTTGGGCTCGGGGGGCATGGCCGATGTTTACCTATGTCGGCAAAGCGGCATGGGCGGCTTTGATCGCCAAGTCGTGGTCAAGCAGATACGCAGCCATCTGCGCGACCGTGAAGATGTCATTTTCATGTTTCTAGATGAAGCGCGTCTGGTGGCGCAGGTCAATCATCCCAACGTCGTGCAGATCTATGACATCGACGAACAGGACGGTCTGCCCTATCTGGTCATGGAGTATGTACGCGGCGTTTCTTTTGAAACGCTAAGCCGCGGGCTTGGGCAAAAGAAGATTCCTTATCCGATTGATCTGGTGGCGGCCTTGGGCGAGCAGGCCTGCGCCGGACTGCACAGCGCGCACGAGCTTCGCGACCAGAGCGGAATGCCGCTTGGCGTTGTGCATCGCGATGTGTCCCCCAGCAATCTTTTGCTCAGCGTCGACGGCGTCGTCAAGATTATCGATTTTGGCGTGGCCCGGGCCAAAAACCGGCTTTCGGTGACCATGGCCGGGCACCTCAAGGGCCGCGTCGGCTATATCGCTCCGGAGGCATTGACCGATGCGGTCTTAGATCGCCGCGCCGATGTCTTTTCGCTGGGCGTGGTGCTTTATGAACTGTGCATCGGCAAAACGCTTTTTGATCGCGAAACTGATGTTGCGCGCTTAAGCGCGGTGCTGACCACCAAAGTGCCGCTTTTAACGGAAGTACGTCGCGATGCCGAACCAGGCATGGCCGAAGTGCTGAACCGAGCGCTTGAGATCGATCCGCGCAAAAGGCCCGAGTCGGCCATGGCTTTTGAAGCGGCGCTGCATGCCGTTGCCATGCATACCGGCCGCTATGTGACGCCGACGCTGATTGCCGAGTGGCTGGCGCCGTTTTTGCCTGATGAATTGCGTGTCCTTGCTCGCAATTTCACACCGCGGCCGACGAGTCTGGGGCTTTTGACCGAACAAACGCAGAAACAGCCCTCGCCGTTTTCTGACACCGTGGCGGCGCCGACTGGTGCTCCGCCTTCTTCGATCTCGCCGGTCAGCTCGATGGTCACCAGCTTGCAACTGCCGCATCTTCCGGCTGGCTTCACTTCGATGATGAGCGATATCAGCCAACAAGTGCGGGCGGTCACTCCGCTTGTGCCTCTAGTCGGCGACTTGACCCATTACGTTCGCAGCATGGTTCCTGCCGTCAACGATCTGAATCAGCAAGTGCGGCTGATGCGTCGGCTGTACTGGCCGCTTGTGACGCTATTTTGGCTATTTGGCCTAGGCCTGATCCTGCTTGGCGTCTGGATGATGATTCAGATGGGACGTCGTTAACGGGGGACCTTCCCTTCAAAAAATCGATGATTTGACCGTCGCTGATCCTTCCTATCGGCTTTGACGCCAAGCAGAATCTGGGGCAGTTTTGCGGAACACGCAAACCCGTTACAAGGAACCGCTTATGACTGCAACCCGTCGAGAGTTTATGGCCACATCCGCCGCCGCTGCCGCGACAAGTCTGCTTTCAAACTCGCTGGCGTTTGCCGGCCCGGCCGGCAAGGCCAAAAAGCCGCTGCGCATTCTTATCTTGGGCGGCACCGGATTTCTTGGGCCGGCCTGCACAGAGTCTGCACTTGCGCGCGGCCACGCGATTAGCCTTTTTAACAGCGGCCGTTCCGAACAACGTCGGCATGAAGCTGGCCGGCCTTCGGTCATTCCGGCCGGGGTCGAAGTCCTTTATGGAAACCGCGATCCGCAAAAGACCGCCGCCGATCGCAAAGCCGATGGACAGGCCGGCGCCGTCAAAGAGGCCGGCAGTCCCAAAGGGCTTTCGGAACTCAGCGGCAAGAAATGGGACGCGGTCATTGACACGAGCGGTTTTTTTCCGCGCATGGTCAAAGCTTCCGCCGAGTTTTTGGCTCCTAGTGTGAAGCAGTACGTTTTTATCTCCAGCATCTCTGTGTACAAAGACAATAGCGTTCCGAACTACGATGAAAATGCTCCTCTGACGACGCTTTCCGATCCAACTGTAGAGGAATTCGGCAAAGACTTTGCCAACTACGGCGGCGGCAAAGTGCTTTGCGAAAAAGCCGCCGAAGCGGCGATGCCCGGCCGCGTTACCAATATTCGGCCCGGTTACATCGTGGGACCGCGCGACAGTTCAGGACGTTTTATTTATTGGCCGGTGCGCGCATCGCTTGGCGGCAATATGATTGTGCCCGGCCGTCCTGCCGATCCTATTCAAATCATCGATGTACGCGATCTGGCCGATTGGATCATTTACTGCATTGAAAACAACATCGTCGGTCCGTTTAACGCCACCGGCCCCGATAAAGAGCTTTCGATGAAAGCCATGGTCGAGGGAATCCGCAAAGGAATAGGCGCCGACGTCAAGTTCACTTGGATCGAAAATGAGTTTCTAAAAGCGCAAGGACTTGGGGAAAATCAGTTTCCCCTCTATGCGCCGCCAAGCGGCGAGACCGCGGGATTTCACCGCTGCAATATTTCTCGAGCTTTGGGCAAGGGACTGAAATTTCGTCCGCTGCCGGACACCGCCAAAGTAACGCTGGATTGGTACAAGTCGCTGCCTGCCGATTTTCAAGCGCGTATTGCTCCGCAATTTGCGCCAAACAGCAAAGACGGCCCCTGGATCGAACGCGAAAAGCGAGTCTTAGCAGCCTGGCAAGCCCAAAAGGATTCCCATCCATAAACCTACTGCGGGCCTTCGTTCGAAGTGGGGGTGGGGGCGGGCGCTGCGGATTCTGGGGCTTGTGGCTTGGGGGGGCGGGGCTGCCACAGTCCGCCGGAGCCAAAGGCGGCAAAGCCCCAACGCAGCCAGCTTAAAAGGGCGCTGGCCATCCACAGGGCCCACAAAAGCATCGCCAGTCGATAGCAAAAAAGCGGAACCGAAAGCAGCCATACCGCTGGCAATTTGCCGCTGGCGTGGTCTAAAAAGAAACGCAGTTCTTTGGCGCTGCTGCCATTGCCGCTGATGTGCATATCGGGATGGCCAAGCAGCCCTTCATGAATCGCCGCGATCAAGACGACCAGGGCCGCGACTGTTGCGGATAGCAGCAAAAGCTGCCGCAGATTAAAGAGCCAATAGCGAAAAAGCTGCGGTTTGCGCTCGCGCCAGCCCAAAAGAAAGAGCCAGCCTAAAAAGATGCTCGCCGCCAAAAGTGGCACTTGCGACAGACCCAGACACAAAAGCAGATACTGGTGAAAGCGCAGCGGCGCCAGTCGCAGACGGGCCAGCACCAGTGCTAGAAGGATCAGAACCGGCAAATAGCTCCAGAATAGAACCACCGGACCAATGACTTGGCCGCCGCTTGCCGAGGTCCAAAGCGTCCAGCGGTCCGCAGGAACGTGCAGAACCACCTGCGCGTTGACGCTAGGCGTCTGTAAGTCCACGGTCGGGCTGAAATAAAGCGTCGTCAGTTCCTGAGGCTGCCGCCAGCGCAAACTGACTTCGCGCGCGCCAGGCGCAAGCGGCAGCGTGACTCGACGTCCGTCCTGACGGGGCGGCTGATTTTCGCCGGCGATGTTCAGCGATTCCAGAACCGCTGCTTCGGGCAGCGCAATAATGTGCTGGCTGCCGCTGCTGCTGCGCAAGCCCAAAGTCAGCGTGGAGTCGCTGGCGCGCAGCCCTGGGCGCAGGTCCAGCCGGCTGTGATCGATGGTCAGGGTGCTCCCTGCAATGCCTTCGGGGCGGCGCAGCGTGACGCGAATTTGCTCGCCCGGCCAGGGACGCCATTCGGGCAGCCGCTCGTTCTGCTCACTAGGCGCAGCAACCACCGGAATGCCGGTGAATTCCGCATGCCAGATTGGACTGACATCGAAGCGCCAGACCTCTGTCCAGGGCAGCGCCGTGGGGGCTAGGAGCAATAGCTCTGGACGTTCTTGCATCAAGGAATGCCAGGTTAGCTCGGTCGCGTTTGGCGCCATGTTGCACAGCGCCTTTTGCCCTTGCACCCGCACATCCGGAGTGGTGACCGATTCACCGGGCAAAAGCGGCACTTCAAGCACCACGGCGGCGCCGGTCGGAGTAACCCGCACCACCCGCGTTTGTACCTCCCATTTCAATCCGATGGTGATATGGCGTTCGACGCGTACAAAAGGTGGCAAAGTGCCGGCTTGCAGGCCGCTTGGCGCATCGGCTTTGTTGCTGGCGATGCGCGACAATTGCAAATCGTCGTCGGCTTGGCCGTCCTCATGCAGTCCGTCCAGGCGCCAGCCCTGCAGACGCGCTTCGACGCGGTGTGGTTTCAGCGGCAGGGCAATTTGTACGGTTTCGCGGCTTGGCAGTTCGCCTTCTAAAAGGACTTGATGACTGCCTTCGTTAATCTGTATCCAAAGCTTCCCGTCGTCGGTACGCAGCAGGGCCGGCGCCGGTTTGCCGTCTAAAAGCACGCGCTCGGGCAACCATTGCTTGGCGCCGCCGGGCAGCGGTACAGCGGTGGCCGCTGCCGCACCGACTTCTAAACGGGCCCGCAGCAGCCGCGGCTGTACTTCCAACTGCATTCGAGCGCTCGAGGCGCATTGCGGATAACACTCAGGCGGCTTCAAAAGGCGCTGCTGCAAAGTATCCAGCATTTCTTGCGTGGGAAAATTCGCCAGCGCCGCGCCCGGCCACAGCAGCAAAACCAGCAGCGCGGCGGCTCCAGCGGGCACTTTGAAGGCTTCAGGCTTTTTCCCAAGCCCGAAAAGCCGCAGAACCAGCAGCGTCAAAAGTGCTGTCCGCAACAAGGACAAAAGCAGATTCAAAGCCGGCGGCAATAGCCACAGCCGAAGCTGCTGATCGCGCTGCACCGGACCGGAAAAGCGCAGCACTATGTGATTCCAGCTCCAGCGAGGCACGCCGGGACCGGTTTGCACGACATTGTTGGGATCGATCTGTTGCTGCAGATTTATGATCTGCTGCCAATCCGCGGCCTGCTTGGTCTGCCCGACGCTTTTGGACAAGACATTTATCAGGCCCGCCGACTGCTGAACGGAATTCATGGGCATGTTCTTGGTCACTTCCTTGTCCATGCGCACTGGGCCCGGGCTCGTCGGCCGTTTCATGCCCATTCCCTTGGGTTTGGCCTTGAAGGCACGCTGCACCGGCGCATCTTCCTTGGCGTCCAGCACGTCATCGCCGTCTTGATCGACCTCCGTGTTGCTCGCCGCTCGGCCTGGCCCGGCCGCTTTGCCGCCCATCATCGCGCCGCTCTCTTCGCGGTTTTTGGCGTTGCGCAGCCAGCTCGGAATTGCGTCATCGCTGTGATCGCCGACAAAGCGGTCGCCGTGCTCAAGCGCGGGATGCAAGCCGGCGCGCAGCTCCTGCGCCGCAAAACTGAGCGCGCTAAAACCTAGGACGATGAGACAACCTAGACGCAGCGTCTGCAAAAGCCCGCGCATTTTGCCGGGCGGAAGAGCGCGGCAAAGGGCTTCGGCGCCAAGCAGCGCCAGCCAAGTCCAGCGCGGCGCATCGGTTTCAGTCAGCACCAGGCCCAGCATGAGAAGCGCCAGCACCCCCCAGCGCACTCCATAAAGCCGTGCCACGGCCATGGCTGTGATTAGCAGCAAAAACAAATCGAGCAACGTAAACTGACCAATCCATGTCCCGGTCACATCGTCTGCGCCGCTGGCATGAAACAGCCGCCAGCCCGGCGGCAGATGCAAGGTCATCGGCTGCACTTGATGAAAATCGACATTCCAGCCGACCGCCGGTAGCTCGCCGCGGTGCTTTGGAACGATGCGGCTGTCTGCGGACAAATCGATGCGAGACTGTCGAACCTCGACCCCGGGGCGTCGGTTTTCGACGTCGCTGGCGGCGCCAGTAAGGCTAGGGCGGCCGGGTCTAGTAATAAACTGATCGGCGCCGGCCACCGCGACGCGTCCCAGTTGCATGGGCGGGTTCACTTCGATACGCCAGGCGCGCCGCAGGGTGCCGGTGATGTGATCGCTGACGGTGTAACCACCTCCGTCGAAATCTAGCCACATTTCGCGGTGCAAACTAAGCTGATCGGCGGCGGGGTCGGCATCGCCGCGGCGCTCTTCGATAAGCTTTAAAGTATCTTCCAGCCGCATGGGATAGCACGGCAGGCGTTTCCAGGCCTCGGGCAGCGTCGTCTGCTGCGGATCCAAGGGCCGTACCCCTTCCACGGTGACTACGCGCAGGTTGGGCCGTGCCGCAAACACCCAGATTTCATTTTCCGGCCAGGTTCCCGCCGGTGCGGGCCGGCGCAGCTCCTTGGCCGGGCCTTCATGGCGGCCGACCAGCGTCAGCACCCAAGTGCCGGTGCGGGCCTGAACGCGCAGATGACCGTCAGATTCCAGACGGGCGGGCAGCGGCGCATCTAAGGACAGCGGCACAAAGTCCGCAGGCAGCACGCGGCCTAGCAGTACCTCGCGGCTTTTGCCGGCAATGCGCAGCTCGATGCGAGTCGTGAGCAGCAAAGGAACTTCGTCAGTGACTTGGCGATGGACGGTCAGTTCCAGGACATCTTCTTCTTTGTCGGCGGCTTCTTTTTGCAGCCACACTCGGCCGTCGTCATCTCGGCTGGGCATGGCCAGTTTGCCGCCTCGAAGGGTCAGCGATAGCAGCCCGACCTCTTTGGACACGGCCAGGGACTCGGGCATCTCGTCCCAAATAAACGTACCGCTGACGACGTGATCACCCGGCTGCAGCAGAATTTGCGGATGCGATTTTTCATCGTCGTCTTCCTGCGCTGCTGAGGCAGTGGCCACCACGGCGGCTTGGCCGTTGACCTGCACTGCTTGCGGCCAGACCTTGGCATCGCCGGGAATGGGCACCCAGCTTTTTTGGTAGACGCGCCAGCGCTGCACAAAGCGTCCGCCGCGGTCGCCTAGGTTTAGGCTGAGCTCCGCCGGCCAGACGCAGCGCCGGCCGCCGTCATCGTCGTCGGCGTGCAAAAAAGGGCAAAGCTCTTTTTCTTTGTCGTGCAGGACCCAGCCGACATAGGGGCGCAGCGGCTCAGGAACGGCCACCCCGGCTTTGACGAAAAGCGGCGTCTCAGCCTTCGGTGCCGCCTCGGCGCCGCTTATTCCCAAAAGCGCAATAAGACTCAGAACGCGAGCCCACCATGGCACCCTTCGGACAGCGAACATTAGAAACCTCCACGTTCAGACTATCCGATCTGCCTAGGGCTTGTTTGCAAATCCGGACCGCGCCATTCGACGGCATCGCTCGGTCCGGCTGATCAGACAGCGCTTAATAAGGTCGAAAGCCGCGTAACACGTAGAAGGATTCCATTCCGGAAGCATCGCCGGTGACGCTAAGCGTCACATTGCTGCTCTGCGACAGCTTGAAGTCGCAATACTCGTTGGTGTTTTTGAACAGCGACGTACAGCGAACTAGCGATCCGCTGCCAATCTTATAGCGCAGGTCGGCATCGCCACCCTGCGCCGCCGGATCTTGATCCAGCGCAAAGCTGTAAGAGCCTGCGGCAAGCGTGGTGGTGTATTGCTGAGACAGCTTGTAGCCGACCGCGCCTTCTTCGCCCAGCACGGCGTGCGCGGCGGCATTCATAAAAGCGGAGGTATTGCGAAATTCGTTGTCTTCTTCGCCAATGGACAAAACCACCTGCGCCGCGTCTACATCGGCAAAAATCTGCGGAAAGGTCTTGGCCGCGCTGGTGCTTTCGTACTGCACAAGGGCGTCAATCAGCGCCAGGCTGGCATCGGGCATCGAGACAAAATAAGCCGGCATGGCGTTATAAACGAGATCCAAAAACCGCGTGCCCTGCGGATCGGATCCCGGATTCAGCGCGGCGCGCGCTTTTTGCATCGAGTCATCGGAGTACGCAAAAGTGTCGCAGCCGTTCATGAAAAAGATTTGATACTTGTTCGGCAGAAACTGTCCTTTTTTGGCCAGCGCGGCGATGTTGGAACCAAGGCCGGCGTGGCCGTTGTAAAGGACTGCATCCGCGGCAGTGGACAAGCTGTTATAGCGCTTATCGAAAGCGGCACCTTCAGAGCGCAGTTCATTTATTAGCAATGCGACGAGTGTGACTGGACGGCCATCTGGAAGCCAAAACTTGAAAGTGATATCCGGAGTCGAGGCTCCCACTTGCGGCGGCAACGAGGCCGGAGTGGTGATCGCATCCGGATAGCGTTCGATAATGGCATGGACAAAACGGTTGAATGCATCGATTCCAGCATCATTCGGATCGGTGGCACCGCTTTCGTACTTGCTCCAGATGGTCACTAGATTTAGGGCCCCGTCTTGCCAAATGCGGTGATATTCGGGATAGGCGGTCGCGACGTTTTCATTGCTGACGCGAGTCGTGGCCGTAGCAAGCATGACATCCGCTCGGTTTAGCGAACAGCCGTAGGCTTGCGGTCGGTAGTGGTACCAAAAATTGTCCAGAGTCGCTGTCTCTCCTGGTTCGGAGCAGGTCGCGCCATAGCTGGCAAGGAAGTTTTGCTGGCCGGTGCTGTCCACTCGTAGCGGCAGCGTCAGCGTATAAGAGGACGGCCAGGAGGTCTTGCTGGGCCAGACAACCGGCAGTTTGGCATGATAGCTAACGCGAACCAGGCCCCCGCCAATGGACGTGGCCGTAATGCTCGTGGCGACCAGGCGATTGAGCCGCGCTACACCGCCGTCTTGGTTTAAATGACCGACGGTGTAAAACATCTGCGAACGAATCGCCGGCAGATAATTTGCAGATGTCGGAACTGTCAATTGGCCATCAAATTCAAAATCGAGCAGCGTGGCAATGGCACTGGAAAACGGTGCTTCGTAACTGGCCACGTTGTCGTCTTCCTTGGCAAGGTTGGGATCGCAAGCCAAAGGGGTTGTGGCAAGCAGTGCGAGAAACAGAGGGTTAGAAACTTTCATGGATTTGGATCTCCTAGACTGGAATATGACGAGCAAACGACAACCAGGGAACGCGCGAAACCTAACGCAGCGAAATGGATGCGCAAGGAAAAAAGTGAAAAAGGAGTATGTAAAGCAAAACTCTCGACGCGTTGCGCAGCTAATTTACAATCAGTCCCAAGTTCCGGGGCGTATGTCGCAAAGGGCGCGGTCGATACATTCGGCAGCGACCTTGTCGCACAGGATGACTTGTCCGACCGCTAGCGGAATGATTGACGAAAAAACGCATAAGAGAAAGAGCAGTCTATATGGAGTGGGCAATTCGGCGTCCGCCCGAGGAACTATTGGAGAAGTGCGAAAACCTCATGGTCCCCCAGCGCCTACGACTTCTCCAAATGACAGCCTGTCGTCTGCCTTGCCGCCACACAGCCTCGCGCTTACGCTTCCGGCAAACAGAATCTTGAATGACTTTGCATCCGGCTCCTCGGGTTCCAGACAGACCTCCAGGTGCGCCTGGTCATGAGCGATGACTAGGCGCTGCCCGAAAAAAGAGAATCTTGCCGCCTCGACATCGCTCAGATGGAACTTCTGTTTGAGAAAAGCTCGCGCGCGCTCGTTGCGAGCACTCGTCCTTGCTTTCTCCTCGGCCTGAGCCTTGACGACCCGGTCGGTGCAGCTTTCGAAGTGACACACTAAGCCTGCGCTGCACTCAGCGTCTTTGGTGCATGCCGCACCGGTGTTTCCTCGGCAGCTCGCCAAAACAAGGAATAAGGCTACCCGAGTACCTATCCAGGTCCACCCATCGGGTACCGTAATCATGTCGCGCTGGCCTCGTTTCTATTCGGGACCTTGCGCAGTAGCATCAGATTGATCGCAGCAAGACCTACAACAATGGGAACGCTGAAGATCAGGAAGATGATGAGGAAGGTGTTGAACGAGTATTCGGACTTCGGAGCACCTGCCGCATATTTGGCCGGGGTCGCAGCGCGCATGAGCCAGCGCTGCGCGGCCTCATGCTTCTTCGCGAAGGGCGCGAGCCGAGCCAGAAGCTGATCGGCGGCGGGGTTGGCGTTGTCTTGCAGGTAGGCCGAAGGGCCTAGGGCGATCGGCCACAGCTTAACCGCTCCCTTGGCCGTCTTGACCTCCAGCGCATTGCCTCCGGTAAAGAACGGAGGGAAGCGCTTAGCCCCCGGCAGGCGCGTATAGCCTTGCTCGCCCTCTTCCGGAAAGGCCGGCGGTACGCCGAACATCTTGATCTCGGTGCTGTCGTCGAGATCAATGGAGACGTTTCTGACTGTCAGTTTTGCTCCTGCCAAACTGACAGGGCCGCTGTCTTCTTCGATGCGAAGCGACCAGAAGCCTTCAAAGACCAAAAACAGCGCGAACACGCCACCTGCAATGACCCACATCCAGTTGCTCTTGTTCCTAAGGGTGCGTTCGCGCTGTTGAACGACAATTCCCAAAAGACATAGCAGCGCTGCCGCAATCGCAAGCGTAATGAACCCCTGCGCTTTGGCGTAGTACGCGATGGAAGGATGCACCTGAACAACAAGAAGAGCCGAATCCATGAGATGGAACTATATAAGTACGTTGCTTGATGTGAAGTCAAGGCACGACGCGCTTCCGGTGCATCACTCCGACGCGGCGCATCAGCGACAGGGGTTCGCTGGCTCGAGCATGCCTGGGCGGGGCTGGATTTCGGTCAGCTTAACACCCGCCTGATCAACGCCGAAAAGAGAGATCACTCTGCCTTTTTTATGTCGAAGATAGGAACGAAGCTTGCCCGCGGGTGGGCTAAGCGGATCGACCTTCTGGTCCTCGCTTTATTAAGCGCACCAGTCTCAGACCCGTTGGCCTTCTTGTCGCTCACTTAATGTATCGTATTTCCTAGTTATCGATATACCAAACAACATCAAAGCGTACGCGAATTCTGGAGGTGATGCGGCGCGTCCGCGAGCGCTTCATCCTAAAATGGAAGGTGAGCCTCGTCATCACTCTCGACGTGTTGGGCGGCTGATTTAGGTAGCTTCCCAAGTTTCGGTGCGTATGTCCCAAAGGGCGCGGTCTATGCATTCGGTAAAGACCTGATCACACAGGATGACTTGTCCGACCGCTAGCGGAATGACAAAGCGCAGATGGGTCCCGATGCGTTTTTTGTCTTGAAACATCGCGGCGCGAATCTCTTTGAGAGGCACACTAGGCAAACGGACTGGCAGTCCGATTCGTCTAAGCAGCGCCGCAATGCGCGCAGGCAGCACCGGGTCGCAGCGTCCAAGGTGATAGGACAGACGCGCCGCCGCAATAAGTCCGACGCTAACCGCCTCGCCGTGCAGCAGCTTATAGCCGCTATTTTGCTCGAAGGCATGGGCAAAAGTATGTCCCAGATTCAGAAGCATTCGGGTTCCCATTTCCAGCGGATCTTCCTCGACGATGCGTATTTTGACGCGGACCGCGGCAGCGATAAGTTCAAGGGTGTCCATTTGGTCGAGCGCTTGCTGTTCCAGACGGCAAAAAAGCGCTGAATCGCCAATCAGGGCGTGTTTGACCACCTCGGCGAATCCGGCGCGAAAGTGACGGCCGGGCAAGCTGAAAAGCAGATTGGGATCCAAAAAGACAACTTCCGGAGCCTTGAACGCGCCAATCAAATTTTTGCCTTGCGGCAGGTTGACGGCGGTTTTGCCGCCAATTGCAGCATCGATCATGGCCAAAAGAGTCGTCGGCACAAGCACAAGCGGCACTCCGCGCAGATACGTTGCGGCGGCAAAGCCAGCAACGTCGCCAATCACGCCTCCACCAAGCGCGAGCACCGGACTTTGCCGAAAAAGACCTTGCGCCACAAACTGCTCATAAAGCTGCGCCACGGTGGTCAGGCTTTTGTGCGGTTCGTCGTCGGAAATTAGGCAGCGCACCACACGAAATCCGGCAGCTTCCAGACTTTGGGTGATGCGTTTGCCATGCAGATGCGCAATGTGCGCACTTGTGACCAGCGCCGCCGGGCCGGCCGGAATTCCCAAACGGCGCAATTCCGGTCCTATCTGCGCGGTGATTCCCGCTGCCAAAAGCAGCGGATGTTTTTTTTCGGCGAGACGTACATCGATGCGCTGAAAATTCGACATGGCGCTCATAAAAATCTGGCTTAAATGCGCCAGGGCTGGTTGTGCATAGGAAGGTCGCCAAGATGACTGCGGCGCAGGCTTTGATAGCGCGTGCGCATTTCTGCCAAGCTATCGCCGCCGAGTTTTTCAAAAAGGGCATCACATAGGACGATGGCGGCCATGGCCTCGCCGACCGGTACGGCGCGCGGCACGGCGCAAAAATCGCTGCGCTGGTAAACGCTAGGATGGGCTGTTGCCGCGGCCAGATCGACGCTATGCAGCGGCTGCAAAGTTGTGCTTAGTGGCTTCATCGCCATGCGCATGAGCAGCGGCTCGCCGGTGCTGATTCCGCCTTCTAGGCCGCCGGCGTGGTTGCTGTTCCGTTGCAGATGGCCATCGTCTGCAAGATGAATTTCATCGTGCACTTTGGTGCCGCGCTTTTGGGCGTTTGCGAAGGCGGGGCCAAATTCGATTCCTTTTACAGCGGGAATGCTTAGCAAAGCCATGGAGAGGCGGGCTCCCAATCGCCGATCCCAGTGCGCATAACTGCCAAGCCCCGGAGGAAGCTGCAACGCCACTACTTCGAAGATTCCGCCCAAAGTGTCCTTGGCTTTGCGCGCATTTTTGATCGCCTGGCGCATCGCTGGCACCGCCGATTCATCGGGACAGGCGACATCGTTCTTTTGTGCGGCGGCAAAGCGCCGCCTATATACATTCGCTTCGGCGGAAGCGTCCAGCTTGGCCATGGCCTCACCAATGGCGACTACATAACCGCCGACCTCGATGTCGAAGGCTTGCAGAAACTGCCGACATATCGCCCCAACCGCGACGCGCATAGTCGTTTCGCGGGCGCTGGCGCGCTCTAAGGCCATCCGCAAGTCCTTAAAGCCGTACTTGATGGTTCCGGTCAGGTCGGCATGCCCGGGCCGCGGAATGGTCATTGGGGCAATGTCTTTGTGCTGCCAGTTTTTCCAGTCCAGGTTGGCCACATCTAGGGCGATGGGGCCGCCCATGGTTTGTCCGCCCATGATTCCGGAAGTAATTTGAACGGAGTCCTTTTCGATGCGCATACGCGCCCCGGAGCCGTAGCCGCTTTGGCGGCGGCGCAAGTCGGCGTTTATGGCCTGTGAATCGATGACAAAGCCGGCCGGAACGCCTTCCAGAATCGCAGTCAGCCGCGGGCCGTGGCTTTCACCGGCAGTCAGAAAACGAAGGCGAGACAACATCGGAAATTCTCCGCAGCGGATTTCAATTCGCTGGCTGAAAATTGGGCACTTCGACAAGTGAGGCGCCAAGCGCTTGCAGGGTTCTAACAAACGATGGAAAGCTGTCGCGGGTCACCGCCGCATTTTCGATTTCGGTAGTGCCTTGGGCGATACATCCAGCCACGGCCAGTCCCATGGCCAGGCGGTGATCCTGATGACTTTGAACCGTGCTTCCCAAAAAAGGGGTAGGGCCCTCGATGCGAAAACCATCATCGGTAGTTGCGATGCGCGCGCCGAGCCGCGTAAGCTCGGTCGCGGTCGTATGGATGCGATCGGTTTCTTTGACGCGCAGCTCGGCGGCGTTGCCAATTGTCGTAACGCCTTGGGCCTGGGTGGCGCATAGTGCCAAAAGTGGCAGCTCATCGATCATGGTGACGATGTCGGGGCCAGAAAAGTGCTGCGCCTGCAACGGGCTGTGCCGCACTTCCAGATCGGCGACTGGCTCGCCGTCTACTTCGCGCTGGTTTGTATAGCGAATGTCGGCGCCCATGGCCAAAAGCGCTGAAATTAGACCCGTGCGCGTGGCGTTTATGCCGACGTCTTCGATGCATACGTGGCTGCCCGGTACCAAAACGGCGGCGCCTAGAACAAATGCCGCGGAACTCATGTCGCCAGGAATGCGCATTTGCAAAGGACGTAGAGAGGCTTGCGCGGGTTCGATGCGAATTTGTCCGAATTGGCAGCGCAGCGTCGCGCCCATTGCGGTCAATAGACGTTCGGTGTGGTCGCGCGTTGGACCAGGTTCAAAAACGGTCAGCGCATCTTGCGCATAAAGTCCCAAAAGCAAAAGGCAGCTTTTGACCTGCGCGCTGGCCATCGGCATTGTGTAAGTGCCGCCGCGCAGCGAATGCGCCGCCGCCCCGGCCAAGCCGAGCGGTGCAAAGCGGCCGTTTTCGCGGCCAATGATGTGGGCGCCAAACTGGCGCAGAGGCGTCACCACGCGATCCATGGGACGAAAAAGAAGTTGCGCGCTGCCGGTCAAAAAGCTTTCAAAGCGTTGTCCGGCCAAAAGCCCAAGGATAAGTCGCAGGGCGGTTCCGGAATTGCGACAGTCAAGTACCGCGGCGGGTGCGCGCAGGCCGTAAAGACCGCGCCCATAAATCAAACATTCATTCGGCGCAGGGGTTTCGACGCGAACTCCCAGCGCGCCAATCAGATCGCGTGTAGTTTGGCAGGCTTCGCTGTTTGGAAAATTTGAGAGGCGGCTTATGCCGTCGGCAATGCTTCCCAAAAGCAAAGCGCGGTGGCTGATTGATTTGTCGCCAGGTACTCGGCAGCGGCCAAAAAGTGGTGGGCTTTTTCGCACCCGCATGCGCATCCTTTGCTTAGCGTGACGAAATTCGGCTGGCCAAGATGAGGGCCTCGACTTGTTCGGGGGCTACGGCTTGCGGCCCGTCGCTTTGCGCCTGCCCCGGGTCATCGTGGGTTTCGATGAGCAATCCGCAAGCGCCAGCGGCCAGCGCCGCCTGAGCCAGCGGCGCAATCAGGTCGCGACGGCCTGCCGCGTGCGAAGGGTCGACCAGAACCGGAAGGTGATAAACGTTCGCCAAAAGCGCCACCGCGCCCAGATCGAGCAGACTGCGCGTGTTCGAATCAAAACCGCGAATGCCACGCTCGCAAAAAATGACGGCGCGAGCGCCATGCAAAAGACAATACTCAGCCGCCGACAGCCATTCTTCTACGGTGGCTGCCATGCCGCGTTTGAGCAGCACCGGCATTGCGGTCTGCGCGACGCTGCGCAAAAGCGCGAAGTTTGACATATTGCGCGAACCGACCTGTATTAGATCGGAGTGCGCAGCGACGAGTGCCACTTCTTCAACGGCGGTGGCCTCTGTGACTACTTTGAGTCCATGCCGGTCGGCGGCAGCGCGCAACCAACTTAGGGCTTTTGCGCCGTGGCCTTGAAAGGAATACGGTGAAGTTCGTGGTTTGTACGCGCCGCCACGCAAAAAACGTACCCCGAATCCGGCAAGCTTTTGGGCCAGACGATCTATCTGCGCGGCCGATTCGACGCTGCACGGCCCGGCCATGAAAGTGGGCGGACAACCTAAGCCGAGCTCCTCATCGCCGATGCGCACCACCTTAGCATGCGCATCGACCAGCGGATGCTGCGAGCTTGCTGCAAAAACCTCGGCCACTCCTTCGATGCTGCGCAGGGCTTCGAGAGAAACACCGGCAGAGTGCGGCTCCACCAAAAAGAGCGTCTGCTTTGCAGCCTGCAAAGGACGTATCCACATTCCTTTGGCGATAAGCGCCTGGCGCACTTTGATGAGATCTGCGCCGCCCTGCAGGGTTATGACCATGGCGGCTCCGCGAGGGCAAAAATCGTTCGCAAGGGCCTCCATTTTGGATGCGCTGTTCCGGCGGAGAACATGCGCCGACCGTAACATACCCTCGACTCGCCGCAAGTCTTGACGCGGTCTTCTCATCGTTTCGCGCCTACTGCGCGGAACTAGCGGAACTAGAAGATGGCTGATTGACCCTTTTGCAGGCAGACAAGTATAGTGGCACCCCCACGACGGAGGTGCCGACTATGGAGAGCCAGGCGAGTGCCGCGCGGCCAAGCGCAGCGGAAATCATTTACGACTGGAATACGCGTGACCCGCATGAACCGCTCGTGCCGCTTGGTTTTTCGCTGTTTGATGAAACTTTGCGCGATGGTCTGCAATCGCCGTCGGTGCAATCTCCGGACATCGAAGACAAGATTCAAATTGTCGAGCTTTTGGCCAAGCTCGGCGTGCAGTACGTCGACATCGGCCTGCCCGGGGCCGGACCGCGCGCATTTGCGGACTGTTTGCGCATCCTTTTGGCCATTCGCGACCGCAAACTGCCGATACGTCCGGCTTGCGCCGCGCGCACGCATCTAAATGATCTGCGACCGATTATAGAAATCAGCCAACAGTCCGGTATAGCCGTCGAAGTGATGACTTTTATCGGATCCTCGCCGATTCGCGTCTATGCCGAAGACTGGGACGCGGCGCATATGCTGCGCATCTCGGCCGAGGCCATCGACTTCGTGGTTAAAAACGGCTTGCCCTGCTGCTACGTGACCGAGGATACGACCCGCGCGCAGCCGCAAATGCTGACGAGTTTGTTCAAAAACGCCCTGGATCACGGCGCGCACCGTCTGTGCATCTGCGATACCGTTGGTCATGCCACCCCCGACGGAGTGCGCAGTTTGCTCGGTTTTGCGCGCGAGCTTATCGCCGGACAAGGCTTGGCCGGGCAGATTGGTCTAGATTGGCATGGCCACAACGATCGCGGTCTGGCCGTTGCCAATGCGCTTTATGCGTTGCGGGCCGGTGCCGATCGGGTGCATGGCACGATTTTGGGAATCGGCGAACGCGTCGGCAATGCCGCACTGGATCAGATTCTGGTGAATCTGCATCTGTTCGAGGCGCTGCCCGAGCTTAGCGATCTGCATCACCTGGTTGCGCTGACTTCGCTGGTCGCGCGCAGTTGTGAGGTCGAAATCCTGCCCAATTATCCGGTTTTCGGCAAAGATGCCTTTCGCACAGCGACTGGAGTGCACGCCGCCGCGGTCATCAAGGCGGCCCGCAAAGGCGATGCCTTTTTGGCCAATCGCGTTTACTCCAGCGTGCCGGCAGAGCTTTTTGGCCGGCAGCAGGAAATTGAAATCGGCCCGATGTCCGGCGAATCCAACGTGATCTATTGGTTACAAAATCACGGCATCGAGCCCGACCCAGCGCTGGTCAAAAAGATTTTCGACCACGCCAAGATTCAGAACCGTTTGCTGACCACCGAAGAAATCCTCGGTCTCATCAATACCGCTTCAGTCTAATCGGAGAGCTTCATGTATCGTTGCGTTCGTACTCGCCCTGGACGATGTCGCCTATTGGGCTTTGGCCTGCTCGTGCTGCTTGGCTTTTTGCTGAGCACAGGCGCCGCCCAGGCGCAGATTCAATTCGGTCAGATTCAGGGCGTCGCGACCCACCGCGATACCGGTCGCCCGCTCGCCGGGGTGACGGTCGTTGTGACCGGTCCGGCGCTGCAAGGCGATCAGACAGAAATCACCGATCGAGACGGACGATACGTCATCACCCAGCTACCGCCTGGCGATCACTATCTGGTTCGATTCTATTTTAACGATGTGATCGTCGAGCGTCCGGGGGTTCGAGTCTCGCAGAACAAGACCCTGACGATCAGCCAAGCCATGCCGACCAGCAAAGAGCACGGCCGCGACAAAATCGTCTTGCACGAGCGGGCTCCCAACGTCGATACCGCCAATGCCAGCACTGGTGTCGAAATCAATCAGGAACTTTTGCAAAACACCGCCGTGCGAGGCCGCACCTTCGAATCGGTGATTAGTCTAGCCCCCGGCGCTGCCGATGTCGCGCCCCGCGGTGTCGCCGGCGGCGACGTCGGCGTGTCCTTTTCGGGCTCGGTTGGCAACGAGAATACGGTGCTCATCGATGGTTTAAATACCACCGACCCGAATTTTGGCCTGGTTTCGACGCAGATTCATCAGTACTTCATCAAAGAGGTCAACGTCATCACCGGCGGCTATCAGGCCGAATATGGTCGCGCCACGGGCGGCGTCATCTCGGTGATTACCAAAAGCGGCGGCAATGATTTTCACGGCAGCATCTTCGCATCGGTGTTGCCCTATCAGGCGCGTCCGCACGACATCGCCCGTTTGGGCGAGGCCATTGCGACGCGGACCCGCACCCTTGTGCAGTACGACTATGGATTTGATCTGAGCGGGCCGATTTTGAAGGACCGCATTTGGTTTTACGCGGGCTTTGCGCCAACTTTGACCACCACGATGACCGATCGGGTGCTGCGCAGCCAAGTGGCGGCAGCGGATGGCAGCGCGCAGATCGATTCGAGCTTTCAGGTTCCCGGCTATCTTTCCGACCCAGTGCTGGCCGATGCGCAGCGTCCGCTGGCGCGCCTGACAAAAGACATTCCCGGCGGCACTCGTCAGATCGCCGAGACCCGGCGGATGTATAACTGGATCGGCAAACTCGAGTTTCACTTCAGCCCCGATCACCAACTGATTCTGGGCTACATCGGTTCGCCGCAGTTTGGCAGCGAGTACGGCTCAGGCAGCGGCTATAGCTCGACGGGCAGCAGCAATCCCTATAGCAGCGACGTCGCCGCCAGCCACATAAACCGCGCTGACTATATACACGACACCACGGCGCACTACATCGGCAAGTTTTTGGCGCGCAAGCTGCAGGTCGACGTCGTGTACGGATTTCACTATCACCTGCATCAGGAAGTGCCGGATTTTGCCAACGTGCAGCAGATTCGCTATCGAGCGGATCCGCTGGATCCCAACTCGCTTGCCGACTTTGAAGACGTCGCGGCCTGCAAACGTACGATGATTGGCGGCCGGCTTTTTAATCCCTGTCCGGTGACTGACTATACGCTCGGCGGCTTTGGTCAGTATTCGCCGCAGCGTCTCATGATGCGCCATGCCGTGCAGGCTTCGCTGACCTATTATCTGCGCGCCCTAGGTAGCCATGCCGCCAAGCTGGGACTGGATTTTGAGGACAATTTCCTCGACAACACCAAAAAATATACCGGCGGGGATTTTGACGCCTCCGATCCGTATAGCGGGCGCATTACCTGGGAAACCGATGCCAGCGGCGGCGGGCTGCACATCGGACGCGGCTATGCGCTAGAGACGCCGAACAATTTTTATGGGCAGGCCGGCGTGCCCTGCGGCGGGCAGCTTGGGCGCTATTGTTTTTCGCAATTTCGCGCCGAGACGCGGACGCGCAACTGGGCGATGTACTTGCGCGACAGCTGGAGCACGAGTTTTCTGCCAGGCCTAGTGGTAAACGCCGGGCTGCGCTGGGAAGTGCAGCAGATTTTTGCCACCGATGGAGCCATGGCGATTGGCCTTTATGACAACCTGGCGCCGCGAGTCGGCGCCGCCTACGACTTCACCAAAAGCGGGCGTTCCAAAATCTACGTCCACTACGGTCGCTACTATCAGTCCATTCCTATGGATCTGAACGACCGCAGCCTTAGCCAGGAAGGCTTTTTGCGCGGCGGTGATTATGCCACCGACTGCCCGCGTCTGCCCCTCACTGTGGGCGGTCGGCCGCTGCCCGTGCCGCGAGCCGGCGGCCCCGGATCCCCCTGCAATCTTGTCGAGCCGCGCTTGTCCGGCGGCGAATTCGCCCCCGTGGCCCCCGCGCTAAAAGGTCAGTTTCAAGACGAAGTGGTCGGCGGCGTGCAGTTTGATGTCGGCTGGGACATCGTCCTTGGCCTGGCTTATACCTACCGTGTGCTTGGCAATATCGTCGAGGACATGTCCGTAGACGGCGGCAATACCTACTTTATTTCCAACCCCGGATCGGCTCCGAACCCCGACATCACTCGGCAGCTTGAAAGCGATCTGCAAAAAGCCACGACTTTGGCCAATGCCAATCCAAGCGACGCCGGTCTGCAATCAGCAGCGACGCTGGCCGCCGCCCGCCTGAACGTCTACAAAGCCTCGGTGCTATTTCCCAAACCGCAGCGCGACTATCACGCCGTGACCTTTACGCTAAACAAGCGGCTGTCCAATCGCTTCGCCATTTTGGCCAGCTATACCTACTCGCGGCTGCTCGGCAACTATCCGGGTCCCTTTTCGCCCTATGTGAACCAGCTAGATCCGAATATTTCGTCGCAGTACGACATCATCGACTTGACCGCCAACCGCAACGGGCCGCTGAATAACGATCGACCGCACAACATCAAGCTCACCGGCTTTTATGTGCAGCCGATTGCGAAAATCGGCGGCGCCTTCACGTTCAGTCTGACCTTCACCGGCATTTCCGGCCGGCCTATACAGGTGCTCGGCGCGCACCAAGCGTACGGCGGGCGTCAGACGCTGATTTTGCCGAACGGCTCGGGCGGGCGGACGCCCTTTGTCAGTCAGCTCGATCTGCACGTGGGTTACGAGCAAAAGCTTGGTCAATCGATGCGGCTTAGCCTGTTTGGCGACGTCATCAACGTGCTGAACTTGCAAGAAGTGACCAACATCGATGAAGAGTACACATTCTCGTTTGTCAGCCCGGTGCTTTACGGGCAGCCGCGCGATTTGAAGAAGTTGCGCACCGATGACGGCTCGCCGCTGGTGGTCAACAGCAACTACGGCCAGCCGACCGCGTATCAAGCGCCCCTGGCTTTGCGCTTCGGAGCGCGACTTAGCTTTTAAGCGAAGTGCGGGCGCTTACAGTCGGACGCGCAGTTCGTAGCGACGGTTTGTGGCTTGCTTCTGCGGAGTATTATCCGGTCGTACCAGCGGTTTTTCCGAGCCCATCCCAATCGAAATGATTTCGCCCGCCGGGACCCCCTTGGCCACGAGCTCTCTGACCATGACCGCTGCGCGTCGGGCCGACAATTCTTTGTTGTGCGCCGCAGAACCGCGAGTATCGGTGTGTCCGGAAACCTCGAACTTGAACACCGAGATGCCAGCCGCGGTGATCTTCTTTTTGGCGTTGATCACCGCATCGGCCAGCTTTTTGGCCTTGGTGTCGCAGCCCGGCTCAAGCTGATCGCTGTCGCTTTTGAAGCTGCACTGATTGACGCGAGTTTCGTTCATCAAGCTCGTATTGATTTCCGTTTCCAGCTTGCCCGTCGCCTGTTTGCCAACCGAAGACTTCTTGGCGGCGTCGACGGCCTTATTGCCGACCTTCTTGGCGGCCTCTTGCACTTCCGGCTTGCTGGCGATGGTTTTGACCGTATCCAGAAATCCTTCGGCGTGGGCCAGGCTCGGCAGCATAAACAGGGACAGCACCAAGGGAAGGCGGCTCATCTTTATTCCTCCGTGTGACTGCGGAACTTACGCGACCTGCGAAATCTAATAGACCTGATAGCTAAGACGGAATCGACCCGTCCTATATTCAGATTTAACTTAACATGACACGATGATGACCAGAAATGCCCATTGTGGTTACTGCGGACACCGGTTTTCGGCAGAGCAAGCTTGGCCGCGGCTGTGCGCGGGATGTCAGCAGATAAGCTACCTGAATCCGATTCCGGTGGCGGTGGCCTTGGTTCCGGTAGACGGCGGACTTTTGTGTATACGTCGCGGCATCGAGCCGCATCGCGGCCTTTTGGCCCTGCCGGGCGGCTATGTTGACTTCGGCGAGACTTGGCAACAGGCCTGCGCGCGCGAAGTTCGCGAAGAGACGGGCCTTTTTATCGCCGCCGATGAAATTCGCGAGCGACGGGTGTTAAGCGCCCCGCGCGGCCTTCTATTGATTTTTGGCGAGGCCCATCCGCGTCGCGCCGCCGATTTGCCGCCTTTTGTGCCAACGGATGAAACCACCGAGCGGCTCATTATCGATCGGCCCATCGAACTGGCATTTCCGCTGCATACGCAAGTGATGCACGAGTGGTGGCAGTCTGGCGCGGCCCCAACCTGAATGCGTTAACGGCTGCTGTGTGACGCGCTGCTCGACCAAGCTCTCGAGGGAGTAGGCGGCAAAAGACATTTGTGCCATCATGAAAGATGATTGGCGCGCGTCTTTGTTCGATTCACGGGGTTTAGAAGGTGCGCCGCAGCGCTGAGCCTCAGCGCGATTTTGTGCAGCCATTCGCCTATTGCAAGCGCCGCACTTTTGGCCCGCAATGGGCTGTTTCCGACGACTGGTCTGCACAAGAAGCCGCCGCGTATAGTCCCTAGCGGTCCGCTTTTTACCAAAGCCTTTGTCAGTCTGGCGAATCAGCTAGGCCCGGCGGTGGTCAGCGTGCTTTGTACCCGCTTGGCGTCCGAACAAGACGGCCTTCGGCGCTCGGCGGGGCGCGAGCAAGGCACCGGCGTCCTTATCAATCCATACGGCTACATCCTCACCAACAACCATGTCGTAGAGCATGCCGCCGACATTCGCATTCGGCTGCACGACGATCGCGAGCTTTTGGCGCGGCTTGTTGGGCGCGATGAACGTACCGACATCGCGCTTTTGAAGATCGATGCTGGAGGATCGCCGCTGCCCTGGGCGGCGCTCGGTGATTCAAACACCGTCAGCATTGGCGAATGGGTCATGGCCATCGGCAATCCTTTTGGCCTCGATCACTCGGTGACCGTCGGAATCATTTCGGCCAAAGGCCGACGAGAGGTGCAGCCCGGGGGTCAGGCCGGCTATTTTGATTTTCTACAGACCGATGCGCCGATTAATCCGGGCAACTCCGGTGGGCCGCTTATCAACGTTCGCGGCGAAGTGATCGGTATCAACAGCGCCATGAACGTCGTCGGCAGCGGCATTGGCTTTGCCATTCCCAGCAACATCGCGCGGGCCGTGGCCGAGCAGCTACACCAGCACGGCTACGTATCGCGAAGCTGGCTGGGGGTGTATCCGCAGGCGGTCAGCGAATCTTTGCGCCGAGCCTTTGGCCTGCTCAATCGACAAGGCGCGCTTTTGGCGGAAGTCTACGATCCGTCGCCGGCGCGCAGTGCCGGCCTTTTGGCCGGCGATGTCATCGTCGAATTTGACGGACGCAAAATCGAACGCGCGGATGACCTAATGTGGCTGCTTGGCAACACCGAGCAGCGCCTCGTGTCCGTGCGCTACTATCGCAAGGGGGGGCTAAAGACGACTCGCGTGACGCTGCGACCCGAGATGCCCCCTACGGTCGAAAGATCGCCTTCTGCAGTCCGGCCTTCGGCCCTCGGCATTTCAGTGACCGAGATGACCCAGTCACTCTCGCAAAAGCTTGGCTACGACGAAGAGTTTGGCGTGGTCATTTTATCGGTGGAACCGGGCAGCCCTGCGATGAACGCTGGTACCGAGCGCGGCGATGTCGTTTTGCGCGTAAACGACGAGCCGGTGCGCACCCTCAACGACTACGTGACGGCGATAAGCCGCGTCGCCGCCGGCGAGGTTTTGCGCCTCCTTGTCCGTCGCGAAGCCCACAAACAGTGGCATAATTACTGGCTCGCCTTCGTGCGTCGCTAATCGTCTTGACAGCAATTTCTGGGCGCGTACACTGCCCACCTACGTTTCACGATTGAAGAGGAGCCGGTTACAATATGTACGCTGTCATCGAAGCCGGAGGCAAACAGTACCGAGTCCAACCGGGCGAGCGTTTGCGCGTCGAAAAAATCGGCGCTGACGAAGGCGCCAAGGTTACATTTCCGGTACTGCTGATCGCCGATGGCGAGAAGGTGAAGGTCGGTCAGCCGCGTATCGCAGGGGCCGAAGTCACCGGCGTGGTGAAAAACCACGAGCTTGGCGAAAAACTTACAGTCTTCAAGTATCGCCGCCGCAAAGGCTACCGCCGCAAGAATGGTCACCGTCAGCAATACACGTCGGTGCTTATCGAAGACATCAAGGGCTGATCGCGGGCCGCTACACAGAAGATAGAGATATTCAATGGCTCATAAAAAAGGACAAGGCTCCAGTCGAAACGGGCGTGATTCTCAGCCCAAAATGCGCGGAGTCAAGCGTTTTGACGGGGAACAGGTCATTGCCGGCAATATTCTGGTGCGGCAGGTCGGTACCGTCATTCATCCCGGGACCAACGTCGGGCTGGGACGTGACTTTACGCTGTTTGCGCTATGCGACGGCACGGTCAAGTTTCAGGCGTGGAAAGGCTCGCGCCGCAAGGTTTCCGTCCTCCCCGCCTCGGCGACCGCCGAAACTCAGTCCTAGCGCATAGCTAGCTTCCGCTCGGCCCGGCTTCTTGCTGGTTATTCCATATGGTGGTTGCGGTGAATTCGGCCGCAACCTGACCGCTTATGTCGTTGCCGAGACGATGCTTATCGTCGATTGCGGCATTCAGATGCCCGACGATACAACGCCGGGCATTGAGCATATAATCCCCGATTTCGCACCGCTTTTCGCTCGCTTTGGCCCCCCTGCGGCTGTGCTTTTGACCCATGGCCATGAAGATCACATTGGCGCCGTCGGCTATTTGCTGCGCGAGCTTGGCGTTTCGGTTCCGGTCTACGGCCGTCCGCTGACCCTGAATCTAACCGAGCGGCGCCTTGGGCGGCTTGGCGTTGGCGAGCGTTTGCGCGATTTTCGTCCGCTGCAACCGGGCCAGCCGATCACTGTGAAAAGTTCGGCCGAAGTGCCGCGCTTTGAAGTGACGCCGCTGGCCATGCCGCACTCGATTCCTGAAGCCTGCGCGCTGCTCATTGCCTCGTGCGGCGATGCTGCGGACTTTGTGCCGCGACGGGTTTTGCATACGGGCGATTACAAGCTGGACGAAATGGGCCGCTTTGATTTGGCCGCCCCCGTGGATCTTGTGGTTGGCGATAGCACCAACGCCGGTGTGCCCGGACGCACCGGCTGCGAGCGCGAGGTCTCTACAGCGCTGGCTGAGCTAGTTGCCGATTCAAACCGCCGCGGGCGCGTCGCTGTGGCCCTGTTTTCGTCGCATATCGAACGGATCGCGCATTTTGCGCAAGCTTGTCAGCGCGGCGGTCGGCGTCTATGTTTGCTCGGGCGCGGTCTGCACGATGCCGTCGCCGCCGCGGGGCGAGCCGGCGTGCTGTCCATGCCCGACAACCTGCTGTGTACGATCGATGAAGCGGCGCTTTTGCCGCCAAACAAGCTGGCTCTTTTGTGCACTGGAACCCAAGGCGAACGGGTGGCGGCGCTTGGCCGTTTGGTCAATGCCCTTCCCGCCGGCAGCCGCCCGGCATTTGGCGCGCTGCGCCTTTGCGCCGGCGACACCGTGGTGCTGTCCGCACGGACCATCCCCGGGCATGAGCGCCCGGTCGGCCGGCTTATCGATCGCATGATTCTTGGCGGCATCGAAGTTCTTATCGGCGCGCCCTACTCAGTATCCGGTCATGGCAATCGCGAGGACCTGCGCGAGCTTTTGCAAGCGGCGCGGCCTCGAGCCCTTTTGCCGGTGCATGGCACGCAGCGCCAAATCCACGCGCATGGCTTGCTTGCCGAAGACATGGGCGTGCCGGCGCTGCGCTGCCAGGACGGCGATGTCATTGAGATCGGCGCGTCCATTGCCGTCACTTCGCACATCGCGGCCGCGCCGCGTTGCGTCGATGGAACTACGATTGGTGCAGTCGGTGAAGAGACCTTGCGAATGCGCCAAAAACTGAGCTTTACCGGCGTAGTGGCCGTGGCCGCGAATCCGGCTGACCCCGGCAGCTTTGTTGTAAAGACGCTGGGAGTCAGCGATGCCAGCCCTGAACTCAACGACATTTGCCGCGAAGCGGAAACGAATGCCGCCGCGGCACTGCGTCTTTATCGCGATCGCTATCCGCTTTTGACATCGTTTGATCTTATGGCCAGACGTGCGGTGACGCGCGCCGTGCGCAGCACCTTTGCGCGTCGACGGGGCGTCAAGCCGACGGTGTTGGCAGTTCTGGCCGGGCCGGAAATTGGGTACGATGAGGAGGACAATACGCCCGCCGAAACCTCATCCTGACGCTCCGTGCGGCGCCGGCCATCTACCAATACGAGGTGACGATCATGCTGCGACGACTTCTGCAACTTTCCGCTGCGCTGCTTCTTTTGTGGGGAAGCAGCGGGTGTTTGAAGTTGACGCTCTATAACGCCGCGGTGATGAAGCCAAGCCAGGTGGCTTTGTACTTCAATGTTCTCGACAACGGCGGCAATCCCATCGCCAACATGACCGCCGATCGCTTTCAAATCTACGAAGATGGCGGGCTCATCTCTGTCTACGAATCCAAGCAGACCATCTTGAACCCCGAAGTGGCAGCCGTGCACTACACGATGCTGCTCGTCGATCTTTCGGGCAGCATCACCCAGTCGGGGGCGCTTGAACAATTGAAGCCGGCGGTTCAGGCTTTTGCCGATCGGGTCGGACAGCTTCAGAAAGTCGCGGTGTACGGATTTGATGGCTCGCCGCAGCTTTATCCGCTGGTCGGCTTTGCCGCGGGCGCCGGCGGAGTCCGCAGCGCCGCCGATCGCCTGGCCGGCTTCAAAGGCCGCGATCCTTCGACCAACCTCAATGGCGCCGTCGTCGAAGGCTTGAAGGTGCTCGACAAGGCGCTGGCCGCGGATCAGACGCCGCTTAAGTTCGGCTCGCTGGTGGTGTTTACTGACGGCACCGATCGAGCACGCCGCGTGGTGCAGCCCGATCTGAACAAAGCCCTAGATGCCGCGCAGGACGAAAAAACTTCTCTGTACGTCATCGGGATTGGCAAAGAAATCAATTCTGGCGAGCTGAAAAACATCGGCCGCACGCACGCTTTTCTGAGCACCGATCCAAGCATGCTGGCCAAAGCCTTCGACGAGATCGCCGCACGCGTCGAAGCGTATACGAAGAGTTTCTACCTTTTGTCCTATTGCTCGCCGGCCCGAGCGCAGGAACACGACCTGAAAGTAAAAGCCAGCAGTGACGGCAAAAGCGGCACGCTGACTTATCATTTCGACGCCAAGGGCTTTGGTCCGAATTGCGATTCGAACCGCATGCCGCATTTTGATTTGAAGCACCCGGTGCGCAGCAAGAAAGTCGAGTAAGTCGCTTCACGCTCTTAATGGCGCTACACTGGTTGCAGGGTTTTGTTGCCAACAAACCCAGTACGCAGAGGGGCTCATGCTCATCAAGAAGCCAGAAGACATAGCCAGTTCTGAAGTGACTCCGCGCAGCGTCTATCTGAACCGGCGCAAATTTCTGCTAGGTACATCGCTGGCGGGCATTTCCGCGACGGCAGGGGTTTATTTGTTCGGCAGCCGTGCGGATTCAGCGGCGCAGACCGGCAAAAAATTGGAAGGACTGCGCAAAAGCGCGCTTTCGATTGAAGAAAAGCCAAATAGTTATAAGGAAATCACGACCTACAATAACTATTACGAATTTGGCACCGACAAAAGCGACCCCGCGGAAAACGCTGGCAGCCTGAAGACGCGGCCTTGGACGGTCAAGATCGAAGGCGAAGTGGCCAAGCCCAAAGTCATCGACATCGAAAGCATTCTGCGGCTTTCGCCCCTGGAAGAGCGAGTCTATAGGTTTCGCTGCGTGGAAGCCTGGTCCATGGTCGTGCCGTGGGTGGGATACTCTTTGCGCGAGCTTATCAAGCAAGCCCAGCCCACCGCCAAAGCCAAGTTCATCGAGTTCACAACCCTACAGGATCCGCAGCAAATGCCCGGTCAGCGCCTTTCGGTGCTGGACTGGCCCTATGTCGAAGGCTTGCGCATGGACGAAGCCATGCATCCGCTGACGCTTTTGTGCGTTGGCCTATATGGCGAGCTTTTGCCCAATCAGAACGGTGCGCCGGTACGCATCATCATTCCCTGGAAATACGGCTTTAAAAGCATTAAATCGATTGTTCGAATGCGCTTTGTCGAAAACCAACCGCGTTCGAGCTGGGAAAAAGCCAATGCTCGCGAATACGGGTTTTACTCCAACGTCAATCCCGAGGTCGATCACCCGCGCTGGACCCAAGCCAGCGAGCGCCGCATTGGCGAGTTTCGTCGTCGTCCGACCCTGCCTTTTAACGGCTACAAGGACCAAGTTGCCAGCATGTACGCCGGCATGGACCTGCGAAAGTTCTTTTAAGTCGTGCGGCCGCGCCTTCTGACTGCAATCAAAATCGGAGTGTTTGTCGCTGCGCTTTTGCCGCTTTTGCGGCTTTTGTCGCTTGGACTAGAAACGTATCGCGGTACCGGCGATGGCTTGGGGATAAATCCCATCGAAAAGCTGACGCACAGCACCGGCCGATGGACGCTTTATCTGCTGCTTGTCACGCTGGCCCTGACGCCGCTGCGCAAGCTGACCGGGCAAAATGTTTTTGTGCGGCTGCGGCGCATGCTTGGGCTGTGGGCCTTTTTTTACGGCTGCCTTCATTTGGGCACGTATTTGTTTGATCAGTTCTTCGACTTTGCCGCCATCGGCAAAGACGTACTCAAGCGGCCGTATATTACCGTCGGAACGCTGGCGTTTTTGCTGATGGTGCCGCTGGCCGTCACCTCGACCACTGCGATGATTCGGTGGCTCGGCCGGCGCTGGCAGACGCTGCACCGACTGATCTATGCCATTGCCGTCTTGGGCGTCATCCATTTCGCTTGGCTGGTCAAAGGTCGCGCGCTTGTTCGTCAGCCCGGACTGCTTGGCGCAATTTTGACCATTCTGCTGCTGTTTCGTCTGGTTTTTTGGATTCGGCGTCGCTAGCAATCACACGAGTTTTGTGGATGGCGAAATCGGCTCGTGGCTTTTGCTCGACGCGGCATTTTGCGCCGGCAAAAAGCGCTCGATAAAATGCGTATCCAGACGAGCTTGTAGAAAGTCTTCGTGCTCGACCAGCCGGCGATACACGTCAAGGTTTGTGCGAATGCCTTCAATGACGCATTCATGCAGCGCCCGTCGCAGCCGAGAAATGGCCGAAGGCCGATCTTCGGCATAAACGATCAGTTTGGCCAAAAGCGCATCGTAATGCGGCGGCACGACGTAACCCTGGTAGATATGCGTGTCGACGCGAACGCCCAAGCCCCCCGGCAGGTGCAGCGCGGTGATGCGTCCGGCGCTTGGCAAAAAGCTCACCGGATCTTCGGCGTTGATGCGAACCTCGATGCTGTGACCGCTCGTCTCCCTGTGCGCTTGCAGCCAGGATTCGCGCAGCGGTTCGTCCATGGCGATGCGAATCTGCTCGCGCACTAGATCCACTCCGCTGACCATCTCGGTGACGGTGTGCTCGACCTGAATGCGCGGATTCATTTCCATAAAATAAAACTGCGCTTCGCCCGCGGTGCTGCGCTGAAACAAAAACTCTAGCGTGCCGACGCTGCGATAACCGATGGCGCGTACGGCCTGGGTGACACGCTCAAGGAGCTGCGCTCGCTCCACCGGAAGTAGCGCCGGCGCCGGAGCTTCTTCGACCAGCTTTTGATGGCGGCGCTGAATCGAACACTCGCGCTCGCCGAGCGCAATCAGGTTCTTGCCGTCGCCGATCACTTGTACTTCGATGTGCCGCGGTGCTTCCAAATAGCGCTCTAAAAAAACACTGCCATTGCCAAAGCTGGCCTCGGCTTCGGCGCGCGCCAGCTTGAGTTTTTCGCCGAGCCGGCTGCGCTCGAAAACGATCTTCATGCCGCGCCCGCCGCCCCCGGCGCTGGCTTTGAGGATGATCGGAAGGCCGATTTCGGCAACCGCGCACTGGGCCTCTTGTTCGCTGCGCAAAATGCCGGTGCCGGGCAGAATCGGCAAGCCGTGCGCCGCCATCAGAGTACGCGCTGCGATTTTGTCGCCAAGCCGGCGCATCTGTTTGGAATGCGGTCCGATGAAGGTCAGATTGGCGCGTTCACAGATTTGCGCGAACTCGGCGTTTTCCGCCAAAAAACCGTAGCCCGGATGCACCGCGTCGGCGCCGGTGATCTCGGCAGCGCTCAGGATCGCCGGAATGTGCAAATAGGACTTGCTCGCGGCCGGCGGACCGATGCACACGCTTTCATCTGCAAATTTGACGTGCAGAGAGCCTTCATCGGCGGTCGAGTGCACAGAAACGGTGCCGATGCCAAGTTCGCGCGCCGCGCGGATGACGCGCAAAGCGATTTCACCTCGATTGGCGATCAAAATCTTCTTGATGCGCGGCATGTCTTTAAACGCGCTGAATGTGAAACAGCGGCTGATTGTACTCGACAGGATGGCCGTCTTTGGCCAGGCAGGCCACGACCACGCCGTCCGCCTCGGATTCCAGCTCGTTCATCAGCTTCATGGCTTCGATAATGCACAGCACCTGGCCTTTGCTGATGCGCTGGCCCAAGCTGACAAATGCGGGCCCATCGGGGCTAGAACCGCGATAAAAAGTGCCGACGAGCGGAGCGTTTACGACATAAACATCCGAGGCCAAAAGCGGGCGCGCCGCTTGCCCGGCTTGGCTTGCCTGCCCGGCTTGGCCTACTTGCCCGGTTTGGACGACGCTGGGTGTGTCGTCTGTCTTGGGTTCAGGCGCGCTGCTCGGCGGCGCCGCCGCTTCTTTTGTGGACGGTAGCGGCCCGATCGCTGGCATTTTGGCGATCAGCGTGGCCCCCTGCACTTTGCGCTTGAGCCGCAGCCGCTCGCCAGATCTGCGAACGAGTTCTACCTCGCCAAGGTCAAACTCTTTCATCACCTGGGCCAAAGCCCGCCATTCGTCTATATCGATGCGCGGCTCAGCCTGGCGTTCCGGCGGCTTTTTACCAGACGTTCTACCCGGTCGCTTGCCAGAAGTCATAAAAATCTTGCACTGACCATGCCAGAAGCTCTGCTCTCAATCAAGGGACATGCATGATTGGGAATCTGTTGACACCACATGAGCTTTGGCCAACACTACCGCCAAAAATTAAGGATCTAAAACACAATGAGTCTCGCGACCCAGCGGAAAAAAGATGTAGTCAGCAAGTTCTCGCGCCACCCTCAGGATACCGGCTCCGCCGAGGTGCAGATCGCGCTACTGACCGAACGCATCACCTATTTGACCGAGCACTTTAAGACCCACGTCAAGGATCACCACTCGCGGCGGGGATTGCTCAAGCTGGTTGGTCAAAGAAGGCGGATGCTTGACTACCTACGCAGCAAGAGCGAAGAGCGGTACCGCCGTCTGATCGACAGCCTCGGCATTCGCAAGTAATTACCGCCTGAAAAGACAAGGCTCGCTCAGAAACGCGACGCGCTTTTGAGCGGGCACGCTCGAGATCTGCTCTGTCGCCATCGCGACAGCCCAACAGGGAGCTTCCATGTACGTTAAAGAATCAGTCATGCTCGGCAGCAAAGAGCTGTCGATCGAGACCGGCAAAATGGCCAAACAGGCCGACGGAGCCGTGCTTGTACGCTATGGCGACAGCGTCGTCCTGGTGACGGCCGTTTCCGCCAAGTCGCCGCGCGACGGCGTCGATTTTCTACCGCTGACCTGCGAATACATCGAAAAGACCTACGGCGGCGGCAAAATCCCCGGGGGCTACTTCAAGCGCGAAGGCCGCCCGACGGAGGCCGAAGTTCTGGTATCGCGTCTTATCGATCGTCCGTGCCGCCCGCTTTTTCCCAAGGGATATCGGTTCGAGACGCAAATCATCGCCATGTCGCTGTCCTTTGACCGCGAAAACCCCACCGACGTACTGGCGATGACCGGCGCTGCAGCGTCGCTGCATTTGTCGAGCATTCCCTGGGAAGGGCCCTACGTTGGGGTGCGCGTGGGCCGTATTGGCGGCCAGTTCGTCGTCAATCCAACTTTTGCCGAGCGCGAACAATCCGAGCTCGACTTTGTCGTCGCATGCAGCCGCGATGCCATCGTCATGGTGGAAGGCGGCTCCGATCAGATCAGCGAAGAGCTGGCCGTCGATGCGCTGTTTTTCGCCCATCAGGCGGCGCAGCCGGTGCTGGATCTGCTTGAAAAGCTGCGAGCCGCCGTGGGCCAGCCCAAGCGCGAATTCGTGCCTCCGCCCAAAGATGAAGTGCTGCACAAAAAGGTCGCGGAACTCGGGCGTGAAAAAATGCGCGCCGCCGTCACCGTGCGCGAAAAGCACAAGCGCCATGATGAAGAAGCGCGCGTCGAGAAAGAAATCATCGCCGAACTGACCGGCAGCGAGGCGGCTCAAGGCCCCTACTTTGGTCGCAACAAAGACGTTGGCGAAGCCGTACACAGCCTGCACAAAAAGGTCGTTCGCGACATGGTGCTTGGCGAACAAGTGCGTATCGATGGGCGCAAGACCACCGATATACGCATGATCACCTGCGAAGTGGGACTACTGCCGCGCGTGCACGGCTCGGCGCTTTTTACTCGCGGCGAAACGCAGGCCCTAGTGGTCACCACGCTTGGCACATCGGCCGACGAGCAGCGCATTGATTCGCTGATGGGCGATGTCACCAAGCGCTTCATGCTGCACTATAACTTCCCGCCGTTTTCGACCGGCGAAGCCAAGATGATGCGCTCGCAATCGCGGCGCGAAGTCGGACACGGCAACTTGGCTGAACGCGCGCTTTTGCGCGTAATGCCCAAGGAAAGCGAATTTCCCTACGTGGTGCGCCTAGTCTCCGAGATTCTCGAGAGCAACGGTAGCTCTTCGATGGCCTCGGTATGCGGCGGCAGCTTGGCATTGATGGACGCCGGCGTGCCGATCGCCGCGCCGGTCTCGGGCATTGCCATGGGCCTGATCTTTGAAAAAGGCGAAACCGCCGGTAGCGATCGCGTCGCCATCCTCAGCGATATCCTTGGAGATGAAGATCACCTAGGCGACATGGACTTTAAGGTCTGCGGCACGCGCAAGGGCATCACCAGCGTGCAGATGGACATCAAGATTCAAGGCTTGTCGCGCGATCTCTTGTCGCGCGCTTTGCGGCAGGCCCGCGACGGGCGGCTGTACATTCTTGATAAGATGGCCCAGACGCTGCCGGCGCATAACAAGGATCTGTCGCGTTTCGCGCCGCGCATCTATACCTTAAACGTCAAGCCCGACCGCATTCGCGACATCATCGGCCCGGGCGGCAAGATGATTCGCGCGATCATCGAGCAGACTGGCGTCGCCATCGATGTGCAGGACAGTGGCATCGTTTCTATCGCTTCGCCCGACGGCCCGTCCGCGCAAAAAGCCATCGACATCATCAAAGGCCTTACCGCCGAGCCCGAAGTCGGCGCCTTTTACCAGGGCGTGGTCCGCCGCATTGTTGATTTCGGCGCTTTTGTGGAAATTCTGCCGGGTACCGATGGTCTGGTCCACGTGACTGAACTCGACAGCGCGTACGTCAAGCAAGTCAGCGATGTGCTGAAAGAAGGCGACGAGGTGCTGGTCAAGGTCATCGGCATCGATCGTGCTGGCAAGATTCGTCTGTCGAGAAAAGAAGCACTCGGACAAAAGCCAGACGTGATCCATAATCTTCGCTAGTTTGTCGATCGCAGCATCTCAATCAAACCTTGGGGCAAGCCATTCGCAAAGTGGCGCCAGCAGTTCGGCTGGCCATGCCCCAGTCGTCCTGTGCCGGCGCTTGCGCAAAACGGCCGTGCTACCCGCCTATCAAACGGCGGGTGCCGCGGGGATGGATCTTTGCGCCTGCTTGGCAGACGAATTCGAAGCTGGCAAAGACGGCGCGGAATCGGCGATTAGCCTGGCCCCGCTCATGCGGGTGCTGATCCCTACCGGCCTCTCCTTGGCCATTCCGGCAGGGTATGAGGGGCAGATTCGTCCGCGATCCGGCTGGGCGCTAAAGCACGGCATTACCGTGCTGAACGCCCCCGGCACCATTGACAGCGACTACCGCGGCGAAGTCCAAATTCTGCTTGTCAATCTGGGGCAAGCGCCGGTGACGATAAAGTCCGGCGAGCGCATTGCCCAGTTGGTCATCGCTCCAGTCACCTCGGCGCAGATTCACGAGGTCGAAGTGCTGGACGATACGGCTCGCGGCGCCGGGGGCTTTGGCCATACCGGCCGCGGACAGCCGAAGGGGGGATGAGGTGGCGGCGGCTCCGACCTTTCGTCGCGGTGATGTGATTGCCCGGCGCTATCAAGTGGTCACCAAAAGCGGGGAAACCTCGCTGTGGATCGGCTACCACGGCTTTGACAAAAACAACCAGACGAGCACCGAACAAAAAGGCATTCCCGAGCCTGACGTAATCATCAAAGTGGTTCGGCCCGAGCTTTTGATCGAAAGCGCAGCGCGCAGCCACCTGTCTCGCGAGCTGCAGCGCGTCAAAGGCCTGCAGCACCCCGGCATGCCGCGCCTTATCGACGTGCAGCCCCTGGATGAAATGAACACCGTGGCCCTTATTGAGCCCATTCAATCGGGCCTCAGCCAGGGCGTGCTTTTGCGCCGAATGGTGACATTTCGCAAAAATGAGGGCTTTCCCCTGGCCGAGGTGCGTCAGATCAGCGCCCAGTTGGCCTCAGCGCTAAGCTATGTCCACGGCCAGATGATGTGCCACGGCGACTTGCGTTTGGAGTCGGTCATTCTGCGGCCCGACGGCGCCAAGCTGTGCGATATAGGGCTTGGTGCGGCACTGCCGCGCGGCCCTTATCTTGATGCCGTGAAAAAAGCCGGCGAGGCCGAATTGCTGGCTCCTGAAGTGCGCGCTGGCAAGCAACCAGATCCGCGGTCCGATGTGTTCGGGCTGGCATCGCTCTATCGCCATTTGATTTCGCTTGGCCAGCCAGCCGCCTGGGATGCTTTTTTGGCCGAGAAGCCGGCCATGGGCACGGTCCTTGTGCGCGGCATGGCCGACGAACCCGGGCAGCGTTATTCATCGATTGAAGCGCTCATCGCCGATGTCGAGGCCGTGGCCTTGACCGGGGCACCGATTCGCAAACGCCTGGCCCAAACTCCGCTGGCCATGGCCGTCGCCGCCGGTCGCCTTCCGGCTGAGGAGCTCAGCCGGCCCGTCGAAGAAATATTGCCCGAAAGCGGTCGTTCCCGCCGCAATAGCGGCAGCTACGATTCGGTGCTGGCGCCGCTGGCCAGTGGTGCCTCGACCAAGTCCGGCCTGAGCAGCAGCCAGTCAAGCACCCGCAGCGCCCGCGCGACGGCAAATGGCGATTCGGCCTCTAGCAAATCAAAAAGCGACACGGCCACCACCAGCAGCCCGCGCAATGAACCGATTCCGCCCTCGGCGATCTCCAAAAGCAATCGCATCACCCTGCCCGGACGCAGCAAGCTCGTCACCGCCGACTCCATCGAGTCGCTGATGCCCATGGGGCGCAGCCCCACCACCGCCAAAGACGCGACTTCCGACGCGGCAGCATCTGGCGATGGTCATGTGCGCGCGGTTGCCGCCAGTCAGGCCGACGCCACAGTGCCCATTCGCAGCCGCCGTTCTGATTCGGCTTTGGCGACGACCATGCGCGGCAGCGCAATGACCAAAGCGGCGGCGCGCGATGGGTCGGCTGAGCCTGTGCGTGCAAGCAGCACGGCAACCCGTCGCGAGCCTTCAAGTGCCGATGCCCTGTCCACCGATCCGAACGCATCTGGAGAGCTGTCCGGGCTGCGCAGTCGTCCACCTTCTAGCGATAGCGAACGGATTTCAGAAAACGCGTCGCGCATCGCGCTAAGCTCCAAGCACTCTCCGGGCTCGCGCACTTCGCCAATGCCCAGTGGCAGCTCGCCGCGCTCGGAGCGATCGCTCAGCCAACCGATCGTTCCGCCGCATATGGTCATGGCCAGCCGCTTTGCACTGCTAGGCGCACTGATTCTGGCCGCTTTGGTCGGCGCTTTGATCGCGGTCGTCGTCATTTTGATGTTACGTCCCGCATCGGCGCCGGCACCCGCACCTTCGGTTTTGCCGGGCGCGGTTTCTTCGTCTGGTCGCTGACGCGGCCCATCGGAATCAAACGCATGCAGGTTCACGGTCTCCGTCTTGGTTTCGTGCTTGCGGGTGTCCTGTCGATTCTTTCTTGGCGCGCGCCGGCGCTGGCTTTTTCGCCCTATGATCAGGAAGTCGCCGAGCGCCTGGCCCGCTACAGCCGCGAAGCTGCACAGCCCTCGGCTGCGGCCGTTGTTCCGCTGCTTGGGCTTGGCGATTTATGGGACCTCGTCGATGACCGCGCCGCCGTTTTGAACTTGGCCGTCGAGGCGGCGCGTCCACGGCAAAGCGTCGCGCCAAACGTGCGGGCCTACGCGCAAATGTTGCAGCGCAGCTTTGCCGGTCATCAGGCTGACGCCAAAACCGCGGCGGCGCTGACTGCGGAATTGGGTCTAGTGCAGACGTTTTCGCTGCTTGGCCCGTTTGACAACGATGGACGGCGTGGCCACGCTGCCGTGTATGCGCCAGAGACTGAGGCCATCGCCCCGGCGCTTGATGCACGCTACGAAGGCAAAAATGCCAACGCCCAGCTGCACTGGCGCAAAGTGCCCGCGAGCAATTTGGCCCGCGATGGCAGTCTGCGCGTCGATACTTGGATGCGCCCCGATACCCAGGGCACCGCTTATGCGCTGTGCTATGTGCGCAGCCCGCGTCAGCAACGCATTGCCGTGCGCGTAGGCACTAGCGGCGCCATCAAAGTCTTTGTGAACCGCGGTACGCCGCCGGTGATAAACGAAGATGCCTATCATCCGCTGCGTCCCGATCAGCAAGTGGGTGGTGCGGTGCTTTTGGCGGGGTGGAACCGCATTCTCGTTAAGATTTCCAGCAATGATGGCCCCTGGGCCTTTGTGCTGCGGCTGACCGCCCCGGACGGCCAACCGCTTGTCGGAATTACGACAAGCGACAGCTCTCCCGCCCCAGCGTGGCCGGTGCCGCGAGCTCTGCTTTACAACGACAGTCCGCCCGCCGATCTGCTTGCCGAGCTACGTCTGCGCGCCGATCGCATTCCCGCCAGCCAGGCCGAGGCGCGCAGCCAGGCCCTTTTGGACCTGGGCATGTATCTGCACTTTCTGCAAATCGGCGATCCCGAGCAGCATCCGGCTGCGACGGTTTTGGCACAGGCCATGACGCTGCGGCCAACTCGGCGCGGATATCGCCTTTTGGCCCTTTCGCAAAGCGAGACCAATGAGCGGCGCTTGGCCCTTGAGGCCGGACTGCAATTGCCCGGTGATGCCGAACCGTTGGAACAGGCCCTTTTGTGGCTGGAACTCGGACGGGTGTACAGCGAAGGCCAGCGTCAGCTACAAGCGGAAGAGGCATACAAAACGGCGCAGGCGCTGGCGCCGACGCTTTATCCTGCGGCTTTGGGGCTGGCCGAGATTCAGTCGAGTCGCGGTCTGCCTAGCCTTGCCGAGCAGATTTTGGCCGACGAACTGAATCGCCATCAAGCGATTCGGCTGCTGCGCAACCAGGCCGACCTTTTGAGCCGCGGGGGACGCGCGGCGGCGGCCGCGGTGATCTATCAGCGCATCCTTTTGGCCAAGGCAGATGATCGCGAGGCTTTGCGCGCTTTGTTTGCGCGGGCGCGGGCGCGCGGGGACACTCGCGGTGCGCTCGACTTTCTGACACGGCTGGAAACGCTGCAACCCGAAGCGATCGCTACGCTGCGCGACCGCGTTGAGCTTCTGGAAGGGATCGGCCAGTACGAACCGGCCTTGGCTTTGCTGAATGCCGCGCTTTCGCAAATAGGTGGTGACTCGGAATGGCACGAGCGGCGCGGCCGCCTGCTGCTGCGACTTGGGCGCAGCGATTTGGCCGTGGCGGCCTACAGAAAAGCGCTGGAACTGCGCCCGCAGAATCCGACGCTGCGCAAATACATCGCTCATTTGGATCCGCAGGCGCGTTCCAGCGAAGATCTGGCCCGCGGCTTTCGCGTCGATGTGCCCGCGCTTTTGGCGCGCTCTCGACCAAAGCCGGCGGTCGGCGATGCGGCGCGTGTACTTTTGGATCAAAAGGTCACGCGGGTGCATGGCAATGGACTGTCCGAGGTCTACGCGCAGCGGGTCGTCGAAGTCCTAGATGAACGGGGGGCTCGCGAATACGACGATTTCGACATTCGCTTTACGCCGGATACCCAGTCGGTAGAAGTCAAATCCGCCAAGGTCTACAAGCGAACCGGCGAGGTGCAAGAGGCGACCTCGCAGGAAGAAAACAACGTCTCAGAGCCCTGGTACGGCCTGTACTACGATGTTCATGCGCAGAACATCCGTTTTACCGGGCTTTCTCCCGGCGATGTCGTCTACGTCGAGTACGTTTTGGCCGATGTCGGCCGACGCAATCTTTTGTCCGATTATTTCGGCGATCTGCACTTTATGCAGGAAGAGATTCCGCGTCTGGACAGCCGCTACACTTTGGTCCTGCCCGAGGCCGATCTATTGCGCAAGCCGCTTTACTTTAACCAAGTGCGCGGCCATCGCATCGAGCTTTTGCGCAGCGACCGCAGTGCGCACGGCAACCGCATCATCGAATTTCGCGCCGAAAACGTTCCGCGCATCGTTTCGGAACCGGGCATGCCGGGCCTGGCCGAAGTGGTTCCCTATGTTCATGTTTCGACCTACCGCACCTGGGAAGACGTCGCGACCTGGTATCAGGGCCTGGTGGCCGAGCAGCTAAAGCCCAGCCCGGAAATCACCCGCGCCGTGCGTGAGGCCGTTGCTCTGATTCCGCCCAGCGACGAGCGGGCCCGCTTGCGCGCCATCTACAACCTGGTGGTGAAAAAAACCCGTTACGTCGGGCTGGAATTCGGCATTCACGGCTATAAGCCCTACAAGGTCGCGCAGGTGTTTGCGCGCAAGTTTGGCGACTGCAAAGACAAGGCATCGCTGCTCAAAGTGATGCTCAAAGAAGTTGGCATCGACAGCACTTTGGTCTTGGCCCGCACCCGCCGCGGCGGCGGTATAGCGGCCGAGCCGGCGTCGCTGGCGATTTTTGATCACGCCATCGTCTATGTGCCCAAATACGACTTGTACCTGGATGGCACGGCCGAGTTCTCGGGATCCGTAGAATTGCCGACCCCCGATCAGGACATTTCGGTGCTCATTGTTTCGGATCCGCGTCCGCCCTGGAATGGCAAAGGCCATTTGGCGCGCACACCGGTGCTGCCGGCGATTCAAAACACGGTGGTACGCCGGCTGGACGTACAGCTCGATCGAAATGGCGGTGCGCGCGTTCGCGACGATATGCAAATCAGCGGTCAGTCGGCCGAGCGTTGGCGCGAACACTACCAATCTTTTGGAACGCAAAAAGAGCGCTATGAAAAAGTCTGGAACGAAGCCTACCCCGGCACCAAAGCGCTGCGCGTCGAACTGCCAAGCATCGGCGATCTGGAACGTCCGGTGGTGGTGCGCGGCGAAGTCGAAGTGCCGGCCTGGGGACGTTCGCTGCGCAGCGACGAAAAAACCAGCGACGCCGGCGCCCGTGCCGAGCGCGGCGGCGATCTGGTTTTGCGCCCGCTCGGCCGTGAACCCGAGCTTCTGCGCAGCTTTGCCCGTCTGTCGCAGCGCAAGTACGACCTGATTCTGGGCTATCCGTGGGAAAACCACGAACAAGTGGTGCTAAGCCTGCCTGCCGGAATGGTCGCGCGGCGGCTGCCCGAACCGCGGCATTTCAGCTCGCCATTTGGCCGCTTCGATCTTAGCGTCGGGCGCAATGGCAACCAGCTCACGATAAAAGGTGTGCTGCGCATCGATCGACATCGCATTGACCGCGACGATTACGCGGCATTTCGGCGCTTCTGCGCCGACGTAGACAGTGCCGTCGCTCAGGAGCTAGTAGTCGGCCATGACTAGAGCCCATCTTAAAAAAACGACTTCCCCGCTGAAGAAGCCGCTGTGCGCGTGGGGATTGTTATGCTTGGTTTTTTCGGGATGCGCGACCTCACGGTCATTGCCCGTCGACAAACCGCCGCAGCTACCGCCCGAGCGTCTGCAGCGCGAGCGCAGCGAGCTTGAACAGCGCGCCCAGAACGATACGCAGGGCGGCTTGTCCGATCCCGCGCTTTTGCGCGAGCTTGGCTGGGCTCTGCTTATCGAAGGGCATTGGCAGCGCGCTGAAGCGGTGCTGGAGCGCGCGCGAACGCCGCAGACCGGGGGCGACTTGCGAACTCTGCTAGGGCTGGCGCTGTGCGCGCAGGAAAGCGGCCAGCCCTACAAAGCGCAGGAGCTTTGGCTGCGTATTTTGGAAAGCGCGGCGGATAAAGCCCATACGCCGCTGCAAAAGAGCAGCGGACGCGGTGGCGGTGATCCTTGGGCCGCGGCGATGGCCGAGGCGGCGGCGCATCGGCTGTTGACGCTGGGCGCCGATGGCCGCGGCATCGAGGCTGAACGCCGGCTGCGGCAGCGAATTTTAGCCGTGCTTGCGCGAAAAACTCTGCCGCTGGAAGCCGTCCAGCTGCTGAGTGCCCTTTTGGGGCAGCTTTTGCGCCTGGCCGGTGATGAAGGATCGGCCCGCCGCGTCGATGCCGAGCGCGGTTGTCCTACCCATTTTTATCTAAGCGGTCCGGTGGGGCATTTGCCGGCGCTCGACTTGCTGACTCCATTTGCCGCCGACGATCCGGCCCGAGATGCGCAAATCGGCAATTATCGTCGGCGTAGCGGGTATGGCTGCAGCGTCACGCTGGATGGTTCTAGCGGCCGACCGGGCGTCATGCACGCGATCACTTGGGTGCAGGTCCAGCAAGGCGAAAGCCAGCCGCTGACTATCGAAAGCGGCAATGCTCCCTGGGCGCTTTATATCGATGGTCGTTTAAGCTACTTGGAACAAGATCCGCCGCGCCGGCGCCATCTTATGGCCCATATGGCGCCGGGCTGGCATGCGCTGGTGCTGAAAGTCGGCACTGCCGGACGCGTCCAATTGCAACTGAGCGCGCCCGGAGTGCGCTTTTTCGACGGACCGCTGACGCAGGCGCCGCGACCGAGCGCGCAATCGGCCGTGATCGTGCGGCGTCGGCCCTTGGCAGAGCTGCTCGATGCCAAAAGCGGTCGCGAAGAAGTTCTGCGGGCGTTTTTGCGCGCTCAGCAGGCCCACATGATGGGTGATGCCGAGGCTGGTTTGCAGGCCATCGACGTCGTTTCGGAAAGCGTGCCGCAATTTGCCTCGCTTACCATGCTGCGCGCCGCGCTGCTTCTGGAAGATCGCACTCGTCCGGAAGTTCTTTTGCGCGATCAGACGCGCAACCTTTTGGAACAGGTTCTGCGCACGGCTCCTGAACTTTGGCGAGCTCGTTTGTCGCTGGCCACTTTGCTTTTGCAAGAAGATCACCCCGAACGCGCGCAAGAGGTGCTGGAGGCCGTGGCGCGGCCCAAAGAGCCAAGCTGGCAATTGCCGCTGCTTTTGTATCGAGTCCTCAAAGCCCGCGGCTGGCTGATTGAGGCCGAAAAAGCCTTGCGCGGTGCCCTGGCTCTTGGGCCGAGCGCCTGCGGTGTGCTTGAGGCAGAAACCGATCTGCGGCGCGAGCAGCAAGACGTGCGCGGTGCCCTGTCCGCCGCGGCCAAGCTTTACGCCTGTAACCCCTACAGCGATCGTCCTGCCGAGCTCTTGATTGAAACTGGGCAGCTTATCCAAGCCCAGCGCGAATACGAGCGACTGCTGTCTTTAGAACCCGAAAATGACGAATGGCAAAGTGGCCTGGCGCGAGTTTTGATGAGCCGCCTTGGGCCCGGCGATTCGGAACGCGCGCTGAGCTTGCGCACTGCTTTGTCGGCGCGCTCGCCGCGCAATAGCACCTACCGGGTGGACCTGGCCAATACGCTTTTGAGCTTAGGGCGGCGCGCCGAAGCCCTGGACGTGCTCCATGCCGGGCTGCAGATCGTGCCGGAATCAGAGGATCTTTTGCGCGCCCTCTTGGCGCTGGGCGAACGCGGTCCACTTTCCGCTTTTCGCATCGATGGGCGCAAAGTGATACGCGATTTTCTGGCCCAAAATCCTGGCTCTTTCGCTGATGAACCGGCGGTGCTCGTGCTCGATCGAACAGTGATTCGAGTGATGCCTACCGGAGCCCGCCTGACGCTAACCCACAACATCATTCGCGTTTTGACCAAGGATGGGCTGACCAAATTCGGCGAAGTCAAAATTCCCGAGGGCGCAGAAATTTTGACGCTGCGGACGATCAAATCCGACGGCACCACGCGTGAACCCGAAGAGATTCCCGAAAAAGAAGGCGTCTCGGCCCCGGATCTGGAGGTCGGAGATTATGTCGAATTTGAATATCTGGAACACGATGCGCCGCTGCCCGCATTTCCGCGTGGTTTTCTGTCCGAGCGCTTTTATTTCGCCTCGGTAGATGCGCCCCTAGACCGCAGCGAATACATCCTGGTGGTGCCCGCTGACCTGAAGCTGCAAATCGACGTGCGCGGTCCGCTAAAAGACGGCCAGCGCGATGTGCCGCAAGCAGAGGTAAAGACGCAGGAAGATCTGCAAATCTATACTTGGCAAAAGCGGCAATCGCCGCGCATGCGCCCGGAGCCGCCGCTCAGCGAGGCGACGATCGAAGAATGGTTGCCTTCGGTGCGCGTTGCGGCCGGGCTGTCTTTCGCCGGATATGCCAACTTTTTGCGCGACCGTCGGGTGCGCACTCTGGCACTAGGGCGCGAAGTGCGGGCGCAGGCCATTCAAATCGTCGGTCCGCTGCCCAAAGCCGATGAAGAGCCCCCGCGTGAGCCGCTCGATCGTCTGATTCTGCGGGCGCAAAAACTGGATGAATGGGTGCGGCACAATATACGCGATGGCGGTTCGCTCGACGAGCCAGCGACTTCAATTCTGGCGCGCCGACAAGGACGGCGCGATGTGCTGCTTTTGGCGCTGCTTCGCGCCGCCGGCATCGCCGCAGAGATGTGGCTGGTGCGGCCGCAAACCGCGCCGCAACTGGATGGTCCGCTTCCCGACTTGACGGCGTATCAGGAAGCGATTTTGGCGGTGGCTCCGGGGCGTGGTCCAGGGGGCCAGCCGATTTTGTTTTTGGATCCGACCTATAGGCATCTGCCTTCTGGTTATGTGCGTCCGATGCTGCGCGGCGCGCGGGCGCTGCGCCTGCCAGAGCCGCTCGCGGCCCCACCGCTGCCCGAAGCCAGTTTTGCCGAGGTGCAGATTGCGCCGGAAGGGGGGCCTCCGGCAAGTTGGCGGCTTTTGGCGGCGGCCGCGCCGGGACCGCCGTGGACAAGCACCGCCAGCATGAAAGACAGCCGCCGGCTGAGCATGGAAATGACGCTAGCCGCCGATGGATCTGGCGAAGTGGCGGTGCGCGAAACGCTAAGCGGCGGTCCGGCTTTGGAATGGCGCGAGCACGTCGAAAACCTTTCTCAGGAAAAGCTGCGCCAAGAGCTTGAACAGCGGGCGCTCGGTTTTTATTTTCCCGGAGCCAGCCTGCTCGACCTCAAGTACGGCCCGATGGATCGTGACGATGAGCCGCTTTCCATCGAATATCGATTTTTTGCGCCGCATTTGGCGCACCGCCGCGGAGAGGCGAGCACCAGTGAACTGGTTCTGCCCGCGCCCTATCCAGTGCTGCTTAGCCGCAACTACATTCATGTCGCGCATCGGCAGACGCCGCTTTTGCTGCACTACGTTCAGCCCACGGTGATCGATGCGCAGATTCACTTGCCCAAAGGTGCGCGGCTGGTTCAATCTGCCCCTACGGTGGAGCTTTCCGAGTTTGGTCACTTCTTGCAGCAAGTCAGCTTGGCGAACTCAAACGAAAATCTGACGCTGCACGCCGAGCTGTCGCTGCCGCTTTTGCGAATCGAACCGGAACGCTATGCGCAGTTTGTCGAGTTCGCGCGTCGCATCGACGGCACCGAAGAAAGCATCGCAGTGTTCACCGTTTCACCGCAAAGTGCGCTATTGATCAAGCGATGAGCCGCCTGCGCCCCAAACAAGACGACACCAGCATTGTGGTGGACAAAAAAGCAGCGCCGCGGCTGAAGCCTCCGCAGATGTACAAAGTGCTGCTGCACAATGACGACTACACCTCGATGGATTTTGTCGTCGCAGTGCTACAGACGGTCTTTCATCACGGACAGGCGTCAGCAACGCGCATCATGCTGCACATCCACCATAGCGGAGTTGGCGTGGCGGGCCTTTTCCCTTACGAAATCGCCGAAACCAAAGTTCGCAAAGTCTTGGCCATGGCGAAAGAAGCGGAATATCCGCTGCTTTGCACCATGGAGTCGGCTTAGTTCTTTTTAGCGCCGGCGCGGTTTCTTTTTGGGTTTGCTCGGTGGCTTCGAAGCTGCTTTGCCTTCGGCTTCGGGGCTGGGAGTGCTGCCAGATGGTGCCGCCTCCGCCGTGCTGGCAGGGCTTGTGGCGCTCGGCGGGGCGGCCGATTCGTGCTCCGGTTCGAGTGCCACCGCTGCCGCCGCAGCAACTGGTGCTTCCGGTTCGGATTTTGCCGGTGCCGCTGTGACCGCTGGCGCTTCCGGCGTAAATTTTACCGGCGGCGTTGCCAGCACCAGCGCTTCTGGCTGGGGCTTAACCACCGTCACCGCAACCACTTGCGCTTCGGAATCGGGTTTTAAAAGTGCTACTGTGTCCGTCGGCGCTTCCGGCTCAAATTCAGCGGCCGGCGCGGTCTGTAGATGCAGCTCTCGCAGCCAGCGCGGCAGCTTGGTCGCAGCGACTGGCGCCATTAGCATGCCGGCGCCGGTGCCCTCGCGCACCCGCTGAACTTGTACGGGCAATTCTTTGTCTTGGTGCGATAGCACTAGCTGCGTTGCCACCGGCATCGGTCCCTCAAATTCGACAAACAGCCCGCCATTTTCAAAATGGATGCGAGCCCCTTTGGCGATGGGCAGCCCCTGGTACATGACATCGACACTCATGGCCTAACAGGTTAACAAATAAAGGTTTGTCAGGGTACAAATCAGCGCCATCATTTGCGCCCTAGGCCTGCCCAGCGCATTATTTGGCCCCTTGAAAGTGAGGCAATCAGAACATGTGTGGAATCATTGGTTACATTGGACCGCGCCAGGCCACCGAACTTCTGATAAGCGGGCTGCGACGGCTGGAGTATCGCGGATATGACTCGGCCGGCGTGGCCGTCCTTGGCGACTCGAGCGCCGATGGTTCGCGCAGCGACGAATTGACATTGAAGGTAGCTCGCTGCCGCGGCAAGCTGGGCGAGCTCGAAGCGCTTTTGGCCAATTCGGATCCGCACGCGCTCTCGGGCCACGTCGGCATCGGGCACACTCGCTGGGCCACGCATGGCCGACCTTCCGACGAGAATGCTCATCCGCACTGCTACAAGGGCGTCGCCGTGGTGCATAACGGCATCATCGAGAATTATTTGGCCCTCAAGCAGCAGCTTTTGACAAAGGGCCATCTCTTTCAGTCGGAAACCGATACCGAGATCATCGCGCACCTGATTTACGAAGAGCTGCAGCAAGCGCCAGCCGCGGCAGGCCCTTTGCGCAGTCCGCCAGAACGGCTGCTGCAAGCGACGCGGCGGGCTTTGCGCCAGGTTCATGGGGCCTATGCCATCGTCGTGCTATCCAGCCATACCCCCGAAGAAGTGGTTTGTGCCAAAAACGCCTCGCCCCTCTGTCTGGGATTTGGCGAAGGCGAAATGTTTATCGCTTCGGATGTGCCGGCGCTGCTTGAGCACACGAGGCAGGTCGCGTTTCTGGAAGAGGGTGATATCGCCCAGATTACTGCTCACGGCGCGCGCATGATTGACCTTGACGGCAATCCGCGAACTCCGGAAAAGCGCACAGTGACCTGGTCGCTTTTGACCGCTGAAAAGGCCGGCTACAAGCATTTTATGCTGAAGGAAATTCATGAGCAGCCGCGCGCTGTGACCGATACTTTGCGCGGTCGTTTGTGTCATCAGCCCGCCGATGCGCAGCTTGATGGTTTTGAAATCGATCCGCAGCAGGTGCGCCGCATTCTGCTTTTGGCCTGCGGCACCTCCTATCATGCCGCGCTCATCGGCAGATACATGATTGAGCAGTTGGCGCGCATTCCGGTGGTCGTCGATCTGGCTTCGGAATTTCGCTATCGCGAGCCGGTCGTGCTGCCCGGCGATTTGGCCGTGGCGATTTCGCAATCGGGCGAGACGGCAGATACTTTGGCGGCGATTAAGGAAGCCAAGCAGCGCGGCGCTCGCACCTTGGCGATTGCCAACGTCGTCGATTCTTCAATTGCTCGCCTGTCGAATTCCGCGATTTATACCCATGCCGGGCCGGAAATCGGAGTGGCTTCGACCAAAGCGTTTACGACGCAGCTTCTTGCGCTATTTCTCATGGCGCTGCATTTGGGACGTCGAACTGGCGCGCTGCCCGAGGCGATGGCGGCCGAGCTTGTGCATGAACTTTTGCTTCTGCCAACCAAAATCGCCGAGGCGGTCGAAACCGCGGCGCAGGTGCAGAGCTTGGCGCGAAAGTACGGCCATGCGCAGGACGTACTTTTTCTCGGGCGCGGACCGCAGTATCCCATTGCCCTGGAAGGAGCGTTAAAGCTCAAAGAAATTTCGTACATTCACGCCGAAGGCTATGCCGCGGGCGAAATGAAGCATGGGCCGATAGCTCTTATCGATGAAGGTGTGCCCGTGGTGGTGCTGGCGCCCGAGGAAAAGGGATACGAGAAGGTTTTGTCAAACCTCAGCGAAGTGAAAGCGCGCGGCGGTCGCGTCATTGCCGTGGCTACCACCGGCGACATGGCGCTGCGTCAGCTTGCCGACGATATCATCGAAGTGCCCAAAGCTGCGCCGCTGCTTTTGCCGCTGCTGACCGTCGTCCCTTTGCAGCTATTTGCCTACTATGTGGCCGATTTCAAAGGCACCGACGTGGATCAGCCGCGCAATCTGGCCAAATCCGTCACAGTGGAGTAGAAGTGAAGATCATGGACGCGCCTGCTACCCGATCCGAGGAGCATAACGATTTGGCGGTGCTCATCGGTGCCGGCGCCGAGGCGAGTACTCTTTCGGCCTATTTGGATGGACTGTCGCCCGAGGCCAGGCGGCACGAAGTGCAAGCTTTGCCCGGGGCGCTGCTGCCGCTTTTGTACACGCGCTGTCAGACGGCGCCGCCGCTGCGCCCAGAAGACCTAGTGCCCGCGGCGCTGGCAAGCGGACAGACTGTGCGCTTTGCCGGCGCCAACAATCTGCCGCTGTTTCGCCACTTCGAGAAGCGCTTTGCGCGTACACCGAGCGGCACCGTCATTGGCTACAATTTTCAGCGCCTCAGCGCAATCACCGGACCCGGTTATTTTACCGTATCGCCGGCCGGGTCCGAGCTTCTGTTTGACTACACCGCCTTACCCGCCGCTTCGGATGTTCCGTCTTTTTGGCCGCAAGTCCAGCCCAACCACAAAGGGCTGTCGTTCTTTATCTATAAGAACCTGCACGACTTTTGCCGTCGCGTCGCCCAAGATGTGATCATTGGCCATGCGACGCGCCTGGGTAAAAATCTGCCGCAATACTTCGTGCTAGCGCGAACCGGTGAATAGGCCTCTTGCTAAATCGACGGGAAGCCGCAGACTAGTTCTCGAACAGCTCGATAGGGGAGTTTTGCAATGTCACTCATGTCCGCTACTGAAAAACTTTTTGGTACCACCACCCTGGACGAGCACCAGGCCGCAGTGGCCAAAAAGACCTATGCTCTACTTAGCCTCAGCGTCGCCGGTGCAATATTTGGCGGCTATACCGGCGCCACCAATATGTCTCTGGCGATGTTTTTCGGCAGTGGCATAGGCTGGCTCACCGCCATCGTACTTATCAACGTCATTCCGTACATTGCGCTGTGGGCTGCGGAGCGCAATCCCACCGTGGGACTTGTGGCTTTGGCGGCCGATGGATTTTTGTCGGGATTGGCGATATCGCCGCTGCTTTATGTGGCGCGCATGCTGGCGCCGGAAATGATTCTGGCTGCCGCCGGGGTCACGGCCGCCGTATTTTTGGCGGTGACCGGCTACATTATGGTGACGCGCGACCGCTTTTCGGCACCATCGGGCTTGATGGTCGGAATCATGGCCAGCATTGTGGTGGCCATTTTGCTAAACACGCTGTTTTTGCATGACACGGCAATCGGGATGGGGCTCGCGATTCTGATTAGCATCGCTATTGGAATCTTTGGCGTCTTTATCCTGGTCTATGCAACCAGCGACGTTCTGAACAATCCCGACTTCAACAGCCCGATTCGCGGCGCGCTCATGCTATTTGCGGCGCTGTTTAACATCTTCGTGAGCACGCTGCGCTTGTTTCTTAGCTTCTCCTCCCGCGACTAATCGCTACGTCCATAAAGGCGGCCAGTCCCAGCACTGCGCCGCGCGCGATATAGCGTGCTTCTGGGGGAACTGCCAAAAGAGACAGACCGTTTAGCAGCGCTGCCATGATGAATCCACCAAGCAGCACACCTGGCACGCTGCCACGTCCGCCGCGCAGACTGGCGCCGCCGATTACACAGGCGGCCACTGCATCTAGTTCCATAAGCTCTCCTACCGTGGTGGTCGAAGCTCCAGCATAGGCAGTCTGCAGAAATCCGGTCAACGCCACCACGCCGCCCATAAGCGTAAAGGCGCCAAGCACCACCTTGCGCACCGGAATGCCCGACAATATCGCGGCTTCTTCATTGCCGCCAATGGCGTAAAGATAGCGTCCAAAGCGCGTATGTCGCGTCAGCGTGTGCACGAGCAAAGCCATGCCGGCCAAAAGCAGCGCCGAAAGCGGCAATCCGCGAAATTCAGCGCACAGAAGTACCAAGGCAAAGATGGCCTGGCTGCACACGAGCCAGGTCAGAAATAAAATCTCGCCATCGACATGCAAGCTGCTGTGTAGACGGTGCGCGTGGTAGCGGCGCAGCTTGGCGTAAGCAAGCAGCAAAATCACCCCGGCAGCCAAAAAAAAGCTGTGCCGCGGCGGCAGATAATAGGTGGTCAGCGCACTGTACAGATTGGTCACCCCGCCCGAACTGACCGGCACCGTGGTATTGGCGATGATGAGTAGAAACAGACCCTTGTAGACAAGCAAACCGCCCAACGTGACGATAAACGCCGGAATTCCAGGCAAAACAATCAGCATGCCCATGGCTCGCCACAAACCAAGGGCCGCTGCCAAGGCCAAAAGCAGCGCCAAGCCCGCCGGCAGATGACCCCGGGTGACAAGCACCGCCGCGATGCCGCCTATAAGTCCGACTCCGCTACCTGCCGCCAGGTCCACGTGACCGGGCAAAATGATAAGCAGCATGCCCAGGGAAAGCACGCTGGTGATAGAGAACTCGATGATCAGCATGCTGAGGTTTCTGGCCGTCAGAAACTGCGGAGCGCACAGCGCAAAAAAGAAAAGAACCAAGGCCAGCATCAAGCCAAGCGAGAGCTCGCGCCAGTTGGAAAATCCTTTCACGAGCGAACCTCCGCAAGCGCGGGGGCCTTGTGACCAAGAGCCGCGGCGAGTAAGGCTTCGGCGGAAATCGTCGAGTTGCGCGCAGTAAATTCGCCCGCTTGCGCACCGTTATGCAGCATGAGAATGCGATCACAAAGTCCCAGAAGCTCGGGCAATTCTGAAGAGACCATCAGCACCGCCATTCCTTTGTGGCATAGCTCTACAAGCAGCTCGTAAATCTCTTGCCGGGCCCCCACATCGATGCCGCGGGTCGGCTCATCGAGCAGCAAAAGCTGAGGCTCGGTCAATAGCGCCTTGCCGAGCACTACTTTTTGCTGATTGCCGCCCGACAAAGTACGTGCCGCCACGCGCAGCGTGTGCTCTAGCGCCGCCGCCGAACGTAGCTGTAGCTGCTTGGCCATGTGCAGGTTGCGCTTCGCTTCGACCGATTCATGAATGTAGCCGGCTTGTCCGACAAGGCGTTCGCGAGGGACCTGAGCGCTGCGCCTCCTATTCATGTCGCGAAGTACGCTTAGCACCGACAAAGACAAATTAAAGTTCACCGATTCGTCCATGCACAGCCCATAGCGCCGTCGGTCCTCGCTAAGCAGCGCCACGCCGGCGCTTAGGGCTTCTGCCGGAGATTGCGGCGCAAAAGGCTGGCCTGCCAGACAAACCTGTCCGCTTAGGCGTTTGCCAAAGGCGCCGTACAAGTGCAGCAAAAGCTCGGTACGTCCGGCGCCAAGAAGGCCGCCGATGCCGACGATCTCGCCCGGCTTTAGGGCCAGCGAGATACCGCGCAGCCGCGGCGTACGCTCGGCGAATTCGGCTTTCGAATCGGCCACCGTTAAGTCTTGCAGCAAAAGCAGCGGCGGCGCGGAATTCTCAAGGCGTGGACGGCGAGGCGGATACAGCTCGGAAACGGCCCGCCCGCACATGGCGGCAATCACGGTTGCCGTAGTCACGCTGGCCGCCGAGCGCGTAAAGACGCTGCCGCCGTCGCGCAGCACCGTGATGCGATCCGCGATGGCGAAGACCTCATCGAGCTTGTGCGAAATATAAATACACGCCGTGCCGCGGGCCCGTAGCTCACGCAATAGAGCAAGCAGCTTTTCGGTCTCGCGTTCGCTGAGCGCAGCGGTGGGCTCGTCCAGAATCAGGATGCGCGAACGTCGAGTCAGCGCCTTGGCGATTTCGACGAGCTGCTTCTGCCCAATGCCGAGCTTGTGCACCGGAGTGCGCGGATCTAGTTCGATGTCAAACGATGCGAGTAGCTCTTGCGCTTGCGCCAGCATGCGCTTTTCGTTCAGGAAAAAGCGAAAGGGTCCAGTGACTGGCTCGTCGCCAAGAAAGATGTTCTCGGCGACGCTGAGTCCTTCACAAAGGGCCAATTCCTGATAGATGACGGCAATTCCGGCGGCGGCGGCATCCGCATGGGTAAAAAAGCGTGCCGGTTGCTCGTCCAGTTCATACGCGCCTAAAAAGCTGCCGGCAGGGTGCACCCCTGACAAAATTTTGATGAGAGTGGACTTGCCGGCGCCATTTTCGCCGCAGAGCGCATGGATTTCGCGCGGCTGCAGATCAAAGTTCACGCTATCTAGCGCCACCACTCCGCCAAAGGTCTTTCGTATGCCGCGCAGGCGCAGCAACTTAATTCCCTGGCGCTTGCAACGCGGCCTGGCTGTGAAAGCCGTCTTTTACCACCGTGTTCAAAAGATTTTGCCGATCGACCGCGATGACATCGACAAAGATCGAAGGAACCTGGCGTCGGCCATTGTCCACTTCAGCGGTGGCAATGATGGGTTTGCCGGTGGCCATGGCCACGGCTACTTCCGCGGCGCGATGGGCCAGTTGCGAAAGCGGTTTGTAGACGGTCATGGTCTGCGTTCCGGCCAAAATGCGCTGACATGCCGTCAGCTCGGCATCCTGTCCGGTAAGGACGATGGACGGCGAATTGGCGCTTGCGGCCGGCATTGCCCAAAGACCTTCTTCTAAGAGCGCTTGCGCGGCGCCGCCCGCGGTGCCGTCATTGGGCGCCAAAATGCCCACAATGCCGCTTACTCCATCGTTCTGCGCGACGCGCGTGAGCGCGGCATTGACGATACGTTTGGCTTGCTCGGGTTTCCATTCGTCTACCCAGTCCTCGTGGGCGACGACGAGCTTTGCGGCCGTCAAAAGCGGCTGCAAAACTTGGTCCTGCCCCTGTTTAATCAAGTGGGCGTTGTGGTCGGTTTTGGCACCGTGTAGTCGAATGATTTGTCCGGGGCCTTTCGCCGGCAAGTGCAGGTGGTCGATGAGATAGCGGGCCTGCAGGGCCCCGACCTTTTTGGCGTCAAAGCTGATGTAAAAGTCGAGGTCACAATTTGGAATCAGCCGATCGTAGGCGATGACCGAAATATTGGCGGCATGGGCCAGCCCGACCGCTTTGGCCATTGCTGCGCCGTCGTGCGGGACGATGACGAGGACATCGACGCGACTTGTGATCAGCGACTCGACATCGTGTACCTGCTGGATGTCGTTGCTGTTGGCCGCCAGATCAATGACTCGAGCGCCCAGCGCCTGCGCCCGGGCGATGAAGGCCGCGCGATCTCGCTGCCAGCGCTCTTCCTTCAGCGTATCAAAGGACAAACCAATCGTCGGCTGACGCTGGGCCGAGCCCATCGCCGCGGAATTTGACGCTCCGCGCCGGCTGAGTAGCACCCCAATGAGCACGCTGAGAAACAGCGAGCTTAGGACGAGGAGCATCCGCAGACGTGCGCCTGTGGGTAGGTTTGGCTTCTCAGAAGCGGACAATCGCTGCGTCACGGGCGCAAAGTAGGCGCCTGCCGCCGGCGCTGCAACTAGATTTTGCGCAGTCTCAGCGAATTTGCGATGGGCGCGGGCTGGCTACCCTGCCGGACTTTTTTGTCCTCGGTGGCAGGTTGTGCAGGTGACATTGCCGTGGGTCGTATTTTTGTATTTTTGATTGAGCTCATCGGTCATGCGCATCATTTCGCGCGCGATGGTCTTTTTGGGCGTGTCCGCTTCCATCGTCGGCTCTTTGTGGCAAAAATCGCAATCGACGCCAAGCGCCTTGGCTTGCGCCTTCATGACGTTTTTCAGCACCGGCCTCTCGATGTTTTTGGGCAGAACCTGCAAATCTTTAAAGTGTTCTGCGGCTTGGGCGGTTGACAAGCTCGGCAAGATCGCCATGCTCAGCGCCACCCCTGCGGGTGTTAAAAATCCAATGAAAACGAATTGGCCAAGACGAGTGCCAAGAGTGCTGAAAATCCTCGACATAGAGCCTCCACGTTGCTTTTTGGAATGCTAACACTGTCCTCCCGCGGGCCGGCGAGTTTTGCCAAAATGTGGCCCATGTGGCGCCAAAGACGCCAGCTTCTCGTCAGGCAGGCCATTTTGGGGCTGGTCTGCTGTGTAACCCTTAGCCGGGCGTACGCCGCCGAACAAGTGCTACTAGGCCGCGGTGCCACGGCCAGCGAGGGAGCTCGCCAGCTTCTAGGCGCTAACTGGTTAGCGCCTGCGAGCAATCGGCAACCTCCACCGCCGCCGGACTGGATGCGGCCGAATTTCGACGATAGCACTTGGACTGCTTTGCCGGCGGTGACGTCTTCCAGGGCGTCGTCGTCGTCCCCGGGGGGACTGTGGGTGACGCCATCGGCCCCGACGGCGTCTTCGGGAAATTCCGCAAGCCTGGCGCCACCGCCTCCGGATGCCGGCCCGGCGCTGATCTGGCCCGATGAGATTCCTCCGGATGGGGGAACTTCGAGCGGGACGCGCCAGAACTTGGCCAAACCTATGGACGCTGGCGTGCGCGATGCCGGCGTGCGCGACGGTGGGATCGCGCTGCCGCCACCTTGCGCCGGTACGTTGTATGTGCGACGGCATTTTGCCGTTCCGGCGCTTTCTGCAGTGCAGTCACTGACCCTGCGCATTCGTTATTCCGACGGTTTCGCGGCTTATTTAAATGGGGTCGAAGTGGTGCGGCGCCGCTTGCCTGAAGCGGCACTCACCGAGCCAAGCACACTTGCTGCCGAACGCGGTACGGTCGAACCCGAAAGCCATAGCTTGCTCTTGCCGCCCGGATTGCTGCTGCCCGAAGCAAACCTTTTGGCCGTCGAGATACATCCGCGTGCGGCCGAACGCTGTCCGCGCGCCGAGCTGGAACTTATAGGCGGCGATGGCTTGCGCGTGGTGCGCGGCCCCTACATCGAGCGGCTTTTAGACGGAACCTTGGATCTGGCCGTACAAACCGAGCAGCCAACATATCTTGAAGTGACCTACGGCAAAGGAGAGGTTCGTCGGGCCCGCGATCGGCTTCTGGCCGATGACGCGGCCAGCGGACCTAAGACCATGCATCGAATGCGTATTAGTGGGCTGCGGCCGGGCGGCAGCTATCACTATCAAATCAGCTTGCGTGCAGCCAGCACCGGCGGGGCGCGCTTGCAGCTGCCAGTGGTGGCCTTTCACGCGCCGCCTTCCGCCTTGCGGCCCTTGCGTTTTGTCGTCTATGGCGATTCGCGCAGCGGCCATGCGATTCATGCGCAGGTGGTGCAGGCGATTTTGAACGAAGATCCGGATCTGGTGCTCAACATTGGCGATATCGTCGAGCGCGGCACCGAAGACAGCGACTGGGATCGTTTTTTCGCAGTGGCCGGGCCGCTGCTCGAGCGCTTGCCCCTGTTTTTGGCGCCCGGCAATCACGAGTATGCTCGTCGCGGCCAAGGCCTGCAAAAACTTTTGCAACTGTGGAGCCGGCAATTTTCAGAGGCGGCCGAAGCGGGTGAGGCGGCGCGCCCCCGCAGCTACGGCAGCTTCGATATATCTGGGGTCCATTTTGTCGCGCTCGACAGCAACCAGTTGCGCACCGGCGAGCAGTTGCGTTGGCTGAGCGCGGATCTGGAAAGGGCGCATGCGCGCCGCCCGCGTGCCATTGTTGCGTTTATGCACGATGGTCCCTATTCGATGGGCTGGCACGGCGATAACTCGACGCTGATTCGCGACTATGTACCTGTCCTTGAGCGCTTTCGCGTCAGCATCATTTTTTCAGGCCACGATCACGACTACGAACGCGGTCGGCGCGGTCGGCTGGACTATATCGTCACCGGCGGCGGTGGCGCAGAGCTGCGACCGCTAAAATGCGGAATTCCGGGCAAACGCCGCTGCAAACATCCGCCGCTGGCTTTTTACAATGAGCACAATTACGTCTTCGTAGAAGTTTTGCCCGGTGGCCTACGCATCTGCGCCAAGCGACCCGATGGCAGCCCCTTAGAACCTTGCCAGTTACTTCGCCGCTGACAATGCCGCTTTCGCGATGGATACGACGGGGATAAGGGCTTTACGGGCCCAGGTACGCAATTGCGGACTATCGGAGAGGACCGTAGCCAGCCCGGGACTTAGCGCGTAGTAGCTGGCCACTGCGGCTTGTCCTAGTGGCGTTTTTAGAAGTCGCTCGTCACGAAAGCGGCGCAAAGTATGCACTTCGCCGGACATTTCCGAGCCCCAGGCCGCCGTGGCAATAAAGCAGCCGGACAGCGTTGTGAACTGCGCTGCGGTGGTTTGGCCTGTACCGGTAACGATGCTGCCGAGCTGGCCGCAGCAGTTCGACGGTCGCACGGCGACATAGTACTTGGTTTTGGGCATAAGCCCGGTAATGACCGTAGAGGCACTGGTTCCAGGAATGCCAATAGGAATGGACCTGGCTGAATAAGCTTGATCAAAGTCGGCATCGGTAATTGGCATGTCCGGACGATAGCGGACTTCATAAATACCCAGGGCGGGGGGAGAGGGAACGCTAAAGCGGACGGTCATCGTGGCGTCCGTGGTATCGCTCAGATCCAAAGCAGTTGGCGTCGGCGGAATCGCATCATTTTCGCAGGGGCCGGTTTTGACGTGTACACGCCAAGAACCGTCGGCATCGCTATTTATTTTCAGACGGTCGGCGCCCGAGCCGCCGGTTTGGCTGATGCTGCCGTCAGGCGAGGTCACGGTGCCGCTGGTGCCGCGCCAGTCGCCATAGCCGGCGTAGTCGCTGACTGTGGCGACATGGGTATTTTGATCAATGGTAAATGGAACTTTGTAGACGACAGATGGCTGCCCGATAAAGTCCTTGCCAAGCTTGGCCCACTCGGCGTGCGGCTCGGGCACGCCTTTGCCGGTCGTCCAGGACGCGTTGAAGTCGGCTTCACGGCTGACTTCGACCCACAGCACAAAATCGCCGGCGGGATATTCGGGCTTGGTACACCAGCGGATGGGGTTTATGGGCTGACCGCTTACCGGGGTTGCTCCGGAAATCGCCGCAACGTCGTTGTCACGGGCGAAGCGGCGGGCATCGGCGTGATCATTCTGACCAAACATCGTCAGATCGGCCCGGGGCGGGTAGGGCGAGGTCAATCCCGGCGCATACCAGCCCTTGCTGCCAAAAAACGCCGAGGCGCAGCTGACGACATCGACGCCGTTCTGATTGACGGTACGCGAGCCTGAAGGCGAGCAGAAATAGGGCTCGTTGGAAGACACCGGCCCATGATAAGCAACCGTGGTGTCGTCGTCGGAAGGCGAGCCGTTAAAATCATTAGAACACGAGGTGTCGCGCGGATTGTCGGGGTTGTAGCGGGTCGAGCAGGCACCGCCCATGACGACGTAGCCGTACTGCTTGCCGCGGCGATGCGCCCAGATCGGCAGCGCCATGGGCCGTCGACCATAAGGCCAGCGAAAATCGCTGTAAAGCAGCGCCTGACCGGGACGGTTGCCGATGCCTAAAAGGCCCACAGAGCGGGTTACAAAAAGATCGGCAACAAAAGTCCCGTCTGGCTGTTCCAGCCAAACGGCGATCTGCGGCGCCAGGGCTTCGCGACCATTGCCGGCTGCAGTGCCTTGCGGCGTAAAAACTACCTCGACGACGCGAGTATTGGAATTGCTCGAAACCGCCGGCGCCGCGAGAAGCACCGAGGCGAAAATGCCACTGGAAAGTAAAAGCTGGCCAATCGTCCGCTGCATCTTTTCAGTGTGCCATACTCACGACTGCTTGGCCCGTAGCTTGCGTTCGACGCGACTGTGCTGCTCTTTCCAGGTTTCGCGCTTTTGCGCCCAGCGGCTGTCGGCTAGAAGCTGGCGCGCTTTGGTCAAGGCGGCGTCGGCTTCTTGGTAGCGCTCATCGACGATATAAGCTTCGGCCAAATAGATGTGATTGAGGGGAAAGCTGTCATCGCTGGCCACGGCGCGTTTCAGAAATTGTACCGCTTTTTCAGGATCTCCGACGGAAACAGGCTCTTTGGGAGCGCGCGCGAAGAGTGCGCCAAGCGTCCGCAATGGCCCGCCGTGATCAAATTTTTCGTCGAGGCGTATGGCTGTTTCACATTCAGCAACCATCTGACCGATAAGCTGTTTGGTCTCGCCTTTTTGTAGCAAGGCCGAAAATCCTATAAGCTGGGCCAGATAGTAGTGGCCTTCGACGCGATTGGTATCTATCTCGACCGCCCGTTTGGCGGCGTTTAGGCCCGGCGGCACAGTGCTATTGCGCTGTTCGCCCTCGGGTTCACTCAGTTCGGCATAGGCGCGGGCCAGCCGCCAGACCGCATCGTAGCTGGCTTTGCTTTTGGCGTAGTCGTTTTGCTCCAGCGCCCGTTCTAGCGCCGTCGCCGCATTGCGCGGAGCGCCGAGTTCTTCTTGCTCGTCAGCCACGCGGATAAGCGATGCGGGATCGGCGGGCAAGCTGGCGGCATGAAATGCCGGGGCCGTATTTTTGACCTCTGCCGCTGGCGGGCAGCCGCAGAGCAGCGCGGCACCAAGTCCTAGAAAAACAATGTGCGTTTTCATCGGCTGCCTCCTTTGGGCGCGTCATAGCGTTTTTCGGTGGCGTTCAGAAGCGCGGTATTTAGCGGAACAAAATTTTGTATATGCATTTCTTTGCAAATGCCGCTGCCCGGAGGGGTGGCGCACATCTTTGGCAGGGCATTGGTCAATGCGGTTTTGTCGCTTGCCTCGACGTTGTTGGCAAATACCACGACCAGCGCCGGAGGCAGCGTGGCTGCGGTATGCACGATGCGCAGGGCGTCGCCTCCTTCCATCTTTTTGGCGGCGGCAAGCTGATCATCATCGACGATGGCGGCATCGGCCTCATCGCGCAACACGGCGCGCACCGCCTTCATGACATTTCCCACTTGTTTGAGGGCAAAAAATGTCTCGGGGGCTTCTTTGCTTTCCAGCACCACCTGGCTAAGGTAGCGCGGCGATTCGGCCAAATGGGTCCACAACCGCTTGCCTTTGAGGTCAAAAAGCGACTTATAAGCCGGCGACTTTACAATGACGTGCAAGCGCAGCGAATTCAGCTCGACGCTATCCACCGCGCCGATGGCTTTCAGTTTTTGCGCGGTCCGCAGTTCGAAGTAAAGCCAAGGATCGAGCACGCCAAAGCCCGGCTTGGCGGTGTTGATGTAGTTTAGGGCTTCGGCTCTGCTGGGCACAAAGCGACCTTTGAGCGGGGGCGAATTCTTGGCAAAGCCGGCCAGCTCGGTCAATTGGGCGGCGAAACGGTCGATATAGGGTTGTGCCGTCTCGGCATCGCCGCCTAGCCGAGTGGCATAGACCGCAAAATCGCGACCACCGGCATAGAGCAACGACGGAAATAGGGTCAGCACGGCCATTCCCGTGCGCAAAGCTTGCCGAATCATCATGGCCGAATTCTCCAAACCGCATCTTATGCTGTCAACTCTGACGAAGCTTTCAGATGCAAATTCAGTCTGATTCGATGTCGCAGCCCTGCAAGATTTATGTCCGTGTAAAATACAAATAGAGGTTTTATGGCCGATCCGCTCGAGGGGAATGGCATTGCCACAGAATCGGCGTCAGGCGAGGTCGCAAGAAATCAGGCAGCCGTCGGCATGCCTGCCGAACCATCTGCCGAGCCATCTATCGAATCGCCTGCCTTGCCGCCGCGTAGCCACCAAGCGACTTATTTGCTGTTTGGATTGCTGCTGTGTGCGGCAATTTTTCGCATCGGCTACAGCTACCTAGTGAACCACGGGCTGGGACAGGGCGGAGCAATGTTTATTGGCTTGCCCGTTCTTTTGGGCACGGCCGTGGCCTTTGCGACCTATCCTCGTTCGCCGCTCGGCATGGTGCTGAAGGTGACGGCGATGGTCTTGTGCATTTTAGCGCCGCTTTTGGAAGAGGGAGCCATTTGTATCGTCATCGCGGCACCCCTCATCTTTGGAACGATAGGGCTTGTGGCGCTGGTGCTACGATTTTTGAATCCGCGTCTAGGTCGCGGCAAAGTGACTTGCTGTGCTGCGCTTTTGGGCCTGGCGCCGATTTTATGGGAGCCGGCCGAGAAACCTGCCGGCTGGGAAGAAATGCGCCCCATCGATGAGGTCAGCGATAGCATTGAGGTGGACGCCGCGCCGCTTTCGGTTTGGCAGGCGCTGCAAACAAGTCCTACGAACTTGCGGGCGGCGCCGCTGCCGACTTTTTTGCGGCTGCGTGGAAGCGCGGGAACGCGCCTGGTGTTTGGCCACGGGCTGGCGCTTGGCGACACGCGCGACATTTTATTTGATGCCGACCATTTCGTAGGCCAAGTGGTGCATAGCCAGCCAGGGCATGAGGTGGTCTTCGCGGTGCGCGAAACCGCCGCGGCGCCGGGCGAGCGCATCGGCTTGTGGCTGCGTTTTGTACAGGTGCGCTTGGTGCTGACCGCGCTTTCACCGGGGCGCACGCGCGTCACCCAAATCACGCGCTACAGACGGCTTTTAGACCCGGCCTTTTATTTTGCGCCCATCGAGCGGGCCGGAGTTCACGCCATGCACCGCTATACCCTGGCGCTGCTCTTGTTCGACTTGCCGACTTCTGCTGCACTGCATGGCTGATTGGACGCTGCCGGCCGATGCGGTGCCGCTGTTTCGGCTGATCTATCTACTGGGCTGTTTTGCCGCCACTTGGCTGGGCGTGCACTTTTTGCAACCGTCGCAAGCGGCGCGTAAAGCAGCGGTGGTGGCCGGCGGCGTACAGCTATGCCTGGGGATCATTTTAGATAGCTGCGGAGTGCGATACGGCCTGTGGCGCTATCAAGTACAAGCGGGCCTGGTGTTGGAGGTGCCGCTCGATATGCACCTTGCCTGGGCTTTGCTCTGTGGCGTGCTGTACGCGGTGGGGTCGCCGCGACCAAAGCGCGCGGCTTTGGGCTACGGAATTTTGTGGTGGCTTGCGACTGTGACGGTGGACTTTATGGGCGCCTCAAGAATTATGGCGCTGCTGTGGCACAAGCCCGGACTTGGCTGGTTCGTCGCGGATGCGGCAATCGTCGGGGGGCTTTTGCTCTTGACGCTGTGGATATACCGCAGCGTGCTTGCTGCCAATCAGGCGCTCGCGGCCGTTTCCAAGCACAAGCCCAAAAGTCATATAGAGGCGCAGCGCGGCGGGGCCGGCCTGCGCGCCGGGCTATACCTAGTCACTTTTGGTTCGATCGTCTTTTTATATGTGCCGCAGCAGATTTTGCAGTGGAGCGGTCGCAGCTTGTGGCCGCTGCCGACCTTTTCGCTTGTGGCCCGCGGCGGATGGTTGGCGCTTATCGGCCTGCCGCTTTTGTGGGCGGTGTGGGCGGTGCTGGAGTTTCGAGCCGCGGCGGGCACTCCGTTGCCCTACGATCCGCCGCAGCGTTTGGTGACGAGCGGTCCCTATGCTTTTGTACGTAATCCCATGCAGCTTGGCGTAGTGCTGGGAATCGCCGGACTGGCTGGATACTACCGTTCCTGGTTGCTGCTGCTTTACGCCCTGGATCTGGCGCTTTTGTCCGAAGTGCTTTTTGAGCGTTATGAAACGCCCGAGCTTTTCGCGCGCTTTGGCGCCGACTATGTCCATTACCGCCAACATGTAAGGCGCTGGTTGCCGCACATATTGCCCTATGCGCCGCCGCAGCCGCCGCTTTTGACGATTGCGTATGATGCGCACTGCGCGGGCTGCGTGTCGCTAGTCGCTTGGCTCAAGACTTTGGCGCTTGTGCCGCTACAGTTTGAGCCGTTGCCGACCTCTGCAACCGCCGTGCGCTTGCTAGTACATGCACCGGAGCAAAAAGAAGTTGTGGCGAAGTACGAAGGCTTTGCCGCCTGTTTGCAGATTTTGCGGCGCTGTCCGCTGTATCTGGCCTGGGTTCTTCCGGTTTGCGAGCTTTGGCCTTTGCGTTCGCTTTTTCACTTGGCCTATCGAGCGATTGCCGAAACTCGCGTGCGCAATTCCTGTGCCGTAGGCCGCGATTTTGACCCTGCAAAAAGTAAACCCATGTAAAGGATCGCGTGATATGGTCCGCCGCCATGGTCGCCTTTGTACCCGTTTTGCCCCAAGAGGTACGTCCAGCGCCGGGCCTTGGCTATCGTTGGCTCGTCCTTTTGTTTGTCAGCCTGGCGATGTTTGGCAATTACTATTTGTACGACTCGCTCGGGCTAGTTGCCGACCTTATCAAACGCACCTACGAAATCAGCGATACGCAGTACAGCTTTTTATTTAGCATCTACAGTCTGGCCGCGGTCATGGTGCTGCTGTTTGGGGGCCTTGTCATCGACAGAATCGGCACCAAGCGTTCGGTGCTGCTATTTGGGGCGATTACGGCGCTGTCTGGACTTATTATTGCGCTTTCGTCGAGCTACCAGATGATGCTTTGCGGGCGCTTTTTGCTGGGCATTGGCTGCGAGCCGCTGGGTGTCGCAGTCACCACGGCGATGGCCCGCTGGTTTAAAGGCAAGGAGCTGTCTTTTGCCTTCGGCTTGAACCTGACTTTGGCGCGACTTGGCTCGGTGGCTGTGGACAGGTCGCCGCAATGGGCGGGCTTTGCCTATCGTCAAGACAGCATTTCGCGGCCGCTGTGGCTGGCGGCGCTCATCGGAACAAGTTGCATAGTCGGCGGAGTCGTTTATTGGCTCCTCGAACATCGCGCCGAGCGCCGCTACGAATTGCCCGAGGAAGGAAGCACCGACAAGCTCAAAATTGCCGATTTGGCCGGTTTTGGACCGACCTACTGGCTGGTGGTGGGTCTGTGTTTCACGTTTTACTCGGCGATCATTCCGTTTCAGTCCTTTGCCACCAAGTTTTTCATGGAAGCACACGGAACGCCGCGCGAACAAGCAGGAGCGCTGCTGAGCTATTTGCCCGCGACGGCGATGATCGCCACGCCGCTATTTGGAATTCTGGTCGATCGCATCGGTCGATCGGCGCTCCTCATGGCGCTTGGGTCGCTGCTCATTGCTCCGGTTTATCTGATGATGATTTCGCCGAACATTTCGCTGTATGTGCCCGTGGCGTTCATGGGAATTGCTTTTTCGCTGATTCCGGCGGTCCTTTGGCCGGCGGTGGCTTATTTGGTCGATGAAGCGCGGCTTGGTACAGCGTATTCGCTGATGACGCTTTTGCAGCAGCTCGGCTTTTTTGTGGTGTCCTTTTTGCTGGGCTGGGCCAATGACGTGTCGCGAGCCAGTGCCGAAAATCCCCACGGCTACGCATTGGGAATGTGGCTACTGACCGGACTGTCTTTGCTCGGTTTATTCTTTTCGTTTTTGTTGTGGCGAACCGAAAAGGGAACCGAGCCTTCGTCCGCCGCGGCGGCGCAAGTGGTCCATCTGCCATTAGAAGTATAGGAACAGCGATTTAGGTTTTCTCGAGAGGAACGCGGCGGCGCTGATCGCGCGTAGCGCGAAACTGCTGGTAGTCGATTTTGACGCCCGCGTGCGCTAAAAAATCGATAAAGCGCTGATATTCGCGCTGCGAAACTCCAAGCCGAGTGGCGGCGCGCGTATAAAATCCACCGCTTTCGGAAAGGGCGCGCCGAATCAGTTCTTCCAGTCGATGCAAGGAAAGCTGGCGCGTCTTCCAGCGCGGCCAGACTTCTTTCCAGAACCAACCTTCCGGAGTCGGATCCGGACATTCCAGGGGCGCAGAATTGGCGTCTTGGCCAATGCCTTCCTCGGCTTCTAGCGCTCGTCTTACATCGTCCGCGAGCAGTTCATCGGGGCGGCCATAAAGCGCCAGGGCCCGCAGGACCACCGATTCCAATTGGCGGATGTTGCCCGGCCAGTGATAGCTCGCCAATAGCTCGTCGATTCCTTTGCCGATGGTGATGGGCACGCCGCGGCTCATGCGCGCCACGATGTGGCGCAAAAGCAGGGGAATGTCCAAAGTCCGCTCGCGCAGCGGCGGCAAGCGCACCACCAGGGCCGACAGGCGATAGTACAGATCCTCGCGAAAGCGGCCCTCGCGAATTTCGCGCAGCAGGTCTTTGTTGGTGGCGGCCAGAACGCGAACATTTGTGTGCAGCGCTTCTTCGCCGCCAAGACGAGTAAAATCGCGCTGGCTCGTGCGGCCTAGAACGCGCAGCAGCTTCACTTGAACTTGCGGCACGATGTCGCCCACTTCATCGATGAATAAGGTCGATTGATGCGCCGTTTCAAAGCAACCCTTGCGGCGCGCAGTGGCTCCGGTAAACGCGCCGCGTTCGTGACCAAATAGTTCACTTTGTATCAGATTGGGATCGCCTCCCAGGGCTGCGAAATTGGTGGCGACCATCGGACGCGGACGGCGCGGCGAGGCATGGTGAATGGCATGCGCGATCATTTCTTTGCCGGTGCCGGTTTCGCCGACAATTAGGACGGTGTCGTCTTCGCGAAAAGCCACTCGCTCGATGGTGCGGTAGACTTCTCCCATGGGCCCGCGCGGATCGCCGATGAGATTGCCAAAGTAGTATTCCAAATCTTCGGCATGGGCGGCGCGATCGAAGCCGAATTCGCGGCGCTGCTTTTGCGCCACGGTTTTTTCGTGCCGCGCGCGCAAAGCATCGATGAGCCGCGCATTGTCCACGGCCAGCGCCACCTGATCGGCGAAGATCTGAAATCGGCCGATATCATCTTCGGAAAAGTAGCCGCGTTTGTGACTAGAGGCCAGGGCCACGCCGAAGGTCTCGCCACGCAGCCGCAAAGGAACGCCGATTTCCGAACAGATCGACAGATCCGCGGGCAAGTAAATCGCCGCGGTGCGCGTATCTTTGGCGACATAAGGCTGTCCCGAGCGCAGCACGTGGGCGACAATAGAATGGGATTCGGCCGTTTCTTCCAGCGGAATGTACTCGGGCAGTACCGAACCGTCATAGCCCGCCGCTTCGCTTAGCAAAAGCCGCCCGGTGTTGCTATCGAGAAGAGCAATGACACCGGCGTCGGCTCCCAAAAAGCGAATCATTTCTTCGGTAACCGTCTGTAGAACCGGAGCCAGGGCCCGTCCCGAGCTGCGAAACAAATCCTGCAGATAAAAGAAAGTGGCGGCGTTGCGACGTTCCGGGCGGATGTTTTTCAGCGCGCTGACAAATGCCGCGGCCAACTGGCGCACGGCACTGCGCGCCTCGCTGATTGGGGCACTGTTTTGCAAAAGCAGCAAAGAGCCGACGATGCGACCGGCTCGCTCAAGCGGTATGGTTTCAAGCCACGCCGCCGAAAGCGGTACAAAGCGCGGCGCGGGCAGACATTCCAATAGACGCAGTTCCGCGTACTTGGCATCCGGGACAATGAGCGCTGCCGCTTTGCCTTCGCAGACCGCCGCCAGGTGCGAATCAGAAAGGGGCAGTTGGCGGCGATGAAATTCATACAAACTGCTGCTGTCGCGCGCTTGGATGTTTAGCACTGACAAGCAATCCTCAGAAACGGTAAACACGGCGGCCAAAGAAACCGCGGGCAAAAGTTCCAGACAGCCTTTGGTGAAGCGGTCGGACAGCTCGAGCTCGGTGATTCCGCGCAGGCGTTTGGCGAATTTTTCTTTTTCGCGGTGGGCCCGCGCGCGATCCAGTTCAGACGCCGATTCTGTACACAGCGCCGCAATCTCGCGCGTCAGAATTTCATCCAGCCGTCGTCCGTCCGCGCCGGCTACAAGAAGCAGCCGGCCAAAGGGGCGTTCGCCGGGCGATAGGGCCAGCGGAAAAATCCGCAGATCAAAGATGCCTAGCTGTTGCCGCAGCCAGGGTTCCAAAGGACCTAGCGATTCGAGTTGCGCCGCCTCGGCGGTTTCGCCGAGATGCAGCGTCAAGCACAGCAACTGGGCTTTGTCGGCAATGGCGTGACCGCCGCTTTGCACCTCTTCCAGAGAGCCGGTTAACGGATCCTCGAGTTGCAGGCCAAACCCCCAGCCGCGCGGCAAAAGCGGAAGCAAGCGGGACAAAAAAGAGACCACGAGCGCCTCCTGAAAGTTTCGGCATTTTACAGAGTTTTTTTCAGATTTTCTGAAACTTTCGCTGGCCTGCGATCGACCGCAAAAACAAATTATTCCGTCGCCAAATTCGCAAAAAAGCCGATTTAGAAAAAACGCCGAAGCACTTGGCACGCATCGTGATGAAGGGGATGCCAACGCAACGCCAACGACTTTTCAGGAGCCAGACCGTCATGAAGACCATCCGCCCGCTAGCCGCCCTTGTTTTCGCCTTTGCCCTTTGCGCCAGCATCAGCGCGTTCGCCGGACAGGATGCAAACCCGGATCTGGTCGCTCGGCACACGAGCCGCATTCGCACGATTCAGAAAAGTCTGGCCGGTGAAGGGTACAGCCTGCAAAGCGTTGAGGAACAGCCCATCTATTACATCGTACCGCCGACGACTCCCTATGTGTGGGGAACCCTCGTCTACACCTACACTCGCACGAGCAATGGTCAGGTCGATGAGGCGAAGCTAAGCCTGCAAGTGCAGACGACGGCGGATGGCAGCTTTGCGTTTCCGGAAATCATGCTGCGCGAGCATCTGGCGGAGTAAGTACGGCTTCATGGCGGCTTCTGCCGCGAACCGGATACGCCCCTAGCCGAGATCTATGGCTGCGGAAGGGGCGGCGTCCGGTGTGGAAGCGGCAGCTTCCGATTCGGAAGCCGTCTCGGAATTCTTGTCAAATTCGGTCAGCCAGTCGATCTCTGGACGTTGCAGGACGATGGCATAGCCGCGATGCTTGAGCGCATAGACTAGTCCCGCCTGCAAATCTCGCTTCGTCGAAACCTGCGCCAAGTTGACGCCCAGTTGTACCAGCGTCCGCGATACTGCCGCCGAGACCCCGACGAGCAGGCATTTGGCCCCAAGCAAAGCGGCGGCGCGCGTGGTTTGAATCAGCATATTGGCCACCGATGTGTCGACGATGCTGACGCCGGTGATGTCGATAAGGACGACCTGCGCCTGATGCCGAGTGATCGCCAGCATCAAATCATCCATTAAGTGCTCGCCGCGAGAGCTGTCGAGATGGCCGATAAGCGGCATGACCAGGATGCCGTCGTGAATCGGCAACACCGGGGTTCCAAGCTCGCGCAAAACCTCGATCAGCCGACCGTGTTCTTCATGCGCCGCGCGCAGTGATTCGCGACACTCGTCAAGCTCTTGCCGGGTTTTTGCTAGTTCTTCCGCCATATCGATGGGCGGGGTTGACGGCTCTTTATTCACCATCGCTACTTTCCAACTCGGCCTTTTTTCGATCGCAGTGGCTAAGCCCCAGGGCAGGGCGGCTTGGCGAACAAATTTCGGTCCACAAAAATCGTCCCATGGCGCCGCTGGCCCGTCAAGTTGGAGGCGCCGGCGAATTTGCCGCGGAATGTGCTTGTAGCTTTTGGGCGCGCTTTACCGCCAAATAGCCGACTATGCCGTAGCCGACGCTGAAGGCCAGCGTGAACAGCACGGTGCTTGGCTGCTTGCGCCCAGAATTTAACAGCAAGCTTAGCGTGCCCAGCCCATGAAAGCCGCTGATGACAAGTGCGGTGACTGCCCAGCGCATGCGAGGCCGATTGTTTAGCAAATCGGTGATGTTTACGATCAGCACCGCAACCATCAATCCGAAAATCGCCATCGCGAGTAGGCTCAGCAAAAAATACGCAAAGACAAATAGCGAGCCGACCAGAAGCACCGATCCGACAAAGCGCTCAAATTCCTGCTGGCTGCAGCCGATTAGACTCAAAAATAGCGCCGATCCACTTAGCATAGCGGCGGCCATGCGATTGCGCCGCGCGCTGTGCAGAACTGATCGAAGCTGCGTAGAAGTCACCAGCGCTATCTTACTACGTTCTGCTTGGCAGAAAATGCGCAAATGGAGCGCCGAGGGCAGGAACGAATTGCGGCAAAATTAGCGGACTGCGGAGAATCCCAAGGCGATGATGTCGTAGGCGACCTGATAGGTTCCGCCGCCAATGCCTCCGACGCCGGGCGGAAAAGAAGTGTTTGGACGAATGGGATTGGCGGGATAAAGCTTGCTGTCGCTTGGAGAGACATAGCGATCGGGCTGAATGATTCGGCCGTAGCTAAAATCAAAACGCCAGTCCGTGCTTAGGAAGTGAATCTTGGGCATAAACAGACCGACGGAGACTAGTCCTTTATAGGAATCGGCGGTCAGAACGGTGATGGTTGCATCGGGCATTCCCGAAGTTTCAAACATTCCGCCTAGGCGTGCGCCCAGATATTGAAAAAACGCCGCTTCTAGTCCCAGGTGCACCGAATGCGTGTTTTGCATATCGCGGCGCAGCGCCACCGGTCCCAGCGCATAGCTGCCGATTCCTTTCAGATTGATAATGGAAATATCACTGGGGGTAAAAGTGATGTCCTTTTGCATGGCCCAAAACTCTGCCGTATAAGCCAATTCGATGCGCAAATCGCGCAGAAAAAGGAAATCCTTGCCAGCGGCTTTTAGGGGATGCATCTCGACCCCCAGCCGCAGAATCGGCGGCAGGTTTAAAGACAGACTGGCGCTACGACCCTGCACGCTGGCGCCATTGAAAAGTTCGTTGGTAGGAAGTCGAGTGTCTACAGTTCCAGTGATACTGCGTACAAAGAAGGGAAACTGAAACGCCAATCCCAGCCGTAGCCAGGAGAGCGGCCTGCCGATGGCGCCTAGGTTAAACGAAGGGGTCAGGCCGAAGGCCTGGGCAAGCACCAGCGTGTCATAGTCCGGTTGCTCTGGACGGCACATCACTTGCGTACAGCCGTTTAACATGATGCGCGTGCGAAAGTAGACGACCATCAGTTGCGGGCCGATGCCAATCTGCAATTTGTCGCCAAGAAGGCTAAACGCAGCCACCGGATTTAATACCGCAAGCATCGTCGATCGGGCCAAACTGCCGTCGTGAAGTCCAATAATCTGATAGCGCTGCGGCGCGACATCGGGAACGGCTTGTATCTCGGCTTCGGTGTTATAAGAAGGTTCCGGATAGCGGCCCAATCCGGTGTAGGGAATCCAGACTCCGAAGCCAAAAGACATGCTGCCCCAGCCGCGTCGTAATTTGCGCGCGAACGCGAACTGCGGAATAAAAAGCGGAGCGCTGCCTAGAAGCGCCCCGTCGGCCTGAACTGGCGGTCGCAAAATGCCATTTTCATCGCGGGTGTAAGTGAGCTTTTGCAACACAAAACCGGCGTCTAAAAATCCGCTCCAACCGCTTTGGCCGTCGGCAATGGCGGCGACGCCGGCCGGATTGTAGTAGATGGCATTGAGGTCATCGGCTCCAGCGACAAATGCGCCGCCGCGGCCAAGCGGACGGGCCCCATGTGGGGTGACAAACATGCCGGCGGCTTGCGCTTGGCGCTCGTGCAGCGGAGTAAATTCGCAGAGCCAGAACACCAGGACCAGCCAGGGCACAAGCGCGCGAACACCGAAAGACATGGCGGCTTCTTAGCGCGAAACCCCTCAAAAGGGAAGCCTTGGCCTTGTTCGCTTCTAATGGCGTTGGCCCTAAATTTAGGGAATGTCCAAAAGTTCTATTTGCGATAAGACAGCGGCGGTGGCGATCGTCACGCGAACGATATCGGCAGCGTAGCCTATATTGAGGCGATTTGGCGTGTCTGCAAAATCGTGATAGCCGACGCGGTCTGTGTCGTAGCGATTCATTTTTTCGCTGATGTGTACGACTGCAAAGCCGGCCTCGGCGAAAACCTGACCGTCGGTATTGTACAAATAGCTATACAGGTGCTCGGGCGGGTAGATGCGCGGCTTCAGCCATTTGCTGACCTGGGGCGTCAAAAAAGCCGCCAACTCGGCCACTTGCATCGCGGAATCCGCAGCGTCAAAAAAGGCCGCCGGATTCAGCTGAAATTCGCGATTTTGCGCCGCAGAAACGCCGATCATGTCAAGCAGCAGCAAGACGCCGATATCGCTGCGGCGGCGCAGGAGTTCCTCGATGTAGCGGCGCGCCCCCAAGTCGTCGGCGGGAAACTCCTCGCCGGTGAGGTGCACAAACCAGATGTCCCGCTTGCGAAATGCCGGCGGCAGGGCCCTAAGCACCGCCGCAGCCCGCAAAAGCGCCGCCGCGGCGCTAACATTGTCGTCAGCACCCGCGACAGACACGCGCTGACCCTTTCTGGCAAAAGTCTTTTCGCAGAAGGCGGTGTCTATGTGATCGGCCAAAACGATAGGCAGCCGGCTGGCGGTTTCAGATGGCGCGCGCCGGCCGGGCAAAATCGCAATCAAGTTGCTTTGCGCAATGCCGCGCCAGACAAAGCGCTGGCGTTGCGTCAGGATTCCGCTGCCAAGTTGCTTGTAACGCGCCTCCAAGTAATCAAGCAGCACATCGAGCTGGTGTTGCGGATCGGCGCTGTTTTTGCGGACCAGGCGTAACGTCTGCGCCGCGCCGGACTTTGGCCCATCGGGCGCACCAGGCGGTACATCAAGCGGCAAAAGTCCGGACAGCATGTCGATGTCGCGGCGGTAATCATTGGCAAAGGTTGCCGGAAAACTCGGCAGCTTGGCAGCCAGCGCCGCCTGTTTCAGTGCGGCGGGCAGCGCCTGCGGCGGCGACCGCGGCACCACGGTGTAGCTTTCCTGCAATTGAAACTGCACGGTTCTTTTTGGCAATTCGCTTTGCGCAATGCGCAAATGCAGCGTCTGCGCTTGGCGATTGAAGCGAGCTGGCTGCGGCAAGGCGATGCACCATACTGCCTGTTGCTGCAGAGCGCTGGCTTGCGCAAAATGGGCCTCCTGCGCGGGCCGCTCGGCACTTGGCAACCAGGCGGCCAAAGCGGCCGTTTTGTCGGCATTTGTCCACACGCATTCGGAAAACCGCGGCTTTTCATACAGGCTTTTGTTCGTTTCGGACAAAAAGTCGGTAAAAATGGCTGCAAAGTCGGCGCGCCGAGCCGGTTGCAGATGTACGGGAAGAATGGGCGGTGGCCTGGCGAAATTTGCGGCATCAAAATCGCGGCTTTGATGCCGCGCCGCATCCAGCCACTGCCAGGGCGCACTTTCATGCAGCCGGTAGCGGCTTATTACCCAGGTCAAACGTCCGACATCATTGATGGTTGGCCATAGCTCAAGTAAAACGCTGAAAGAGTCCGCAGGAATTTCTTTTCTTTGTTGTAGCGTTTTTAGCAGCGTCTGCGCCTGCCATCTAAGCAAGGGAAAAAGGGAGTCCGCCAAGCGCAGACTGGGAAGGGTTTTTCCATAGATGATCTGCTCGCGCAAACTGGCCCCTAGATGCAGGGGCTGCCGCTGTTCGGAATTGGCTTCCAGAAAAAGGCCGAAAAAACAAGGTCCGGAAAGACAAGGGCCAAGCTGCAGATCCGGCAGAAGCTGTGCCAGATTCAGGCTTTGCAGCGGTCGCGGTGTGTTTCCAATCAGCCAGGGCATCGCTTGAGTCTGACGCAGCAGGGCCCTCTGCGCGGCGGCCAAATCCACCGCGATCGGCTTTTCTATAGACTCCGCTGCCGCTGTCAGTTGCAGCATGCCGCACAGCATCCAAAGCCAGCTTGCCGGACTGCTAATTCCCTTGGCCGTCATGGCCAAAAAAGGTATCACTGAAATGATGGGGTGTCCGATGTATCCGATTGCTCCGCTTCGTCTGTTTCAGTCGAAAAATGGTTCAACTTTGGCGCGATTTTTGTGCAGTGCGATTGTGTTTGGCTCTGTTTTCGCCACGGTGGGGAAACCTTCCGCAGTGAATGCCAAGCCACGCGGGCGCGAGCTCGGCATTCTGTTTGAAGGTCGTCCGGGACGCTGGAATGCTATTACCGATGTGCCTCAGGTCGCCGTGGGTCACACCACCCTTATTTACGGAAATGGAGCTTTGGTGCCGGGCCAAGGGCCGGTGCGCACTGGGGTTACGGCGATTTTGCCGCACGGCAAAGACAGTCGAGCGCGCAGTGTGGCGGCGGTGGTGGCGATAAACGGCAACGGCGAGATGACCGGCAGCCACTGGATAAACGAGTCGGGTTTGCTCGAAACACCGATACTTTTGACCAATACGCACAGTGTTGGCGTGGTTCGCGACGCGGTCATTAACTGGGGCAATCGCCGCTTTCCGCCGCGCGCCATGGCCGATGAAGTATTTTCGCTGGCGGTAGTGGCCGAGACTTATGACGGCTTTCTGAACGATATCAACGGTCACCACGTACGGCCGGAACACGTCTATGCGGCGCTTGATGGCGCGCAAAGCGGGCCGGTGGCCGAAGGCAATGTGGGCGGCGGCACCGGCATGGTGAGCTCGCAATGGAAGGGCGGCATTGGCACTTCATCGCGCCTGTGCAAACTGCCGCAAGGGGAATTTGTCGTCGGAGTTTTGGTTCAAACGAACTACGGCAGGCGCGCCGATCTGCGCATTTTGGGGGCGCCGGTCGGTCGCGAGATTGGAGAGCTTTTGCCGCAAGGCGTTCATCCGAGCAGCCTTCCGCCCGGACGTGAAAAAGACGGCTCGATCATTGTGGTCATTGGAACCGACGCACCGCTTTTGCCTCATCAGATGGCTCGGCTCGGCCGGCGCGCCGCCCTGGGACTTGGGCGGCTCGGGGCGGTGTCTTATCAAACTTCTGGCGATCTGGTGATTGCTTTTGGACCGGCTGTGCCCGCCGCTGACAATCAGGGACTTGTGCACTTTGCGGCATTGCCCAATGAATCGATCGATCCTCTGCTGCAGGCTGTTGTGCAGGCGACTGAAGAATCCGTGGTCAATGCTCTGCTTGCCGCCGAGACCATGACTGGAGTCGACGGCCATACGGTATACGCGCTACCACACGAGCGGCTGTTAGAAGTCTTGCGACGCTATCGGCAAGTAATGCCCATGTTGCGTTAGAGTGCGGGCCTAATTTAGAAGGCCCATGGCTTTGCGGATGAGCTTGAAAGGGGCGCTGCCGTAGCCAAGCAGTTCATCGTGAAAGCGCCGCAATGAAAACGCGCTGCCTTGTCGCGCTTTTAGCTCTTGCCGCAGCCGCAAAATCTCCAGCTTGCCGTAGGTATAAACCAAGTACATGGGATCCTGGGTGCCACGCAGCGCTTCCATTTCCGAGACTTTGCGAGTCTGAAATCCTTCTTTGTTGAAAAAATCCGTCGCCTGCTCAACCGTCATGCCCTGGGTATGCATGCGAATGGCGGCGACAAAACGCGCGGCGCGAAGCAGCGCATCCTGAAGCTGGGCCAGTCGCAGTCGCGGATCGCCGGCGCCGTAGTTTTCATCCAGCATCATTTGCTCGCTGTAATGCGCCCAGCCTTCGACATTGCTGTTCGCAAAAAACACTTTGCGCGCTTTGCTTAGGTCGGTGCGCCACAGATCCTGTACGTAATGTCCGGGAAAGGCTTCGTGAATGTTGACCACATCGATAAGCGGCCGATTGTAGGCGCCGCGCAGAAAATCCTCGGTTTGCTCGGCCTTCCAGCTTGGCTCGGGCAGGGTGACATAGTAGTAGGCGGTGTGAACCGTCTCAAATGGACCGGCCGCATCCATCGAAGCCAGCGAAGTAGCGCGCATAAACGGCGGAGTCTCTTTCACTTGGGGCAACTGCTTGGAGGGCAGGGTGAGCAATTCCTTCTCGATGAGAAATCGCTGCTGAGTTTGCAGCCGCGTCGTTGTTTCCGCGATAATTCCCGTGGGTCCGGGATGATCTTTTTGCATCTCCAGTTGAATCACTTCCGCCGGTTTGTGCGCATCGATCTTTTGCGCGACGGCGCGAAATTCAGTTTGTAGTCGCAAAAGCTCGGCCTCGCTGCGCCGCTTTAGGGAATCAAGCGGTTCATCGATAAGCTCGTCCGCCCAAAGCCGTTTCTGTAGCAGGCTTGGACCTAGCGCATAGGGCGCAGTGGCCCGCGGTCGGCTTTGGCGCAAAAACTCGCCAAAACGGCGCAGCGCTGCGGCTGTGGCATTGCTGCTGGTCTGTAGCTCGGCACTGAGCTTGGCATTTTTGACTTGCGCAAAAGCTTGCGGAACATCGCGCAAAAAGAAGCTGATGGTCGCGTCCAGATCGGACAGCGTGATGTCGATCGAAACCTGCGCCATTTGCGTCAGATTCTGCTCGGCAATTTGCAGCAACTGAGCAATCTTGGCTTGACGGCCAAGAACCGCGCGCAAACGCGTTTCTGCCGGTGCGAAGTCGCGCTTGATCAGCAGATTGACGCTGTGTGCCGCCAGACTTAGGTAGACTCCTGGCCTGCGGTAGGGATCGCGAACTTCGTGAAACGCAAAGATTTGTTTGCCAAGCTCGTAGCGCACAAGTTCCAAATCAAAACGCTGGGCCGCGGAAAGCCGTTCGCTAGAAATGGCGGCAAAGCGTGCTTCCCAGCTTTTGGCCCAGTCGAGCGCGCGGGCCTGACCGGCAGGGGAAAGATCCTCCAAATCGGCATCGTGGGCGTGCAGGCCCAAACCGGTTGCTTCGGTGGGAAAAACGGCGCTGTACTCCTCCACAAAGCTATCGACAAGGGCGGCAAAGCGCGCTCCTGCATCTGCTGGCGCCGGCGCTGCGGCCTGAATCGAGGTCGCGCCAAGCAGCGCTGCGACCGCGATTCCAAGCCCGGCCCAGGCTTTTGCGCGGCGGCTATGCCGAAATGTCCGATGTGTGCGTGGTTTCATCACGCCGGGACTATACACGAAGGCTCAAGCGTTTGTGGTATGACCAAAGGCTCATGAAAAAGTTTCAAGACGGATTGTCGCGACCGCCGGTCGCGCCAGCGGCGGCGCAAATTCCGCTACCGACCGCGCGGCTGCTGATTGATGTGCCGGCCAATTTTCAACTAGTCGAGTGTGCGGCAAATGCGCTGGCGCCGCCTTTGCCGCCGCTGGTGTTTTCGCCGCAGCAGTCCGCTTTGCAAGTGGTTTTGTATCCAAAAGTTGGTTTGGAAGTGGCTCCGGTAGAGGCGCTCATTCACCAGATTCAGCCTGGTCTGCCGCTGCTTGTCGCCGGACTGCCGGCTGCGGAGTCCGAAAATGCGCAACCTGGCAACTCGGCAGAGGCGGTTAAAAATCCTTTGGTGGCGCAGCTATTGACCATCCTAGGGCTCGATGAAGATTTGAGTCTGTTTTACGCCCTGACCGATCAGGATGCGCAGTTGTCTTTTGCGCGCAGTCGTGATGCCGGACGTTTTCTGCGCTCGGCGACGGTCTTTGAGGACCTGGTCAAATGCCAGCTGCGCACCCGGGCGGCGGCTTCGCAGGTGGCAGCGATTTGTGCGTCCCTTTGTCAGCATTTGGGCGCAGCGACCAACTTGCAGCGATTTGGCTTTCCCACCGCGGCAGCGCTGGCCACGGCTTCGACGAAGTTGTTTGCGCAGGCGCTTGGGCACAATGCCGCGCTCGAGCGGCCGTTGCGCAGGCTGGCTGAATTTTGCGCCAGCGGTTCGCTGTATCCCGAATCGCTGCGCCGGGCGCCGCGCAGTTTTGGCGATTTTGGCAAAGACGCGGAAGACTTCAACGACATTTTGGGCGAGGAAATCGAATGGCAGTTTCGCGTCGAGCAGCTTTTGCGCCGCCTGCCAAGTTTTGGCCCCAAAGCTTGCGATTTGATGCTGCCGCTGCTTGGCTGTCACGATCTTTTGGCGCTGGATATTGCGACCCTGCGCGCTTGGCAGTCACGCTTTTCCGGAAAGCGTACGTCTTTAGAAAAGTTGCAGCCGTACAATAAGACTTGGGAAAAAGTACAGCGCGCGATGGTGCGGCGCGTGGCACCTTATAGCTTGTACGGCGGACTGGCCCAGCGGCTTTTGCTAAAAACTCAAGCACTTGCGCCTAGTCCGCCGCTGCGTTCGAAAGCGAATGCCCTTCCTATTTGCGAAAAATGCGATAGCTAATCTCTTCGGCGGGACCATCGAGCGGTTCCATATGAAACTCAAACTGGGCCTGATCGTAGCTGCCGCCGTCTAGCAGGTGTCCAAAAAGGCGTGCCGGATGCTCTTCATCGGCATCGGCATATACCCAATCTACAGTATGGACAAAGCCGCCGTAGCCTTCGATAATTCCTTTGTCTATCCAGGGCGTGTTCCAGACATTGGCAGGCGCATGAAGATAGAAACGGACGCGTCCTTTTTTGACCGAAGCTTCTAGCGTCACCGGCCCCATCGAGCGGGTCATGTCGTGTGGAGCATTCAGGCTCACATTGCGCAAAGCGGGTAAGTGTTGCCAGGTTCCTTCCAGTTCAAAGGCCCCACCCCGCACCGACCCTTTTTGCGTCAGATTGCCGCCGCCCGTGCCCGCGTAGGCAAATTTATAGGTCCGGTCGCGCAAATAGCCCGGCCGATTCAAAACCGGATTGCCGTCCAGGTTGACGCTCCAGGTCGGAGGGCTTGGCAATTGTTGCGGAAATGCCATGATGCGATTCTGCCGCAGATTCAGTTTCTCCAGGGCCAGCGGTACCAGCGCATCAAAAGCGAGAATTTGGTTGTTGGCGGCGTCTAGCTGCTTTAAGGAACGCAGGGTCGAAAGTGGACTAAGATCGACGATTTTGTTGTTTGCCACGTTCAATTCGAAAAGCGCGCTTAGACCAGATAGCGGCGCCAGATCGGCGATTTGATTTTCTGAAAGCAAGAGCCGGCGCAAAGAACTGGGAAATCGCCAAGCTTGCAGCGAAGTGATGCGATTGGCTGACAAATTGATAGTCTGCAGCTTCGAAAGCGATTGCAGATTGGCCGCTTCAAGCTGATTGCCGTCTAGCCACAGCGCTTCGAGTTCCGGCAGTGCGGAAAGGTCGGGCAGGCGCCGCAGATTTTTCGCGGCGATGCGAAGGCCGGCAATGTGTCCGTTGCGCAGTCCGATGTTCAGATGATTTAGGGGATGCGTCATGGTTCGATCATCCCAGCCGTAGATCGGCCGCAGCGAATCAGGTGCAATGTTCGCCGCTTGGCTTAGCGCTTCCACGGTCTGCCGTTCCGCAGGGGGCAGTTCGCGCAAGACCTGCGCGATGGTTGGCAGGGGCTTACTGCGCAGCGCCATGACGGCAATGAAAATGACAAAAAGCCCGAAGAGGGTACCCATTCCAGCCAAAAGCATCAGCAGCATTTTTTTCATCGATCACCGTGATTTGCCCGTGATTTGCTTGTGATTTGCTCGGAATTTGTCCTTGATCCGGAAGATTGCTGCATCGAGTTGCGCTGTCGCGCAGCTTGCCTTGTGAGAAATTCAGTCAGTGCATCATAAAGAGTGCGGGTACAGCGGATGGTACTTATGTCTAAGCCGCGTGTGACAAGGGCAGTAGCAATCTGCGGCTGCATTCCGGAGATTGCACACTCGGCCCCAAGCAAACGTATCGCTTGCACCAAGTTCAGCAAATGCTGTGCGATGTGTGCGCTTATGTGCGAAATGGTATTGATGTCGATGATCACCATTTTGGTGCGCTGCGTGCTGACTGCTTGCAGTACTTTTTCGGTCATCTCTAGGCTGCGTGTGCCATCGATAGAGCCGATGATCGGCAGACATAGGACCCCAGGCCACACTTCGATAAGCGGCGTCGATAGCTCTTTGGAATTGGCGCGCTGCAATTCCAGCGCGACGCGTAACTCTTCCGTTTCGTTTCGCGCTTGGCCAAGGCGCTCTTGATCCGCCTGGCTCATCTCCAGGAGTTCGTTGAGAAGCTCAGCCAGGCGCACAAGCTGATCGGGACGGATTCCTATCAAGTTCGATTCGCAATGCGCCGGCGTACTGCGAATTCGAACTGTGGCGTCGCCTTCTGTCACTTGCGACAGTACCTGCAGAACTTCGGCGATGTCTAGGCCGCTCATCGTTTCATATCTCAACAGGCCGGGCTGTGCCTTTGGGCGTGAATCGGATCGCTGGCAACAGAATATATGGCTGCTTGAAGTCGTACTAGGAGCATGAAAGCGCTATCAGTATAATGCAGGATAGGGAGAAGTGTATGCCAGATCGCCATCATCTTCCAGCCGGGCTGCAGGCCTTTTCAGGCCGCCTGATTGAAATCGTCAAAGCCACGGTCGACAAGGTGGCCCTGGCCGATCAGTTGATTGAGAAGCACTTGGGCAAAAATGCGTCTCAGGATGCTTGGTATGACGCACCCGAGTACATCGCCTTGCTGCACGAAGTCGAGCAGTTTTTGGGCGCACACACGATGTTTTCAGTGGGAAAAAAGATTCCTGAAATCGCGTACTGGCCGGCCCACATAAATACTGTGCAAGCGGCATTGGCTTCTATCGATATCGCCTACCATATGAACCACCGCATTTCTGGTCGGTTGATGTGTGACGCGACTACTTCGACCATGAGCGAAGGAATCGGCCACTACGCATTTCGACTGGATGGCAAGCGGCGCGGAATCATGTGCTGCGACAATCCCTATCCTTCGAACTTTGATCGCGGAATTATTACCGGAACGGCGCGGCGCCTTCGCCCAAACGCCGAAGTCTGTCAGGATGACAGCCAGCCATCGCGTCTGCATGGCGGGCAAGCATGTACATTCATCATTACTTGGTAGAAGCCGAATTGTTTCGGCAAACTCTGCCTGTCGCACGAGCCATGAAAATTTAAAGGAGCGCATATGTTTGGAATCGACCTTGGCCTTGGCAGGTTGCGGTTTTCGCATGCGGAATTGCTTTTAACCGCGCTGCTGTTGCCCTTTTCGGCCTGCAATAGTGCGTCAAATGGCAACGGCAATGGCAACGATTGCACGGACTTAAAGTGCCGTGTGAATCTGAACTGCCCGGCGATAAGCGGTCCAACGACGCTTACCGGCGTTGTAACCATTCCGGCGGGAACGCTGCCCGTTTATAACGCGAAAGTCTATATTCCAAGTGGTGCAACTCCACCGCCGCCAAAGACCGGCGTAAGCTGCGAGCGTTGCGCGCAAGTAGTACCTGCGGATAGCATCGCCAGCGCCACCACGGATCTGAACGGCAATTTTACGCTGACCAATGTACCGTCCGGCGACAACATTCCACTTGTGATACAAGTTGGCAAATGGCGCCGCGAAATCAAGATCTCAAACGTTGCGGAGTGTGCCACCACGCCGCTTCGCGCTGAAGATACGCATCTACCCCGCAAGAAGTCGGAAGGAAATATTCCCAAATTTGCACTGACGAGCGGCAATCAGGATGCGCTGGAGTGCCTGCTGCGCAAAGTCGGCATCGATGATTCAGAATTCACCAATCCAGACAAGGACGGCCGTGTGAACTTGTATGTTGGCAATGGTATCCAAACATATGATAAGGGCTTTAACGGCCAGTCGGATTATGTGAACTTTGGCTCGGCCACCGACCTATGGAGTTCCCTGGACAATCTTTCCAAGTACGATGTCCTGATGCTGTCCTGTGAGTCTGAGTGGAACACGGCAACCAAAAGTGCAGCGGCCCACAAAGCGCTTCAGGACTATATCGATCAAGGCGGCCGAGTTTTTGCGTCACACTTTCACAACGTCTGGATCGCGCAAGCTGGTGCCAGCCTGCCGATGTCTAAGGTTGCGCAGTTTGCAGGAGACAAACTAGGCTATTACGATACGTCCAATTCGAAAAAGACAGCGCTTATCAATATGTCCACACTTAAAGGTCGGACACTGGCCGCGTGGCTGCAGTCTTCTTCGGTACAAGGGACAACCACGCTCGGGGAACTTGATGTGTATGAAAGCCGAGCGACGCTGCATTTTCGAGATCAAACGCTGACACAAGATTTTGTGGACTTTGGCCATGCCGAGGTCACTGCGTACAATGACAAACTGGCGATAGATTCGCCCGATCGAGTGTTAAATCCGGGCGCGCAGTATTTCTCATTTAATGCCCCAATTGGCGAGGTTCCAGAGAATCAATGTGGACAAATGGTCTTCACGGATCTGCATCTAAAAGGCGGGCCTTCCGCAGAATACACAGGCTTGCTGCCATTTCCGCTGAGCTGCGGAGATGAGTATAAGCACGAGCCCTTTCCGCTAACGCCCCAGCAAAAAGCCCTGATCTTTTTGCTGTTTGACTTGACGAACTGCCTGGATCCCGTCGTCGGATAGTTTCGCTGCGGCTTCGCCCCGCTCTTTCGTCAGTCACGGGCCACAAGTTTGCGAATTGATGCAGTTTATTCGCCGAGCACTCGGTTCCATATGATACGATAAAAACCGGCATGCTCTGCATGCTCCGTTTCAATCATTGGGCATTGTGCAGAAAGGAGAGAGGGATGGCCTTCCCAAAGGCAGCTCCTCGTGTCAAAGGTCCGTACTTCGAACGCGGCGGTACGCGTTTTCGCATTCGCATCTGTGCCGGAACCGGGCATCGAGATCTGTACTTTGCTTCGCTAGAGCAGGCACAAAGCGCGAAAATAGAAGCGGAACGCGAATTGCCGCAAAATCCGCAACGGCGCTCGCTGCAGATGCTGCTTGACGAATACAGCACGGAGAAAGTCCATCGCGGTTTGTGCACGCTGGACAGTGCCGAGCAGCATCGCGCGCGACTAAGCGGCTGGTTCGGCGATTTTCTGAATCAGGACCTCGAAAAGCTAACCGCGAAGACGGCTGCCGCGCTTTATGAAAAACTGGTGGCGACGCCAACGCGTAAGACTGGAAAGCCGCCCACGGCGGCCACCCATCGCTTTTACCTGAAGCTTGCGCAGGGCTTGTTTCGCTGGGCGGTTGCGAAAAAATATCTACGTGAAAATCCGTTTTCTGAGATTCAGCCCGTCGGACGTCCGAACCGCGGCAAAAAGCAGCTGCGCTTTGATGAAGCCGAGCGCTTCATTGCCACAGGATTTCGTTTGTTCGAAGAAAAACAGGACTGGATGGCCCTGTGTGCGGTCACGGCACTGCTGCTTGGTCTGCGGGCCAGTGAAGCGCTGCATCTGCGCATTCGCGACCTGGACTGCGGCGGTACCAAATTATGGGTGGCGGCCAGCGATAGCTACCACGGCAAGACCAAAAATGCGCGGCGTGAACTGGAGATTCCCAAAGTCCTGGCTCCGCGGCTTATACAGGTGGCTTTAGGGCGACCGTCCGATGAGTATCTATTTGGCGTCGCCAGCACCGGCAAACCACGCTGCCGGCAAGTCCTTTATGCCGCAGTACGACGAATCTGTACCACTGCCGAAGTTCCTCAAGTCTGTCCGCATAGTCTGCGCGGCCTGTGGGCGACAGCCGGTATTCGTGCCGGAGCGGTCTCGCATGCCGTGGCGGCAACGTTAGGCCATGGCTCTTTTGAAGTGACCGCGAAGCATTATGTGCAACCAGGAACTTTGGAAGGCAATCGGACCGCGCAGCTTGTCGAATTGTTATCTCTTGAGGGGCCGCGAACCGAATTGGCACCGCTGACATCGGCACAGGCCAGCGCCGAGCAGCTCTTTTCTTCTTTGCCTGCAGAGACGCTGGCGCAACTTGTCAAGCTGGCTGCCAAACGTCTGGGATAAATTCCTTAGCTCATGTTTTGCACTTTTTGAACTGCGGCGCCCGTCAGGATTCGGCGAGCCAGATCAGTATCAAAGTAGATCCGCATGGTTCGTATTAGTCCTTCGGAGACGCGGAAAAGGATAAAGTAGCACTGATCATAATGCCTGCCGTCGTGCGCCATTGCCTGGTTCGTAGCTTCCACGGCTATTCGATCTTCCTCTGCCGTCAAGCTGATGACTTGGTAGCGCACCGGAGTGGCCATGATCTTCAGCCATTCCTTGAGCCGAGCGATCCGCTCGGCTTTGTTCATGAGTCCGATGCCGCTTAGTCCGCCAGCAAACCAGAAGGTTGCGTCATCCGCGACTAGCGTATGGGCATCCTCGATGCGGTCCGCATTGAGAAGCTCAATATGGCGCAGGACTAGCTCTTTATTCGAGGGCGTACGAAACTCACAGGTGGACATCAGCGTACCCTCCAGCGTTGAGGAATCGTTAAAAATTCTGCTCGTAGCCACTATATACGATAAATGGCTGATTCGCGCATCCTTGGGTCACGTTAATGCATGTAGCAAAGCCAGGTGTCGCTTTTTGGGACCTTAGCTCCTCGGCCGTAGCTTACGTTCCGCCAAAAATGAATCGATGTGCCGATTGATGATACGGGCGATGCTTTCGATATGGCCCGTTTGCATCATCGTAAAGTGGTTTCCCGAGACCTTGTGCAGCGTAAACGGTCCATCGACGAGCTCCATCCAGCCGAGCTCGGGATGCTTGTCGAGTACCGTATCACGCTCTTTTGCGCGCACATAAACGACCTCGGCACGGCTTTGCTGCGGCTGGTACGAAGCGAGCGCGCGGTAGTTCGCCAGTACGACTTCGGCCACCATTGAGTCTTCTTGCAACGCGGCAATAAATGCGCGATAGCTTTCTTTTGCAATCTCGCGAAAGGCGTCCATCGCTTTAATGACGTCCTCGATGCTTTTTACATTCATGCGCTCGTATTGGGTGGTATATCCGGAATCAGCCATCCAGACGAAGATTTTGGAATGACCGCGTGCAAGCAGCTGGCAGGCCATCTCGTACGCGACAGTACCGCCGCCGGAATGGCCGCCCAATAGGAATGGTCCCTGAGGACGCACCGCCAGTACCTCCTCAAGATATCGAGTGGCCATTTGGGAAATCTCGGCGTAGATAGGCTCGCCCGGCTCCATTCCCGAAGAGCGAAAAGCATACACCGGCCGCGTAGGCGGAAGTTGCTTGACGAGCTCGACGTAGGTGTAGACCGTACCACCCACCGGCTGAATGAGGAATAGCGGAATCTGCTCGGCGGAGCCGGCTTGTAGACGAACCATTAAACGCGTTGCGGATTTGAGTTCCTCGACCGCAGCGCGGTCGTTTTGCTGAAACGCTCCGTCGTTTTTGTCCGCTGATTTTGGCTCCATTGCGATTGCTTTAGCGATGGGTGCCAAAAGCTCGCCCAAGGTCGGATTTTCGATGAATACATGTATAGGCAGCGTGATGCCGAGCCGTTCCTTAACAAGCGAGCGCAATTGAACGGCGATGAGCGAACTGCCTCCCAGATCGAAGAAATTGTCCTGCCGCCGAACCTGTTTGACTTCGAGAAGCTCCATCCAGATATCCGCGAGGATCTTCTCCACGCCGCTTTCGCTGGACCGTGAAGTGCTGCTTGGTGAAGGCAGCGCTGCCATTTTAGTCGCGACCAGCGCTTCCGCTTGCGTAAAGGCCGCCTGTGCACCTCCGCCAACCTGCTCTTCATCAGCGCGCGAAATTTCGGACGGCACGCCATGCGGATGGGAGTCTGCATGCGGCTTTTCTGCGAGGACATGCAGGGTCCGTTCGAAAGGATAGGTCGGAAGCGGAACCCTTTTGCGGGATTCTCCATCTGAGAATGCATTCCAATTGACGGCGACACCGGCGCAAAAGAGCGTTCCAAGGGCATGTAGCAGCGCTTCGAAGTCCGTTCGGCGGCTTCCCTGATATGCCATCGTGGATACGATGAGCCGTTCCGGATGCGCACTTGGGTGAAGGCGAGCCAGCGAGGCCAGGTGCTTTCCGGGTCCAACTTCCACGAATATGGAATCCGGATCCGTCAGCATCGTTCCAAGCCCGTCGGCAAACCGTACGGTACGCCGCAGATGCCGTGCCCAATAGGCCGGATCACAGGCATCGGCTTCGCTGATCCATGTTCCGGTTACATTCGATATGGTCGGAATTTGCGGCGGACGAAGCAGAAGCTGTGCTGCCTGCTCGGCGATTCGATCGACAAAAGGATCAACCAGCGGCGAATGAGAGGCCATGGCGATGGGAAGCAGCCGCGCCGTGATGCCGGTGCGCAAAAGCTCGGCACGCAGCGCATCGATGGCTGGGCGCATTCCCGACACAACGCAAAGCGAGGGGCCGTTCACCGCCGCCAGCGAGAGCTGCTCGCCAAGATGCGGCGCAATCGCATCCTCGGACAAAGGTACAATCAGCATCGCGGTGTCGGAAAACTGCTCGACGAGCTGTCCTCTCAGCGCGATAAGCGTCACAGCGTCCTCGACATGGAGCATTCCGGAAATGCATGCTGCGGCATACTCACCAAGGCTATGGCCGATGAGTGCCGAAGGTACGATGCCCCACGCGATAAGGAGCTGCGAGAGAGCATACTCGGTCGAAAAAATGGCTGCCATATTGATCGTCGGGCGTATCAGGCGCGCCGCTACTTCCTCCTCTTTGTCGTCTTCGTGTAGCAGAATCTGACGAAGGTCCAGGCCTAACTTTTCTGCGAAAAGTTCAATGCATCGATCTAGAGACGCTCTGTAGACACGTTCATGGCGATAGAACTCACGGCCCATGCGCGCATGCTGTGTCCCAACACCTGGGAACATGAATACGAGCTTGGGCGCACCGACCCGCGCTACGCCCGTGATAAGTGGGTGCGGCGCGGTGCCCTGCAGCGCCGCGGTGGCCTCGGCATGCGTCGCAGCGACCACCGCGCGACGGTGCGCAAATTCCGCTCGTCCCTTTTGCAGCGTGAACGCAATGTCTGAAAGCGCCTGCTCGGCGTGGCCGTCAAGATGCGCGGCCAGGCGACTTGTCGCGGCGTCGAGCGCCGAGCGAGTGCGCGCCGAAACGACAAGGAGGCTCGAGGGTCGACTCGGTCCCGACGGTGGCAACAAAGGTGCTTCTTCCAGCACGATATGCGCGTTGGTGCCGCCCATTCCAAAGGAGCTCACGCCCGCGCGGCGCCGCTCCTCGCCGCGCGGCCAAGCAATGGCGCGTGCGCTCACGAAAAAGGGGCTTGTTTCGAGCTGCAGCGCGGGGTTTGGCCGCTCATAGTGCAGCGTCGCGGGAATAAGCTCACGCGATAGGGCGAGCGTCGCTTTGATAAGTCCGGTCACACCTGCCGCCGCATCTAGGTGTCCGATGTTGCCCTTGATAGATCCAAGAACGCAGGAGCTCGATTTCGAAAAAGAGGCATGAAATGCTTGGCTGAGGGCCGCGACCTCGATCGGATCGCCCAGGGGCGTCGCCGTGCCATGAGCCTCGACATAGCCAATGTTTTCGGGTTTTACTGAGGCTGCCGCGTGTGCCTTGGCGATGACCTCCGCCTGTCCATCGACGCTTGGAGCGGTAAATCCGATTTTTTGCGCGCCATCATTGTTGGTGGCCGATCCGCGGATGACCGCATGAATCGTATCTCCGTCGGCGAGCGCATCCTCAAGGCGCTTTAGTACGACGACGGCCACACCGCTGCCGGGCACCGTGCCGTTGGCGCTGGCATCGAAAGGCCGGCAGCGCCCGTCCGGCGACAGGATGCTGCCTTCTTCAAAGACATACCCCGTGGGATCCAGCGAGAACACGCTGACTCCACCGGCGATTGCCATGTCGCATTGGCGCAGCCTCAGGCTTTTACACGCAAGATGGATCGCGACGAGCGAAGTAGAGCACGCCGTCTGAACGTTAATCGCCGCGCCGCGCAGTCCCAATTTGTAGGCCACTCGAGTCGCCAGAAAATCTCCACCGTTGCCAATCACGGCGCGATAGTCGTCCGCTGTGCCTGGCCGCGCACCGAGCCCTAAGACGCGCGTCAACCAATACCTGGGTGCCCCGCAGCCGCCGTATACACCGATAGCGCCGCCATAGCGTCCGGGATCATAGCCGGCGTTTTCTAGCGACTCCCAGGAACACTCCAGAAACAGCCGGTGCTGCGGATCGGTCAAGCGCGCGTCCTTTGGGCTATACCCGAAAAAGGCGGCGTCGAAGGTTCCGGCACCGCGCAGAAAACCGAGCGACGGAACGAAGTCAGGTGCGCGCAAAAGCGCCGAGTTCACAGAAAACGCAGCGAGGTCCTCTTGCGAAAAATGGGCGATGCCTTCCTTCTCTGCGCGCAGCATTGTCCATAGCGACTCAATGTCGTCGGCGCCAGGAAAACGTCCGGCCATTCCAATGATGGCGATGTAGCTGTTTGCACAAGGAGAATCGGCAGGCTCTGACTTGGCGCGGACGGACTCTGCAGCGACTAGCGATTTCGGCGGCGGAGCAGCCATCGGCGCAGAGCCGAGCGGCAAAGCAGCGGGCGGAGGCTCCGCTGTTTGAAAAAGCTGCGTCGCTAGCGAGCGAATCGTCGCATATCGAAAGAGCGTGACCAAATCCACCTCGCGGCCAAGCTGGGCGCGTATACGTGCGCGCAACTTCGCCAGAAGCAGCGAATGGCCACCTACGTCGAAGAAGGCATCATCAAGTCCTACCTCGTCGATTTCCAGAACCTCGCGCCAAATCGCGGTGAGCGCTTCTTCGATCTGCGAGCGCGGGCCCGACCCTGATCCGGCGGTTGACGAGTCGCGGTTTACCCCTTTGGGCAGGGGAAGGGCGCGAACATCAACCTTGCCGTTCGGCGTCAGTGGAAGCGCGCGCATGATGACAAACGCCGCCGGAATCATATAATCGGGCAGCTTGCGTTTGAGGAAATCGCGCAGCGCCGGTACACCGAGCGCGCCGTCCTCGATGGGAACCACATAAGCGGTAAGCCGATTTTCGTCCGGCGTGTCCTGCCGTACGACCACCACTGCCTCGCGCACGGCAGGATTTTCGCGAATCACTACTTCGATCTCGCCAAGTTCTATGCGATAGCCGCGGATCTTGACTTGGTGATCGATACGTCCCAAAAACTCGATCGTGCCGTCGGGAAGATAGCGTCCTCGGTCGCCAGTGCGATAAAGTCGGGCGCCATCCTCCTTGTGAAACGGATCGGGAAGAAATCGCTCGGTCGTAAGCTCGGGGCGATTGAGGTATCCGCGTGCCACGCCATCGCCGCCGACGTAAATCTCTCCCGTCACACCGATTGGCACCGGCCTTCTTTGCGAATCCAGAATGTACGTCTGCGAGTTTGCGATGGGCTTGCCGATGGGAACCGAAAGCCCCCCTTCCGGAATGCTCTTGATGAGGTATGCCGTCGAGAACGTTGTGTTTTCGGTTGGGCCATAGACATGGATGAGATGTTCCGGTGCGCCTTTCTCATGCACTTCTTTCACCCAACGTGGATCGCAGACCTCGCCTCCGAACAAGAGGTGGCGGACTTTGCCAAAGGCACTTGGAAATCCGCTTGCCATCTGATGAAAGACGGCCGTCGTCAGAAACATGAGTGTGATGCCTTCGTCGAGGATGCAGCGTCCGAGGACATCGGGACTAAGAAGCGTCTCCTTGGGCACGATCACAGCTCGCGCTCCCAAAAGTAGCGCTCCCCAGACTTCCAGCGTCGATGCATCGAACGCGAGATTCGAAGCATGAAGCACTCGGTCATCCGGCAAGATCTTCACGTAGTCCGTTTCCACCACTAGCCGAATGACGGCGCGGTGCGGCACTGCCACTCCTTTGGGTCTGCCCGTCGATCCCGAGGTGTACATCACGTATGCGAGGCTTTCTGCCGAGCTTCGCGACGGCAGATTTTCTTCGGAATGACGTGCGAAAGCATCTTGCGCAAGATCGATTTTTTGCCCACGAAATGGGAACTTGTGCAAAAGCTTTCGCGTTGCCAGCAGCAAGGGGGCCGCCGCATCCTCAAGCATGCCGAGTAGCCGATCCGTGGGCTGCGCCGGATCCAGCGGAACATAGGCGCCGCCGGCCTTCAAGATGCCGAGCAGCCCCACCATCATCTCGATCGACCGCTCGACGAGGATGCCGACCGGCACATTCGGACCTACTCCGAGTTCCACAAGGCCGCGTGCCAGCCGGTTCGCGCGGCGGTTGAGCTCGGCATACGTGCACTGCCCGCCCCCGCAGGTCACCGCGATGGCCAGGGGGCTTTGCGCCGCTTGCGCTTCGAAAAGTTCCTGAATCGACGCGTTTCGCGGATACTCTGTGCGCGTATGGTTAAAGTCGAACAGGATTTTCGTTCGTTCCTCCTCTGTAAGCAGCGGTAGATCGATGACCTTGGTATCCGGCCGTTCCATCGCCCCTTCGAAGAGAACGCGAAGGTGTGAAGCCAGCCGTTCGATCGTGTATCGATCGAAGACGTCCGTGTTGAATTCCAAGCGCCCCCCGATTCCCTCCGGGCTTTCCCAAACGAACCATGTAAGGTCGCACATCGCTTTGTCGAGATCAAAGTCGAGCGGCTCGACTGAGACTTTGGAAAGCGAGAGCTTGCCGCGCTCCGAAATCTGTGGCGCGAACAGCACCTGTACGAGCGGATTGCGGCTAAGATCGCGCTTTGGCTCGAGTGCCGCAACGAGCTGCTCGAACGGTAGCTCGGCGTGGTCGTAGGCCTTGAGGCTCGCGTCGCGCACTCTGGCCAAAAGCTCGCGAAATGTCGGTGCTCCGCAGAGATTTCCGCGAATCACAACCGTGTTGACGAAAAATCCGATAATGCTTTCGGTTTCTGTGTGATCGCGGTTCGCGTACGGCGATCCAATCAGAATGTCCTCCTGTTCGGTATACCGAGAAAGCAGCGCGAAAAACGCCGTCAGAAGCACCATAATGGGAGTTGCACCTTCGGCCAGTGCGAGGGCGCGCGCTGCTTCCGCGTGACTTCTTTCGAGCCGAAATGGAACCAGCGCGCCGCGAAAACTCTGCACAGTAGGACGCGGCCGATCGAGAGGAAGCGCGAGCGTCGTCTGCGCACCAGCCAGGTGCTGCTTCCACCATGCAAGCTGCGCGGCGAGTCCGCTTTCTTTCGCCACACGCCTCTGCCAAAGTGCATAGTCGCTGTACTGTATCGGCAAAGCCGGCAGGCTTTGTGGCTCGCCGAAAGCGAACGCATGGTATAAGCGGCTTAGCTCTTCGTAGAGCACGTTCATCGAGAATCCGTCGGTGATGATGTGATGCAGCGCCAGCAGCAAAATGTGTTCGTCATCCGCGAGCCTAAGCAGCTTGGCGCGAAACAATGGCCCGCGCCGCAGATCAAATAGGCGCTGCGCCTTGGACGCAAGTAGCTGGCGGAACCGCGCTTCGCGCTCCTGCGGAGGAAGCGCCTCCAGATTCACGACCTCGAGCTCGAAGGAAGTGTCGGCAGCGATGACTTGCATCGGCTGGCCTTCGTGCTCGGTGATCGTCGTTCGCAGCGATTCGTGCCGACGGACGATCTCACGCATGCCGTGCGCGAGTGCAGCTTCATGCAAAGAGCCGCGCAGTCGAAAAAAGGCAGGGTAATGGTAGGCGCGGCTTTCGGGCGCGATTTGATGAATGAACCACAGGCGCTCCTGCGCAAAGGATAGTGGGACGATGGTGCCGCGCGCCGCCGGGGTGATTGCCGCTGCGGCTTTTTGCTCGTTCCGTACTTCTTGCACGAATCTTGCCAGTCCGGCGATTGTGGGCTCGGCAAAGAAGCGCTGCAGTGGCACCTCTACCTGAAGGCGGCGGCGAATGCGGCCCGTCACCATGAGAGCACGCAGGGAATAACCGCCGAGCGCAAAGAAATCATCCAGGACGGAAATGCTTTCTTTGTTCAGGACCTCCTTCCAGATTTCGGCTATCTTCTCTTCAAGCTCGGATCGCGGCGCGATGATGACCGACGTCCGTTCCGTCGAATCGCATTGGGGACGCGGCAGTGCTCGATAATCGATCTTGCTGTTTGGTGTAAGCGGCATCCGCGGGATGACTACGAACGCCGCGGGAATCATCGCCGAAGGAAGCGTCTCGGCCAAAGACTGTTTTAGCGCGGCAGGCGGCGGCGGCGTTCCTTCTTCGCGCGCCACGACATAGGCGACAAGGCGCTTATCGCCCGGAAAGTCCTCTCGCAAAAGGACCGCTGCTTGCCGCACGTCCGGGTGTTTTCCAAGCGCCGCTTCGATCTCGCCAAGCTCAAAGCGATACCCGCGAATTTTGACCTGCATGTCGACCCGACCTAAAAACTCGATCGTGCCGTCCGGCAGATAGCGCACTCGATCCCCTGTTTTGTACAGGCGCTCAGCGGTTGCGTCCGCAAAGGGGTTCGCAATGAACAGCTCTTGGGTCCGCTCAGGCTGGTTTAGATAACCGCGTGCAACTCCGTCCCCGCCGGTGTAAAGCTCGCCGACTACACCCACAGGCACTGGTTCCAAATGGCGATCCAGGATATAGACTTGGGTGTTCGCGATCGGCCGTCCAATCGGAATGGAGAGCGCGTCCTTGGGCACTTCCTTGATAAGATGCGACGTTGTTACGCTCGTATTCTCTGTGGGCCCGTACAGGTTCAGAAGACGCGCCGGTGCTCCGCGCGCAAGGACCTCCTGTACGGCGCGCGGATCCGCTGCTTCTCCTCCCGTGATCAGATGCTTGAGCTGGCTGAATGCCTCCGGAATGTAGCTTGCCATCTGATTGAAGATCGCCGTGACTAAGACAAGGGCGGTGAGTCCTTCCTTGTGAATTCGGGCCGCGAAGGCCTCGGGCGAAAGAAGCATCTCCTTGGCGATTAAGACAAGACGCGCGCCGTTTAGAAGTGCGCCCCAGATCTCAAGCGTAGAGGAATCGAACGCAAGGCTAGTGACATGGGCCACTCGATCGGCCGGCGTAAAGTCTATGTAGTTCGTGTTTTTGACCAGGCGAACGACGCCGCGATGAAGCACTCCGACACCCTTAGGACGACCGGTGGATCCGGATGTGAAGATGACGTTCGCAAGATTTTCTGCAGTCGCTCGATGCGGCGGATTTTCCTCTGGCTCCTCTAAAAAAGCCGAGCCGCTCAGATCGACAATCGTACCGCCAAACCGCAGCTTCGCCGCTCTTCCGAGACTGCTAAGGACGACCGTGGCTCCGGAATCTGCAAGAATGGTGCGCAGCCTCTCTTCTGGATATTCCGGATCGAGGGGCATGTATGCGCCGCCCGCTTTGAGGATTCCGATGAGCCCAACGAGCATGTCAAGCGAGCGCTCGGCGACGATTCCCACAGGTACGTCCGGCCCGACTGCAAGCCGGCGCAGACCGTGCGCGATTTTGTTGGCTCGACGGTTCAGTTCGACGTAGCTGATCTCGTTCCCATCTGCGGTGGCCGCAACCGCGAAGGGAGTCCGCTCGACTTGCGCTTCGAAGATCTCATGCACGCAGGCGTTTCTTGGATAAGGCGTCTTTGTGTTGTTCCACTCGATGAGGATTTGCCGACGCTCCTCGGCGCCAAGCAGCGGTAGCTTCGAGACACTTGTGCGAGGGTTTAAAAGGGCCGCTCGCAGTAAGACTTCCCAATGTCTAAGCAGCGCCGCCATCATGTGCGGCTCGAACAGGTCGCGATTGTACTCAAACTGCAAGAGCAAACCGGAATCGAGCCGATCGATGATCACGATCAAGTCATAGCTGACAAAAGGCAGCACCAGCTCAACTGGGGTAAGCACCAGACCCGGGACTTCAATAATTGCTGTGGGCCCTTGCCGAAGTGCAAACAGAATCTGAAAAAGCGGCGGGCGGCTGGGATCGCGTACCGGTGCAACGGCACTGACTACTTTCTGAAAGCCCACCTGTCCATTTTCGCGAGCGTGAGCAACGGACTTACCCACTTGCTGCAAGACATCTTCGAAGCAAGGGTCGCCTTCGAACCGAGTGCGTACGATGACAGGGTTGCCAAAGTAACCAAGAAGATTGCGAAATTCGTCAGGCTCTCGGCCAGCAAGGGGTGTTCCCACGACGACGTCTTCCTGGCCGCTGTAACGGTGTAGCAGGACCTGTAAGCTGGCGAGCGCGGCAGCAAAAAAATCAACGCCGGCACGCGCCGCGAGCGCCGCGAGTCCGGTGCTGAGCGCGGGTTCGCAGCGGTGCACTTCCTTGGCGCCAAAAAAAGTCTGCAGCTTGGGGCGTTTTTTAAACGTGGGAAGTTCCAGATGCGATGGCGCGCCCATGAGCTCGTCGCGCCAATAGGCGAGCTGCGCATCCAGGGATGCCCCATTTAGGTGTTCCTGCTGCCAGCGCGCATAGTCGCGATATTGCATCGTGCACGCCGAAAGTCGAGGTTCCTTTTCGGTCAGCTGTGCGTGCAGAATCGCGTGAAGCTCGGCAAAGAAGATGCCCGTACTTGCATCTCCATCGGAAATAAGATGGTGCATGACCAGCACCACGAGGCGCCTGCCGGGTCGCACCAGAATCGATACGACGCGGTAAAGCGGTCCGCGATCGAGATCAAACGGCGAAGATACGGCCTCGCGGGCAATCGCGAAGGCCCGCTCCTGAGCCTGCTCGCCAGCCTCGGCGCATACATCGTACTCGCGAAATACCGCCACTTCATCGCTGTAAATGATCTGAACCGGCTGGCCATCACGCTCAGCGAACGTGGTGCGCAGAATCTCGTGGCGCTTGGCAATAATTCCAATCGCGCTTCGCAATCGCTCCGAATCGAGCTCGCCATCAAGCCAGGCACCGCCGCGTTCGTGTAGCGCAGGAGTTGCTCCGAACGCACGGGTAAGAAGCCACATCCGCTCCTGTTCCAAAGAAAGCGGCGCATATGTAAATGGATGAGATGCCATTTGTACACCAACTCCCTGAATGGTTTGGGGTTCGATGCAAGACTGCGCTTCGGCTTGCATCGCCGCAGACGCTTTCGTAGCGAGCGGCGAAAACCGAAGATGCTGCTATGTTAGGAAGGCGACTACTGGGCAAGAGCACGCTTCTTCGTGTGGTTCATACACAGAAGGAGGGCCTCGCGTAGATTCGCCAGCGTGCGAATCGAAGAAAGATCGGCGCCGAGTGACACCAGGGTAAGGGCGACTCCAGGACAAATTCCCACGACAATGCCCTGCGCGCCCAGAAGCTGTACGGAATAGATGATCTTGACGATGTGATTGGCGGTATGGGTGTCGATCGTCTCGACACCGGTCAAATCGATGATGATGTGCTGAGCGCGCGTGCGCACGACGGCGCCAAGGACGACTTCCATCATCTGCTGGGCGCGGCTGCCATCGATTACGCCGAGGACTGGCATCGTCAGCACCCCTTCCCAGACTTCGATGATGGGGGTCGACAGTCTGCGAATGGCATCCTGCTGCCGCTGGATGGTTTCGAGCTGCTCGCGCAGCGTCGACTCGACCTCTTTGCGCTCTGTTACGTCGATCATGAAGCCGGTAAGCGCCACGCGCCCATCTGCCACTTCGTTCGCACTGACGACGTTGTGCATCCAAAGAATACGCTCGTTCGCCGCGACCATTCGGAAGTCGAAATGATCGCCTTGGCTACCCGCATCGAAGAATCTGTGCAGCGCCTTTGCGCAGTCCTCGGGGTGCACGCAGGCGCGCAGAAATTCCTCGGCCGAGCGATCTCGCCACTCGGTAGCCGCTGGCCCCGATACTCTTTCGATGCCCGCGCCTATATAGGTGAACTTTCCGGTCGCCTTGTCGATTTCCCAGGGAATCAGGTTCGCCGTCTCGGCCAGCTTGCGCAGCCGGGCTTCGCTTTCTAGAAAGTTCTTTTCGGCGCGCTGCTTGTCCGCGTTTTCCTGCTGCAGCTCGCCATAGAGAATCGCGTTCTCAAGCGATACCGCGGCAAGAAATTCGAGCAGCGCCAGCCGCCGCGGTGTGAACACGCCGGCTACAAGCTTGTTCTCCAGATACAAGACGCCTTCCATCTTGCCTTGTCTGAGTAGTGGCAGGCACAGGACGGATTTTGGCCGCTCGCGGACAACATAGGGGTCCGCGGCGAACGAGCCGTCCTTGGTTGCATCGTCGAGCATCAGCTTGTCGCGGGTGCGCTTGACGTAATTGATAAGTGACATCGGCAGCTCGGAAGGAGAAACCATCCTGCCGGCAGCCCCGAGCCGCACTTCGATACCGCTGGAATCCGCAACGGCCTCCGCCAGGGTAATCAAGTTGTCGTCTTTGGGGGCGAGCAGACAGCACCGCTGTGCGGTTGCGTGCTCGATGACGATTGGCATGAGCGCGGCCAAAAGCTTCTCCGGCCCTGACTCTCGCGACAGGACCTTAGATGCCTTTACCGCAGTCACGGTGTCAAACTGTTCCGCTTGAGTGCTAAGCTCCTGCGGTGCTAGCGTCGTTCGCTCTGTCAATATCTCGGGATATTTCCATTTGAGCTGCCGAACCTTTCCGTGTGCGCCCCAGCGAGTGTAGCAACCGACCGCCTCGCGCAGATAGCCATCAGGAATGGCTACGTATTCCCGTTCCATGTAAAAGTGAGCGGCAAACTCGCAGGCCAGTCCTTCATCGTGGACAAACCCACTTGCGCGAAAGAGCCGAATCGCCTGGTTGTAGAGCCGTCCCGCATCGAGCTCTCTTCCTTCGATTCGCGCGATCTCGGCTGAGATAAGGACGTGCTTGCCTTGATAGTTGTCGGGGCAGCTTTGGGCCCAGGTGTGCAGCCGCCCTTGGTAATCGCCAATCAGCTTTCGAAGCGCGCTACGCTTTTCTTCATCCGCTTCATTTCTGAAGCATGCTGCCGCCGCCAGCGCCGTATAAAACGGGTACTCTGCGGCCGGAATCCCTTCAGGCGCACTGCTCAGGAATTCCTCAGCAAGCGACCCGGCCTCAAGCGCTTCACGGAAGTCGCCGGCGATGCAGCGGGCCATTGCTTTGAGCGTAAAATACCAGAGCCGCACGATGGGAAGCGCGGCTTCTCGCACTTCTCGCTCAAATGTCTTTTCGTCGAATCCATCGCCGCTCCAGGTTGAAAAATTGCTGGTGCCGCCTTGCATATTGGCGACAAGGCGCTTGGCTGCAATCGGAATCGCCAACGGAAATACGAGCTTTGAGCGATTCAAAAGATCTTCGCAGCGCTCGCTTTCCGTCCATACATCCTCCAGCCGATCGCCAGCGACGAGGGGGGCAATGACGGTATTCAGACTGGTGAAGCAAGTGTACATGACCTCGCCGGTCTCAATGCCGGCGCGAAGGCCTATGGTCGCGTATCTATAGGCATCTCGAAAGTGGCGGCTCCAGTGAGAAATCGTCGCACAAAGTACGTTGCAGACTTGCACCTTGTAGGATTGATCTCTGTACTTTTCGACCAGATCGAACCCGAGCTTTCCGAAGCGGTACCCTTCCCCATACTCCTTGCGCTTCACCTTGATGTAGGCCCCAAACAGCGTGTACGCTAGCCCCGACTGTGCGGTGTTGCCGTGGGTAATGCTGAGCAGGACCATGCGCGATATCACGACGCTGGTCAGCGTCGGGTCCATCCAGAACACGGCGGCTGTAAAGATACCGGTCAGCGTTTTCATGACGCTGATGCTTTCCGGATCTTTCATTGCGTGCAGATTCAGCAGATCCTCTATCGAGCGGCTTTGCATCGCCACATCGATCTCTTGCAGAATGGCGCTTAGAACTTCGGCGCTTGGGTGCAGCGACAGATCGACGCCAAATAGCTTTAGGCACTTGATGCCTAGCTCTATCGCCCGCTCGTTTTCCGCCTTCGTCGTGTGGCTCTGCATTTCAAGGCAATACACCGCCGCCTTTTCGACATTTTTGCGGGCGCGGTCGTACATCGATGCGCAGACCGCTTCGGCTGCATCCAAACGAGCGGTCAAAAGATAGCTTTCGGCAAGCTCCAGATGCAGCGCGTAGACGAATTCGTAGTCAGTCTGCCAGTTCGCCTCGACGAGTAACTTCTTTCCAGCTTCGAGGTAACTTACGGCAGAGCGATACGCGGCTGCCGCCTTCGCTTTTTGCCCGGCGCGAAAATTAAGCTCGGCGCATCTGCGCTGTTCGGCAGGATCAGTAATGAGCCCTGCGCCCAGGTTGTAGTGATTTGCGATATCGAAGACTCGTTCGTCTCGATTCGCTTCCGGCGTGCGTTCCCATAGCAGCCTACCAATACGCAGGTGGACCGCTCCGCGTTCTTGTTCGGGAATTAGCAGATACGCTGCCTGTTGCACGCGATCGTGAAGGAATCTGTATACGCCTCTCTGGAAAAGAATGAGCCCCTCTGACAGGGCGGGCGCAAGCGCCGAAATCGCTATTTCGGAAGCCGTTCCCAGAATGACCGATAGGATGCTTTCTTCGAACTCATTGCCGGCGCACGCCGCGACCTTCAAGGCATTCTGCGTTTGCGACGGCAGACGTTTCAGCTTGCCGACCATCAGCTCGACAACGTTATCGGTGTAGTTTTTCGCCTCGATCTGATCGATATCCCAGCGCCACGTGCCGGCGTCGGCGTCAAAGCGAACAAGCCCTTGCTGATAGAGCTCAAGCAGAAACTGCGTCACAAAAAACGGATTTCCGCCGGTTTTTTTGTAGAGCAAAGCGGCAAGGGGCCGCGCACGCTCCTCTGTGCAGTGGAACGTGTCACGCAACATTTCTAGCTGGTTGCGTTCGGACAGAGGGCCAAGTACTAGCTCGGTGATGGGCACTTCCGCTTTGCGCAGGGCGGCAATCTGCGAGACGAGCGGATGCGACGGACTGACCTCATTATCTCGGTATGCACCCAGAATGAAAAGATAATGGGGCTGCGAATTTGCAAGCAGCTCGTAAAGGAGTCCAAGACTCGCAAAATCGGCCCACTGCAGATCATCCAAGAATAGAGTTAATGGATGCTCTTTTGCGGCGAATACGCCAACGAAGCTGCGAAATACCGCGTTGAAGCGGTTCTGCGCATCGGCGCCGGCAAGCGGTGCGACCGGTGGCTGTTTTCCAATGATAAGTTCAAGCTGCGGAATGACTTCAACGATGAGCTGCGCATTTCCCGCAAGCGCATTTATGAGTCGCTGCCGCCACACCGCAAGGCGCTCTTCGCTTTCGCCTAGGATCTGACGAACCAGGTCTTTGAATGCTTGATTGATCGTAAGATAAGGAATGTCCTTTTTATACTGATCGAACTTGCCGGCGATAAAGAAACCACGCTCGCGTGCAATGACCTTGTGCAGTTCATTGACCAGAGAAGATTTTCCGATGCCCGAATAGCCCGAGATCAGCGCCAGATCCGGAGTTCCTCGCGCCACAACCTTTTCGAAGGCGCCAAAGAGCGTCGCAATCTCGCGCTCTCGGCCGTAGAGCTTGGTAGGAATGCGCAGCTTGTCCCAAATGTCCTCTTGGCCAAGAGGAAACGGCTTCACATTCTCATGCAGCGCAATTTCGTCCAGGCATTTTTGCAGATCGTGCTCTAGTCCGCGGGCACTCTGGTATCTATCTTCCGCGTCCTTGGCAAGCAGCTTCATCACGATGTTTGAAACGATGCCGGGTATGTCTTGCGCCGCATCGCTAAGCGGCTGCGGGCGCACCGCGATGTGGCAGTGCAACCAGCCCAGCGCGTCTTCGGCTTTAAAAGGTAGTGTGCCGGAAAACATCTCGTACAGCACCACACCGAGCGAATAAAGATCCGATCTGTGATCGACCGGACGGTTCATGCGGCCGATTTGCTCGGGCGAGATATAAGGCAGTGACCCAAGAGAAATGCCGAGGTCATGGCCCATGCTCGAGACCACCGCTGCAGGCTCTTTGGGCACTGCAAGGAGCAGAACCTCCTTGGTCTTGGGATCAATGCGGATATTGTCAGGTCGAATATTCTGGTGAACCACATTGGACTGGTGAAGTCGCGCCAGCGCTCCAGCAATCTGGATTCCAACCTTCAAAACATCGCTTTTGTTCATCGGGAACTCGATTGATGTCCACAGGTGCCGACCCGAAGGCAGACACCCCTCGATGGGGTAAAAAATGTAGCCAGGTTAACCGAGCCAGAATATCATCTCTCGCGGCTTTTGTGAACCGCTTTAGCAGCTTCGAGCAGTCGTAGCTATCGGGTAGCTATCGGGCATTTGTCGGGCACCAATCAGTGGCTCGCATTTTGAAGCGATCTCAAGCGAAATGACGCAGGCTTATTTCTCGACGGACTTGCCGGTTGCTGCGGTTTCTGGATCGAAGGGAGCGGCGTTCGGCATTGCCGAAGGAGCCATCGGAAATGAGCCGATCATCGTGCCTTCTTCCTCATTGTCGCAACCATAGAAACCGTCTACGCCGCTCGGCGTGCTTGTGCGGTCTTTAGTGTTGGCATCTTGCGCCGCCTCTGTCCTATAGAAGCCTTCGACTTTGTGACCCTCGAAAGATTTGATGAGCTTGGGTTTTGCCGGCTTTTCAAGCGCAAAGGAAGGCTTTTCCGGTGTCCCTGTTTCGCGCAACTGGCCGACGTAGTAAATGGCACTCGCCAAATTGCCGACCTGCAAGCTGCCTTGCTTTAGCGCTTCTGAGCGCGGCGATTTTTCTTTCAGAATGCGCTCTTTGACATCCAGGGCGTCATAGGTGGCTGCAACATAGACTTCCTTCGCAGGGGTAATACATAGTTCAGCGCCGCTGCGATGATTGCGCAGCATCTCGTCATTTATATCCTGATATGCCGTTTTTTGAATATCTCCGCCGACATGAGGTACTTCAATGAGAATGCCGCTGGCCGGATCATTTAGCGCAGGCGGATTCCTTTTATCGCCTTCCTCTCTCTTAAACGGATACATAAATAAGAGGGCCGGTTCATTTCCAGCGCCGCGATGGAGCAGACAAATGATCTCGCGACCGCTGAAGTTTATGTGCTGTGCTCCTTCGAAGTTGTACTGATTATATTTGCTCGTGGTGCCATCTTTTAGCTTGGCTTTGTCATTGGGAAAGTCCTGAATGTCGCTGGCATCGGCAAAGATAGACAGATCCTGCAACAGGAAAAACGTCAATATGCGTCCCTGGCTGGCTAGCAGATCGTACTGTCCCGGTCTTCCTGTGGCCGCGATTCCTTCACAGTCATCTAACAAGGGCACATCTTTTGGCCACGTGAATATAATGAGATCATTTTTGCCGGCAGAATTAACGTACTGTAAGCCCACCCGCGGCAGCTTTCGCTTGGCGTTCTCGTCGTCCTTCTTTTTGTTGTCAAAGGCGACTAGAGATGCCTTGGTCGGAGTGATTTTTTGATGTTCGCTGTCTTCGATTGGATCAATAAGACAGGTCAGCGGTGCCATTCCGCTGATTCCAATGGCGGTAAGAGGAAGCGGTGCGGAATGCTGCGATCCGGTTTTGGCATTCGCTTCCGGGACGGGTATCGCCGCGGACGGTGCTGCGTCATGCCCGAAGCCGTCTAGCACGGCCAATAGGGCCGCATCGCGTTCTTTTTGTTTTGCCGGCGAAAGCGACGCAGCCCTGGACGAAGCTGGGCCTGTTGTGGACGAAGGAATAGGCGGCGCTGCTGGGGGCGATTCAGGAGCTGCTACGACGGGGGCAGACGGCTGAGCCGTGGCCCTTGTGCTAAGCCCGAAATGTTGCGGCTGCGTCGGTTGCCTTTGCGGCGACTCTAGCTCTGATTGAGACATCAGACCCCCGAAAAAAAAAGAACCCTACATAGAAGTGATCGACCAAAACGCTATCTAAGTTGCGCGAGCTATGCATCGCGCCGAAAAACTCATAAATAGCATATATGCGCCACCGCCATTGGCGCAGGTGGAATAAACCGCAGCCTCGGCAAAACAGTTGAAAAATATTTTTCGACATCATTCGGCGGCATTCGCGCTGCGCGTCCTGGTATAAGAGCCGTCGTGGATACAACCTCTGGATTTGCCTCGCTAGATCTGGCTCTACCGCTTCTAAATGCACTTAGCGCCTTGGGCTATGAAGAGCCGACGCCGATTCAGCGTGCGGCCATACCCGCCCTGCTTGTCGGTCGCGATCTGCTGGGTCAGGCGGCGACTGGGACCGGAAAAACGGCAGCATTTGCCTTGCCGCTTTTGCAGCGGGTCACGCGCGACAAAAATACGCGGGCCCTGGTTTTGGTACCCACGCGAGAGCTGGCCATGCAAGTGGCCGAGGCGGTGCACCGCTACGGCAAGGGCTTTGACACGAGCGTCCTGGCCGTCTACGGCGGTGCGCCCATGTATACGCAGGTCAAGGCGCTTGGTCGCGGCGTCACGGTGGTCGTTGCCACGCCGGGACGCGCGCTCGACCACGTGCGGCGCGGCACTTTGCGGCTGGACAATATTGAAGTCGTGGTGCTCGATGAAGCCGATGAAATGCTCGACATGGGCTTTGCCGAAGATTTGGAAGCTTTGCTGAAAGCCACGCCGCCGACGCGCCAAACCGCTTTGTTTTCGGCGACGCTGCCGGCGCGCATCGCGGCCATCGCAGCGCAGCATCTGCGCGATCCGGTGCGCCTGTCCATTCTGCGCGAAAAGGTCGCTCCGGGCGCGCTGCCTAAGATTCGGCAGACTGCGTATGTGGTCGCGCGCGCTCATAAACCCGCGGCGCTCGGGCGGGTTTTGGATATGGAAAGCCCCTCCTCGGCAATCGTCTTTTGCCGAACGCGTACCGAGGTGGACGACCTGACCGAGACCTTAAACGGCCGCGGCTACCAAGCCGAAGCGCTACACGGCGGACTGACGCAAGAGCAGCGCGATCGGGTGATGAAGCGTTTTCGTACCGGCGCCACCGAGCTTTTGATCGCTACCGATGTGGCGGCTCGCGGGCTTGACATCGAGCATGTGTCCCATGTCGTCAATTATGATGTTCCGTCGGCGCCCGAATCTTATGTTCATCGCATCGGGCGCACCGGACGGGCCGGGCGCGAAGGGGTGGCGATTACGCTGACCGAGCCGCGTGAGCACCGCCTGCTGCGCAATATTGAAGCGCTGACCCGTCAGCGCATCGAAGTGGCCATGGTGCCCACCGTGGCGGATCTGCGCGCGCGGCAGATGGATCTTTTGCGGGCCCTTTTGCGCGAGACGATTTTGGCCGGCGATCTCGATCGTTTTCGCGGCGTCATCGAATCATTGGCGGCGGAATTCGACGTCATGGACATCGCCGCCGCGGGGCTGAAACTGGCACAGAATGCGGAACTGTCCAAAGACGAGGACGCTGTGGAAATTCCCACGGTGCATTTGTCCTCGGAAAGGCCTTTGCAAAAGCCGCCCAAGGCCGCCCGTCGGCCCGGAGCTCTTTCGAAAAAAGGCGGCGCGCCAAACTGGGAAGTCACGCGCATCTTTATTGGCGCTGGACGGCAATCAGGCATTCGGCCGGCGGATCTGGTCGGAGCAATCGCCAATGAAGCGCAGGTGCAAGCGCGGGCGATTGGCGCCATTCAGATAAGCGAGCGCCATTCCCTCGTCGAAGTTCCTTCCGAGATCGCTGCCGATGTGATCGCTGCGCTACGGGCCACAAAGATCAAAGGTCGCAAGCTCTTGATTCGGCGCGATCAGGAACAGCGCATGACTGCAGCGCGGACGCGCGAACATCATGTTGAATGATGCAGAAGGCCGGGTAGGGCAGGGCGTTAGGGAAAGGTCACGGCCCAAAAGCGCTGCGCATCGGAGTCATCCCAGCGGTCGGCGCAAGTGAGCGCGGACAGGGCATCGTGCAGTTCGCGCGCGCTGGCAAAGCGTTCATCGGGCGACTTCTTCAGGCAGCGCATCACGATGGCTTCAAGTTGCGTAGTGATTGGCGTTCCGCGATGCTTCGATGGGAATTCCGGTTCGAACGTCATATGGGCAATCAGCAGTTCGCCAATCGACGCACCTATATGCGGCGGTCGCCCCGCCAGCATGAAGTACAAGGTCGCCCCCAGCGAATACAAATCGGAACGCGCGTCCGCGGGGCGCCCCGCACAGACCTCCGGAGCCATATAAGTGGGCGTTCCGCCCACAAAGTTAGTCTGGGTGGCGGTGGTATCTCCTTCGGCGCCATCGGTCAGCTTGGCGATGCCAAAGTCGAGCAGTTTAACGCAATCGCGAAACTCGCCGGACCGGCCGATAAAGATGTTTCCAGGCTTCACATCGCGGTGTATGACGCCCGCTTCATGCGCTTCTGCCAAAGACAGGCAGGCTTGGCGGGCGAAATGGACCGCGCGGGCTTCGGAAAGCGGTCCCGTTGTCTCGACCAGCTTGCGCAAGTCGGCTCCGACCAAAAGCTCCATGGCCATATACCAAAGGCCGTCGTCACTGGCGCCAAAGTCATAGATTTGAATGGTATACGGACTGCGCAGGCGTCCGGCGGCGCGGGCCTCGCGTTCGAAGCGGCGAATTTCGGCGGCGCCGTTCGCCCCGCCGCGCAGTAGCTTTAACGCCACATCGCGCCGCAGCACTTGATCCCAGGCCAGCCAGACTTCCCCCATTCCGCCCGAGCCTATAGGCGCTTTTAAACGGTAGCGGCCGAGCTTGCGCGCTTCGAAGATCTGCCGTCGCAGCATCCATGCCGAATTGCTGACAAACACACCAATTCCGGCGCTAAGCACCACAAAGATATAGTTGGCAGCGAATGTGCCAATGTTCGAGACATTGCGAAAGCTGAGCGCGGTTTTCGCATCTACCGTCGCCGCAATCAGCATCACTGCGGGATACAGGCAGACGTGCAGAATGGTCATGGGAAGGATGCTGCGCCACGGTGCGGGCAATAGCGCCAGCCGCACAAGCAGCATCAGCGAAACTCCATGCTGGTAGATGGCCAGCGGACCACCAAGCGGTAGTGAGATGAGCGCGACACAGATCACCGGAAAACTCGTGCCGAGAATTTCTCCGGCCTTTAGCCAGCGCGCCGAAATTCCCGGTCGCCGAAGCAGCGGCATCCACATAAGCACGCTGACTTCTCCGACCGTTCGCCACAGCGCAATCCACATCAGCGAATTTCGCGCGGCCGGCAAGATGACATGACACATGAGGATGTCCAGCAAGAAAAACGCCGGCCAGACTCCAAGGAAAATGAGCATCGCGAACCGCAAAGAGCGGCGGCGTTCTTCGCGTTCGCGTTGTTCTTCGGCTTCGCGCTCGCGTTCCCGTTCCGCTTGGCGTGACGCGCCAGTCGTTGCATCTGTCGTCATCATTGCCGCGCTGCGCGGCGAGTTTGGCGGGGCGGACAACGTGGCTTCAAAAGCCATGGCTGAATCATTCGCCGGTGCCGATGTCGCGCCTTGGGAAGACGGTGCCGCGACTCCGTTGGCTTTGGGTGGATGACTCACAATGTTGTATTTTAGCACGTCCGCGCTCAGGCACCGCTAGGCGGTGCAGACGCCGTTTTCCCGCTTGGGCCTGCAGAAAGGGAATTGCTATTTCGACGCGTATAGCGTTCGGCCAGACAAGTTCCGGTGGCGGTCTTTTCGCGCAAAAGCGCGGCCGCGGTTCCCGCAAATACGATTTCCCCGCCGGCGGCGCCAGCATCCGGACCAAGCTCAATGACCCAATCGGCAGAGGCGATGACGTCCGGATGATGTTCAATGATTAGCAAGGTGTCGCCACGCTCGACCAATCGCCGCAGGACCGCGATGAGGCGCCGAACATCGGAAAGATGCAGTCCGGTCGTCGGTTCATCCAGAACGTACAAAGTCGGCTCGTGTTTGACCCCGGCCGTCAGTTCATCGGCCAGCTTTAGACGCTGCGCTTCGCCGCCCGACAGAGTATGGCTGCCCTGACCAAGCTGTACATAGCCGACGCCCAGATCGCATAATGTCCGCAAGGGGGCGGCGATACGGCGGTGGGCCGCAAAGAACTCTGCGGCTTCTTCTGCTGACAAACGCAGCACCTCGCCAATGCTAAGTTCGCGGTATCGCACTTCCAAGGTCGCCGGTTCAAAACGGCTGCCGCCGCAGGCTTCGCAAGTCGTCACGACGTCTGGCAAAAAGGACATCTCGCTGACCAAAACTCCCTGGCCTTCGCAAACCGCGCAGCGACCGCCGCTGGCGGTATTGAACGAAAAGCGCTGGGCCGTAAAACCGCGCATCTTGGCTTCCGGCAGGTTGGCGTACAAGCGGCGGATGTCATCCCAAATGCCTAAAAAAGTCGCTGGAACCGAGCGCGGCGTACGACCAATCGGCGACTGATCTACCGACATGGCCCGCTTTATGTACTTGACCCCATCGAGTCGCGCATAAGGCAGCGCCGCCGGGCCATCGCTGGTCAATCCCAGCGCCTGACGCAGCGCCGGATAAAAAGTCTTCTGCACAAGCGTACTTTTGCCCGAGCCGCTGGGTCCGGCCACCACGCACAGCGTGCCGACCGGGACGCGCAAATCGATATGCTTCAGGTTGTGGGCGTGCGCATCGCGCAATTCAATCCAGTTTCCTGACCACTGTCCTATCGGCCCATGCCCGGACAAAGCGGGCAGCCCCGGCTGCGCCGCCTGCGCCGGAATCGCCGGACCGAGCTTCAGAGCGGCGCCGGTCGGTGAATCGCTGCGGCTTAGCACTTGGGCGGCGCTGCCTTCGGCGATGATACGGCCGCCGTGCTGGCCGCCGCTTGGGCCCAGGTCTATTAGGTGGTCGGCGGCGTGAATGGTTTCTTCATCATGCTCGACGCACAATACCGTGCAGCCGCCGTCGACGAGCAAACGCAGATTGCGCAGCAGCCGCGCAGTGTCGCGTGGGTGCAGCCCGATGGTTGGTTCGTCCAGCACATAAAGCGCCCCGGTCAGTCCGCTGCCAAGCTGCGCCGACAGCCGCAGCCTTTGCATTTCTCCGCCAGACAGCGTCGCTGCCGCGCGATCAAGAGGCAGATATTCCAGGCCGATTTCGGCGATAAAAGCCAGTCGGCGCAATAGCTCAGCGTGCGGCGCGGCGGCGACCAGGGCGCGCGTGCCCTCCCAGTGAAATTTTTGCGCCAGTTTGAGGGCGCTTTGCACGTCGTGCCGGCAAAACTCGCTGTAGGTCAGCCCGCACAGCCGCACGCGCGCCGAAATGGGCGAAAGCCGCGAGCCGCCGCAAGCCGAACATGGGCGCCCGTCTTCTTCAAGAATTCCCTGCCCGGCGCAGCGTTCGCATTGACCTTGCTGGGTATTAAACGAAAACCAGCGCGGATCGAGCTCGGGAATGCCCATTCCGCAGCGCGGACAGGCGCGCGCGGTCGAAAAGATGCGTTCGTCCGCGCTTTGTTGTGCTTGCGGGGCGCCTGGGCCAATGCGCACGCTGCCGTCCCCAAAATGCAGGGCGCGGGCCAGCGTTTGCGCATCAAGCTGCTTGAGCGAACCCGTATAGATCACAAGGTCGATGGAGTGCTCGCGGGTTTTCGACAAGGCCGGCGGTGGATCGATGTCCTTAAGCTGTCCATCAATACGGGCCCTGCGCACGCCAGCCTGTAGCGCCGCGGTCAGTAGATCCAAGTAGATCCCTTTGCGGCCGCGCACCGCCGGTGCGTACAAAGTATAAAGGTCGCTTTTTTTCGCGCCGGCAAGCGCCAAAAGCTGCGCCTGCAGCTCGTCTTTGCCAAGCGCTTCGACGGGAATTTCACAAGTTGGGCAGTAGGGCGTGCCGACCTTGGCATAAAGCAGCCGCAAATAATGCGCGGCTTCGGTGACGGTGGCCACGGTCGAATTGGCGCCGGCGCGGGCGGTGCGCTGTTCCAGGGCGATGCTCGGCGGAACTCCATCGACCCGCGCCACATCGGGGCGCGGCGGCGCCGGCAGAAATTGCCGAGCATAGGGACTTAGCGTCTCTAAAAACCGGCGCTGCCCTTCGGCGTAGATGACGTCAAAGGCCAGCGACGACTTTCCCGAGCCGCTCGGACCGGTAACGACGCTGAGCTTGCCATGGGGAATGCGGCAAGATACGTCTTTTAGGTTGTGCTCGCGGGCGCGCTCGACGACGATTTCGCCATCTTGGCTGGGAGCTGCCGGCGGGGCAAAGGCTGTGTCCGTGGCAGCGGTCGGCGCTTGCAGCGCCAGACCGGTTCGCGTCTCGAGTGCCGCAATTTGCGCGGGGGTTCCGACGCCCATCAGCTGTCCGCCGTGCGGTCCGCCGCCAGGACCTAGGTCAATGACCCAGTCGGCGGCGGCGATGACTTGCAAGTCGTGCTCGACGACGACGACGCTGGCCCCTTCTTCCACCAGTTGGTGCAGCGCTGCGATGACTCGGCTCAGATCTTCGGGATGAAGGCCGGCGCTGGGTTCGTCGATAATAAATAGCGTGCCGCGGGTGGCCTGCGGCAGCCCCAAAGCCCGGGCCAGCTTGAGCCGCTGCGCCTCGCCCCCGGACAGCGTCGAAAGCGGTTGCCCAAGCGGCAGGTAGCCAAGGCCCAGCCGCACAAGCGGCGTCAAGGCCCGGCGCAGCGCCGAATCGGGATGCGCCGCGGAGGAAAAATGGGCCAGGACTTCGTCGATGCTCATGGCCAGCGTCTCGGCGGCGTTTTGATTCAAAAGCCGCACCGCCAGCACTTCGGGGGCAAAGCGTTGGCCCTGACACAGCGGACAGCGGTAGCTGACGTCCGCTAGAAACTGCATTTCGACGGTTTGATAGCCCTCGCCGGAGCAGGCCGCGCAGCGGCCGGCCGGCAAGTTGAACGAAAAATGGGCCGGCGTCAGCCCGCGCCGTTTGGCTTCGGGCTCGGCGGCGAAGCGAGCGCGCAGGCGATCCCAGGCTTTGGTATAGGTGGCGGCGTTGCCGCGCGCGGTTCGTCCAAGCGGCGACTGATCGACCAGCACCACTTGACGCAGCGACCCTGTGCCCTCCAGGCTGCGATAGGCGCCGGGCAGCTCGACGTCGGTATCGCCGAAGCGCCGCGCCAGGGCGCGGTAAAGCACATCCTCGGCCAGCGTCGATTTGCCCGAGCCGCTGGGTCCGGTGATGGCGCACAGCACTTCCAGAGGAATATCGATATCCAGATCGCAAAGGTTGTGCGCCGTGACGCCGCGCAGCGTCAGGTGGTGCGCGTTATGCCGCGGCGTATGCACCGCGCTGTGTGCCGCGGCGTGGGCGCGTCCCGTCGGCAAATCGCTGCGCGATAGAAGCTGCTTGGGCAGGCCGTCAAAAAGCACGCGTCCGCCTGCAGGGCCGGCCCCCGGTCCGAGCTCGATGACGCGGTCGCTTTGGCGCAGCAGCGATTCTTCGTGTGCAATGGCCAGCACGCTGTTACCGGCCGCGGCCAGCGTTCGCATTGCTGCGCCCAGGCGCGGCACATCGCTTTTGTGCAAACCGACGCTGGGTTCATCCAGCACAAACAGCGTTCCGGTCAGCCCGGCGCCAAGCGCCGTGGTCAGGCTGGCGCGTTGCGCTTCGCCTCCAGAAAGCGTTCGCGCCGGCCGATCGAGCTGCAGATAATCCAGCCCGACTTGTTGCAAATAGCCAAGCCGCATACACAAGGCCTGACGGGCGTTTTGGCCCTGCGGACCGCGCGGCACAAGGGGCGTGATGCGTTCCAGCGCTTGGCGCACGGTTTGGGTATGCCACTCGGCCAGGTTGCATCCGGCGACCTTGTAACGCAGCGCTTCGCGGTTTAGGCGCGCGCCGGCGCAAGCCATACAAGGCACGTAGGCCCGATAGCGCGACAAAAGCACGCGAACGTGCATCTTGTAAGTGCGTGCTTCCAAGAAACTAAACCAAGCGCGCACGCCGGGGTACTTGCCGTCTTCCCAACTGCCTTCGCCATCCAAAACCAGGTTTTGCTGCCGCGGCGTAAGCGCTTGCCAGGGCTTATCGAGCGGAATCGCCTGGCGCCGAGCAAAATCGATCAGCGCGGCGCGTTCCCATTCCGAGCTGCGCCCATTCCACGGCCGAATGGCGCCGGCGCGCAGGCTAAGCGTCGCATCGGGAATGACCTTATTCCAATCGATGTCGATGACGCGCCCAAAGCCGCGGCATGCGGCGCAAGCGCCAAGCGGCGAATTGTACGAAAAAAGCCGCGCGTGCGCCGGCGCAAAGCTGCGCTGACATTGCGGACAGCGCAGACCTTTGCTGTAACTGATGCGTCGCGTCGCTGCGCCGTCGGCAAGCATATTGGGGCCCGGCTGCACGATGATTTCGGCGCGTTCGCCGTGCTTTATGCAAAGCTCCAAGGCTTCTTGCAGCCGGCCGCGGTCGCGTTCGCCCAGCAATGTGCGATCGGCGACGACTAGAGGCGGCGCAGACGCAGCGGCGTCCGGCGCCAGCGTTTCTAGGTCTGCCACCGTTTCGTCAAGCAGCACTCGACGAAATCCTTGCGTCAGCAACTGGGCGCGCTTTTCGACAAGGCTTTGTCCGGCGGGCAGCGGAAAAGCGATAAGAGCCCGCGACCCGGCAAAACTTTGGCACAGGCGCGCCGCGGCATCGGCCGAGGAGATTTCCTGCGCGGGGCGCTTGCAGTCCGCGCAGACGGGCACTCCTTCGGCGGCAAACAGCGCCGACAGGTAGGGCTCGATGTCGGTCAGCGTGGCCAAGGTCGAGCGGCTTGATTTAACCGGCGCGCGCCTGTCCACGGCCACGGCCGCGGCCACCGGAGCCAAGCTGTCTACGGGAGGGCGCTCCAGGCGTTCGAGAAACTGCCGCGCGTAGGGGCTAAAGCTTTCTACAAAGCGCCGCTGCCCTTCGGCGTACAGTGTATCGAGGGCCAAAGACGATTTGCCCGCGCCGCTTGGACCGCAAAGCAGGACCACCTGGCCGGGCTGTAGATCGAGGTCAACCGACTTGAGGTTGTGCGTGCGCGCGGCACGCAATGAAATGGGACGCACACCGCTCATTTAGCCTACAGCGGGAAGTTCGCAAAGTGCGCAGATCAAGGTAGGCTTAACGCATGTCTCAAAAGGTAGAAGATTCTACAGATCGCTGGGCCTCGCCCGCCGCCACCGCGGCCGTGTATGACAGCTTCGATGAATTTTTGCAGGCGGCCATTCGTGATTACTACGAACGCGGCTGGCAGCGGCCCAATTTTGTCGCGTTGCTGATTGCTTCGGGACAGACCGGCAATATGGCCAAAAATGCTTTTGGCAGCACCGATGGGCTGAAAAAATTGGCGCTGGGTACGGTCGGCGTGCTGGCCATTCGCGTTGTACTAACGCGCATTTTGACCGGCCCGCTGGGTTTGCTTTTGACGGGCGTGTCGGTGGCTTCGCTTGTGGCTTTGTTCATACGCCATCAGCGCGAGATCATGAGCAAGACTGCGCGGTTTCGCGAGCTTATCGAGCGCACGCATGACAGCTTCGAAGAAGCGCAAGCCGGCTATCGTCAGAATCGTTTGGACGCCAGCGAGCGCAACATGATGGTCGATGGGTTGATGCGGCGTTTTCTGCGCGAATGCGATGAGATTTGACCAAAAACTCGGCGCAACAAGCAGCGCGGCAGTTGCCGGCTATACTGAGCGCAATGCGCAGGCACTGGGTTTTGGCGCTGCTTTTTTTCGTCGGGACGATTGGCTGTAAAAAAAACACGGCGGTACCGCTGCCTATACGCGTGACCCGCGTGGCAATCAGCGTGACCGAGCTCGAGGAACGTTTTTCGACGACGGAGCTGCGCGCGGCGGCGCAGCGCGGGCTTATTCGCGCCAATGTAGCGGTGGTTGAGGATGCTCAGGAAGCAGGGGTCGGTGATTTTCAACTGCGAATGCAGGTTCGGCTGGAGGAAAACGCCGAAGATCACATGCTGCGCGCGATGTGCGCTGGAATGCTCAGCGCGCGGCACGCGGAAGTGGAAGGGCAACGCGGACCCGAGCTGAGCAAGCTAGAGCACGTCGGACTGACCGAAAAAGCGCTGAAAGAACCGATCGATTCGGCGGCCGTGCTATCGCTTCTTCAAAAGCTTATTGAAGACACCGCCCATACCCTGGGCACCGAGCTGCATCTATTGGCGATGGACACGCGGGCGCTTTTGGCTTTGGTGGGCAAAGACGACGGCGATTTTGTGCTGCGCAAAACAGCGATACAGATTTTGGGACAGCGCAAAGAACGCTTGGCGGTGCCGGTGCTGATTGGGCTGATTAAAGAGCGGGCCGGTAAAATTCCGCGCGAAGAAGGGGCGGCGCGGCAAGCTTGGGCGCAGCATAGCGTGCTGCGCGATACCGCCATCGGAGCGCTTGTGGAAATCGGCGATGAAAGCGCTGTGCGCCCGCTACTTGATTCAGTGCCCTTTGGAGCGCATTCCGAAATGGGCAAGCTTTTGGAAGCGGTGGCGACTTTGGGCGGGAATGATGCGCGACGCTATTTACAGTTTGTGCGCAGCAGCCATCCCGAACCTGCCATTCGATCGCAGGCGGAAGAGGCGCTGACGCGGCTGGAAAAGCGGCGCAAGCTGCCGGATGCCGGAGCTCCTTCGGGGGGCTGACAGCCTCAGGCAGCAGGTCGTCTTCTTTTGCTGCCACGTTCGAGAAGCGCTGGTGGAATGGGATGAGTGCGGCCGAGAAGCTGCTCCCAGCATTTGGTATTAAAAACGAACGGCTGTAGCGGCGGTGGCACGATCTGGCGCAGCCGAAGGTGGTATTTGGGCAGCAAATACCAAGGCACGTTGAAGTTGAGATGATGCTCGAAGTGCAGGCTGATGTTAAATGGCATAAGCAGCCGCCGACCGAAGAACAGCGACGTGCGCGAACGCAGCAGGGGATGCGGCTCTAGACCGATTGCACCGCCATGCTCGAGGGCGCCCTTGAACTGATTCAAGGTGCCGAGCACTTGCAGGGCGAAAAGAAAAGCCAACGGCGCATACCAGCAAAGCTGGCTGGCCGTCGCCCCGATCAAAATCGCCCAAAAGAGAAGCGATGCGACGGGAATCCACTTTCCGCTTGGGTATTTGCGGCTTGGATTCCAAATAAATACGTATCCCGGCACAAGCAGCATGAGCGTGATCCGAATGAGGAATGGACGACCGGTTAGGACGTTTTCCTGCTGCGGATCATCTGGCTCAAGCGGGTGTTGATGATGCGTCACATGCCCCACGGCCCAATGACAGTGGTAGTTGGTGGAAAAAGGAATGGCGATTGCCCATCCGGACAAGCGATTCCAAAGTCGGCTGCGGCGACTGTCTTCTGACAGCAGGAACATGTTATGGGACGATTCGTGGATGATCAGAATGTACAAAGCAAAAAAGCAGATGCCCACGATGACGCCCGCTACCGGAATATAAAGCCATGGCTGCCATCGGGCCGCACTTCCGACGACCGTAGCGATGATAAGAAGCAAAGCAGTCGTCGCACTTAGGTTGATGGCGTTGTGCCGCCCTCTATGCTGTTTGCGAAAGTGGAGTTCATTGCCGCAGGCGATTCCTGCTTTGAGCCATGAATCCTGCGGCGCCCGTGTGCCGTTTCCGTCAGCGCGGCCCTTCATGACAGAAAACCTTTTTCGCGAAAAAGGAGTGCCGCTTTAGACGGCGTCAGGCACGGCAAGGGCGATGCCAAGGGCTGTAAGCAGCGCCCGGTTCTCGAAGTCAAGACCTACCGTCACGCGGAAATACTGATCGTAGTCCTCGCCAATCGAGGACGTGAAGATCTTAATCAGGACTCCGAGCTCACGCAGGCGCGCTGCCAGTCGCTTTGCCGAGGCAGAAGGCTCGTGCAGGGAGCAGAGAATGAAGTTCGTCTCCGACTGATAGGCGGTGACTCCAGTCAGCGCATTCAATTCGGAATACAGCATATCGCGCTGCGCTCCGATCTCTTGCCGCAGCCGCGGCAGATGCTCAGGGTCTTCCAGCGCGGCGACGGCGAGCGATTCGGCGAGCGCGCCAATTCGATAACTCGTGTATTGGGTACTAAGCTCCTCCACAAGCGGGGCTGCGGCCACAAGGTAGCCAAGGTGCAGCGCCGCCAGCCCATGTGCAAACGAAAACGAGCGGCTGACCGCCAAGTTCGACCGCGTCGGCACCAAAGAGACGACGCTGGCGTTTCGCGCGGGGTCCAGGTACTCCACGTAGGCTTCATCGACCCAGAAGAAGCTCTGCGGGTGCCGATCGAGAAGGGTTTCCAGATCGTTTCGGCCAAGGAGTAGCTGACCCGTTGGATTGTTCGGATTGCACAAGTAGACGAGTCCGGCGCGGCGGCGCAGACAGTGATCGAGCCGGTCCACATCAAACCTAAACCCCTGCCCGCGCTGCATCGGCAGAAGATAGGTCGTCAAGCCGACCTTGGCGGCCCCGTCGGTTACCTTTGTGTAGGTAAGGCGCGGCGCTATGATGGGATAGCCTGACTTGTTTATAAGATGCCGCGCGATGCGAATGGGAGAGCTAAGAATTTTTTTACGGATAAGAAATGGAATGGCTTGTCTTAGGATAGGGCCACTGCCGTTGGCGAGCAGTACATTCTTCGAAGAGACTTTGTCGTAGCGCGCTATTGCCGCGGTGAGCGGTTCATTGTTCGCGGTGCTGTAAAAGCGCAGCGACGTATCTGTGCGGTAGCTTTGCAGCACGCGCAAGCACGCTGGCGAGCAGCGTGTTCCGTCATTTAGGCCAAGATTGATAAGTCCGCCAGAAACTTTCGTCGGTGCTACTTCTTGAGGCAAGAGCATGCGAGGAGCGGCAAGCATGGCGGCACATTACACGCTTATTACGCGAAAATGGAAAAGATGTCGGTTGCTGTCAAAACTCCTTAGTTTACCGAATTAAGGATTTATGGATTTTGTAATTCTTGCAGATTTTTCCCTCGCAAAAGCGCGATGCTCAAAAGGAGCACGCTCCTTTTCGATCAAGCGGAAGGCGGCGCATCCCATCACAAAACCCGCAGAATGCTAAACTCGCGAGTATGTCCGCCTAGAAATACTTCGCAGTCGTCGCCGGCGGATTTTTCCAACAAGGCTTCGCCAAGCGGCGAACGCGGCGTTACGACTTGTACGCTGCCCTTGGCAAGGGTTGCGCCTCCGCCATAAGGCGCCAGAAAATAGACTCGCTCTTTGTCGTTTTCTTCGACAATGACCAATGCGGATAGCGAGATGGGCTGGTTTTTGCCAAAAGCCAAAAGGGGCATCGAGCGTAGCTCGAGTAGCACGTTATGCAGCTCTTCAATGCGCAGGGCTTGGCCGCGCGCCAGATAGGACTGTTCCAAGCCGCGGGTGTCTTTGTCATTTTCGGGCTTGGCTTCCTGATGCGTAGCCCCTTCGACAGCGGATTGCTGCGAACGTTCTAGGATATCCAGATTGGCAAGAAGCATTGCAACGAGTTCATCGCGCAGTGCGGATTTTTCTGGCAGTGTCAACATGGGTAAATACCAATCGCGAAGTTGGCTCTGTGGTGTCCGTCGTCATTCATACCGCAGCCGGTCTGGCTCGGTCAACGGGGCGAAATCCGTTATCGAATGGACTTTTTGTCCGTAGCTTGTTTCCAGTGTGCTAAACAAAATTCCATGAAGTGGCAGATCGCTGTACGTGACGAGGTGGTGCTGGTTGAAATGCGCTCAAACCCCGTCAACAAGATGAACCCCGCATACTTTCGCGACTTGAACGAGGCGCTGGATGCCATCGAGCGCGAGCATTCGCGTCTGCCGCTCGTGCTCACTGCAACGGGACAGACATTTTCGGCGGGTCTAGATTTCGAGGACGTGTTTCCGCGCTTTGCTAGAGGCGATATGGCGGAAGTTTCTACCTGGTTTGCAGAGTTTCGCAGTGCGCTTTTGCGCGTCTTTACATTGCCATGTCGGACAATTGCGGCGATAAATGGAAATACCTACGCTGGCGGACTTATTTTGGCCCTGGGCTGTGATGTGCGTATCGCGGCGGCTGGTTCGGCGCGCTTTGCGCTCAATGAAGTTCCCATCGGCATTCCAATGCCGGGGGTCTATACTGAAATTGTTCGCTACGCCGTCGGAACCAGCGTCGCGGCGGCGATCACTTTAAACGGACAAGTTTACGACGTAGAGCGTGCGCACGCGCTTGGACTTGTGCATCAAGTGGTTCCGCCTAGTGAGCTTGTGGACGCTGCGATCAAGCAAGCGCGAATTATCTCACCGGACTGCTTTTCGGCATACGCGGCTAGCAAAAAAGCGCTGCAATTGCCGACCCTTAAGTACATTGCGACAGACGGGGTTGCAATGGATACTTTGGCCTTGCAGACCGTTACCGCTGCGGATTCGCAGCGGGCCCAGCTTGGCGCGCTGACACGCCTCAAAAAACGCGCTTTAGGGAATTAGGCTCGAGCTCGTAATCAGATAGAGGCGATCCGATGCATAAAAATGGCCCGACCAAGCGAGCCATTTTCATCGCGGATTTTCGAACAAAGTTGCGGAAGGCGCTCTTAGCGGCCCCAAATCAGATAGGCGATGATTAGGATCGGCAGCGGAACGCCAAGTAACCACAAGAGTGCCCAGCCGATTTTTCCAGCTTGCGTATCTAGCGATCGGCCTATGCTTTCTTCAGGAGCAATCTCCTCCACTTGAATTTCATTGATGTCGATGATTTCGTCGTTAGGACGAACATGATCCGCGGTGTTTCGCTCTTCCGCGAGCTCGTCCATTCTGTAGCATTTATTCCACATGTTTGTTCGTCCCTTCTATGCAGCGTCTTTGATCGCTCACATGTACTTTTAGGTTGTGCATGAGATATGCCACTTGCTCAGGAAACACATCGCAGGTGGTTTCTTGGAAAGCGTCTTGTGAAACGAGCAGCGACGAAAATGAAATGCAATGAATGCCGAACGGAGGGAACGATTGGGCTGTCGAAATCTGTCACACTGTGCGGGCTTGTCACAGATTCGTTTTTTGTTGCTCAGTTTATGATGAATGAAGCAAGAGATGGCACCGGGCTGAATTTGATCGGCTATGCTCAAGATATCTAGCGGTCTAGACGTATGGATGCATGTAAGGTGTAACCCGTTCGGCCAGCTTTTTTCAGCAAGCGGGAGAAAAAATCATGAAAAATGTATTTGTGGTCGATGACGATCCAGATCAAGCGCAGATCATGGGCCACCTTCTGACCACCCAGGAAACACAGGTAAAGGCCTTTTCTGATCCGCTTCGCGCCTTGGCGGCGCTCGGTTCCGAGCATGCAGACCTGCTAATTGCAGATTTGTCTATGCCATGGATCGACGGAAAAGACGTCATCAAGTCCGCGCAGATGCGCCAGCCCGGCCTGACTATTTTTTTGGTATCCGGATATTCGCGCGGCGCGCAGATTGCAGAGGAGGCAGGCGTTCGCTTTTTCGCCAAGCCGGTGGATATCGATGCGCTGCGTGCCTCCGTTAAGCAAGTACTAGGCTCTGCCTGACGAACCTCCCGTTGCGCTGCTTGCAAAACTCTGCGCAGCTCTGCGTTTTTTAGTCGGTCACGGGCTGCTTTGTAAATTCTTATCGTCACGGACCGGCACATCTTTACCCATCATAATTGCAAATCATAAAGGACACAGATTCCTTTACAGTGCCATTTGAGCAAGATATTGGCGCTCCGCGAACCAAAAAGGAATGCGCACCTTACCAATCCCTACACTGTGAAATTTGGCAATGCAATAAGCCAAATATGCCTTATAATTTAGAGTTTGGTCGTTTCGGCCAGGAGGTTTCCATGTACCTTAGACTCGCCTTTCGACGGATCTTGTTAGGGGCAGGGCTTTTCTTGTCGCTTGGTAGCTGCAACGGCAATACGCTGGGTACTTTTTCGTCGGCTCCCTGCACGGCAGGACAGAAGCGTTGTGACGGCAGCGCTTTTCAGACCTGCTCAAGTGAAGGGATCTTTCAAACCATGCAGACCTGCGGCGGTGCCAATGTTTGCGACGATGCCCTGGGCTGTGTCGCCTGCCATCCGGGCAGCCGCGTATGCGCCAACGACAATACAGAAGTCCATAGCTGCCTAGAAAACGGGACGGCTGGTCCGACGACAACTTGCGACTTCGGACAGGCTTGCAAAGATGGCCAGTGTATCGATGCTTGTGAAGTTGCAGCGAGCGAATTTATCTACGTCGTAGACGATCAAAACCATTTCCTAAGCTTTGAGCCACGCATCGATACAGATCAGAATGCCCTAAAGTTCATCGGCGATCTGACTTGTTCGACAAATGGTGCGACACCTTTCTCGATGGCAGTGGATCGCAAAGCCCGCGCCTGGGTTTTGTACGACGACGGCACGATTTACCTGGTAAATCCCAAGGACGCTTCGTGTACAGCATCTAGCTATGTCAGCGGTCAGATGGGCTTTAAGCGATTCGGAATGGGCTTTGTCTCGGACACCGCGGGATCGAGCAATGAAACCCTATACATCGCCAATAACCTCGACTTCAAAAATAGCACTGACAGCAAAGGAATGGCCAAGATCAATCCGACGACGCTTGCGCTGACCAAGTTCGCCGATTTTCCCCAGGGTGTGGTGAGCTCACCGGAATTGACCGGAACAGGCAGCTCGCTGCTCTTTGGCTACTTTCCCAGCAATGTCATGAATCAACATATGATCGTTCAGATCAACCGCACAAGTGGCGCTTTTGACGGTACTTATCAACTGACGCCGCTTCCCAACGAGCCTACCGCCTGGGCGTTTGCTCACTGGGGGGGACGCTACTATCAGTTTGTGACGACCTATGACGGTACCGTCGAAGTGAACCGCATCCTGCGCTACAATCCGAGCACCAGCAAAAATGATGAGGTACAAACCGGTACTAACTATCGCATCGTCGGAGCTGGCGTCTCAACCTGCGCGCCTACAACCGTTGGTTAAGCGCCTATCTGAGAACCTACTGCGAACCCCGTCTGCTGCGTTGTGTTCCGGCGTCTCCCGCCCCACCGCCGTCTTGCATGCCGCCGTCAGCGGGCGGATCTAGCGCGCTGCAGCGCCGAGTCATGAGATCGCATTCCTGAGTCACGGCACAATCGTCATCGTGGTTGCACCCTAGCTGGGCGACAAGCTGTGCGAATGAAGTAGGGCAACCGCACAGGAAACAAAGCACGAAGTAAAGTGCCAGGTAAAGTGAACTGCGGCGCGGCGTATCGTTGCGCGTTGAGACAGGCCCATAAAAAGCAAAATCGACAAGCTGCGGCATCGCTTTCACCTATTTTGGGCCGCGATGCTAGCATCAATTTCGGCAAGAAATCGGAAACTGCACGCAGCCGCTTGGCAAGCGAATGAGGTGTGTTATGTATGGCCGCGTGATTTCAAACGCTTTGCTTCGCTGCCGCTGCGGGCAGATTTCTGGGCAGGTGCAAAACGTCGCGCCGCGTACCGTCAACCGCGTCCTCTGTTATTGCGCAGACTGCCAGGCTTTTCTGCATCATCTTCATCGCGCCGAGCTTCTGGATGCCCACGGCGGAACGGACATTATTCAGGTTGCTCCGTCCGCCCTGACATTTCAGCGCGGACGTGAGCATATCGTGGGTCTGCGCCTGACTGACAAAGGTCTTTATCGCTTTTATGCCGATTGCTGCAAGACGCCGCTTGGCAATACGCTAAGTCCCAGAATTCCCTTTATCGGACTGGTCGCGCAGCTTTTCGTTTCGGACGAAGGCGGCGCCGACGAATTATGCGGCAAACCGGTTGGTGCCATTTACGGCAAATATGCAGTGGGAACTCCGCCGGCCGGCTCGACCAAGTTCAATCCGCTGCTGCTGGTGCGGTCGTTGAAGCTGGTTCTTGCTTGGAGCCTGCGCAAAAAAGGCTGGCCTCATCCGTTTTTCGAACGCCAGACCGGCGCCCCGCTTTATCCCATCAAGGTGTTGTCACGCGCCCAGCGCGACGCGCTGCGTCCGCTTTGTGGAGGGCCGGGCGCCGGCTGAACCGAAGCTTATTGCAGGCGGAACGAGCTGCTGGCGGTAGCCACTACCTCTAGGGCTGGTGTGGACTTGGCGCCAAACACGGAAAGAACGTTGGCTTGCAGGTCGACTGCCGATTGAAACGTCGTGTAGGCCGTCACGACGGTCTGCGCGATCAGATTGAGGTCGAGCGTGCCGGTCGCGCTGAGCGTGCCCGACAAAGTCTTCAATGTGGACTCAAGAACGGTCGCGGCGGTATTGGTCGCGGTGACGACAGGCTGTACGGTCAGCGCCGAGACGCCGTTGAGCCCCAGATAATTTCCCACCACCGAGCCGTTAACCGAGCCACTGCCACTGATGGCAGCGTTCCAATTGCTAAATGCAGTTGCCGATGCGGAAATCGTGGCCGCAGCGGACAATTGCGTGCGCAGCGTTGACGCTGCGTTGGTCGCCGCCGTCGTTGCCTCGGCCGAGGCCGAGTTCGCGGCCAAAATGGCGCTTACGGCCGCTGCGGAAACTCGTGCCTCATGACTGGCTGCCGCTCGCAGCGCCGCATCCAGCACCCCATCGGCGTTGGCGCTTAGCCGTGCCGACACGGTGGCGCGAAACGCTACGCTAGAACACGACTCGGCCTGCGCATGCTTTTTGGGGCTGCCGCCCATCGCCATCACATCCGCATCCACCATGGCATGGAAATCGGCGTAGGCTTGCGCGGTTGCCGACGCATTGGCGGATGCATCAAGGGCGGCGTTAAGCTTTTGCTGGCGTCCGCGACCTGGCTAGCCGACTTATTGCATTTGAACAAAATTTTGTAATTTGTAATACAAATTTTTACTCGGTCGGATGATCGCAAAACTTCGCAACCGTCGCAGACATGCGCCGCTGGGCGTATAGGCTGCCTGATTCCCATTGCCTGCGCTTTTCCCCTACATGCGTCGGCTTGGCGACAATCGCAGAGATCAAGAGCCCTTCTGGCATACTCAAAGCGTCAAAGGAGTCCTGTGCGATGGCGAAAAAGACAGAAGTGACGACGCTGAACCATGATTTTCAGTGCGCAAACGAAACGGAAGTTTGATTGATTGATAGGGATTGTCTCCGTTGCAAACGAAAACCCTCACAGC
>CAYWPR010000006.1:0-88773 GCA_964460115.1 uncultured Myxococcales bacterium
AAGCACTCGAAGGCGTACATGCCGCGGGAATCGTTCATAAGGATGTAAAACCGCAGAACATTCTAGTGGATGAGGCGTGCACCACCGCAGTGCTCATTGACTTCGGCATCGCTTCTGAACTGGCACGCGAGGCCATCGAGGCGAGCCTGCCCGAGTCGCTCGAGGGGACGCTTGCCTATATCTCGCCCGAACAGACTGGCCGTAGCGCGCGGAGACTCGATTCCCGCACGGATCTCTACTCTTTGGGGGTGACGCTGTTTGAGATGCTGCTCGGGCGATTGCCGTTTTTGGAGAAGGATGCGCTGGCCCTGGTCTACGCACATCTGGCCAAGGCTCCACCCATGCTAGAAAGCCTGCTGTCCGGTTTTCCCAGCGCCTTGGCGAGAATTGCCGAACGATGTCTGGAAAAAGTGCCCGAGAAACGTTACCAGACGGCCAGGGGATTGGCCGCGGATCTTGAGCGATGCCTGCTGGGACTGCAAAAAGGGGGGCAGATCGAGCTATTCCCGCTGGGGCAGAAGGACTATTCGCCAAAACTGCAGATTCCCGAATCTCTAGTCAGCCGCGAGGCGGAAAGCCAGGTCATCGCGGCAGCCTTCCAAGGTGCGGCACGCGGCAACGTGGAGTTGCTGCTCCTCGGAGGTCCCTCGGGCGTGGGTAAAACGGCCCTGGTCCGTGCGGTCTATCGCGACATTGCCAAGGTCGGACGTGGTCTCCTGCTGTCCGGAAAGCACGATCAGCTAGGGCGTACCATTCCCTATGCTGCGCTGTCACAAGCTGTAAGTGGGCTCATGCGCAGTCTAGCTGCCAGTCCCAAGGCGCTGTTTGACACCTGGCGCAATCGCATCGAGCAGAAGCTCGGACCTTTGGCGCGCGTCATTGCCGACTTCGTGCCAGAGCTCGAATGGCTACTCGGCCCCATTCCAGCACTGCCCATCGTGCCGACCGAGATGAGCTATAACCGCCTCAAGCTGGCCTGGATCGATTTTATACGAGCGGTGACCGAGGCCTCGCCCCCGCTCGTGCTATTTCTCGATGATCTGCAGTGGATCGACCCGGCATCTCTGGAACTGCTCAAGACGCTTTTGAGCGATGTAGGACGTCAGCACCTGCTGCTGATTGCAGCCTACCGGGACAACGAGGTAGAGCCGCATCACCCGCTCTGGGGACTCATCGATGCCGTAGAACAGAGCGGCGTCGCAATGACGCGGCTGCACCTAGGACCGCTCGAAAAGTCCGCGGTGCAAACCTGGCTTGCCATAACCCTTTCAGCGGAGGCAGCGCATGTCGCGCCGCTTTCGCAAGTGCTCTGGAGCAAAACACAGGGGAATCCCTTCTTCTTGGAACAGCTTCTCTTGGCGCTATATCGAAAGAAGCGGGTAAAACGGAATCTGGAAAGCGGCGCTTGGGAATGGGATCAGGACGGGGTAGCGGCTGCCGCGGTGACCGACAACGTCGTCGAATTGATGCGCAGCCAGGTAGGGGATCTACCGGCACGCACGCAATCTCTGCTCGGACAAGCGGCGTGCGCCGGGCACAGCTTCGACTTTGGAGAACTGGCCATCCTCTCGGAGCTTGCGCTGGCACAGGTGGCGGAGGAGCTACAGCCGGCCCTGCTTCGCGGGTTGGTAATTCCCATCGATGGGCAGTACCGGGAGGCGCAAGCGCTGGCGCAGAGCCAGTCACGCCGCGAACTTCATGCCAGCTATCGCTTTTCACATGACCGTGTGCAGGAGGCATTTTATGAGCGGATTGCGCCGGAACAGCGCGCTCGAACGCACCTCCAGATCGGACGCCGCTTGCAGGCAGTCTTTGCGCGCGAGGGAGGCTCGAGCCAGAAGCTTCTGGAGCTGACGCGGCACCTGAATCTGGGAGCGGCTGCGCTCGACGGTGAAAGCGAACGCTGCGCGCTAGCGCGGCTGAATCTGCAAGCGGCCAAGGCCGCTAAGGTGAATGCTTCGTATCGCCTACAAGCAACGCTGGTAGAGCAGGCAATGGCGCTGCTCGGAAAGCGAGCTTGGGAAGAGGAGCGCGAGCTCTCGATCGAGCTCACGCTAGAGCAGATGGAAGCGGATTATATGCTGCGGGAGTTTGACGCGGTGCACAAGAGAGCCGCGGTGCTCTTGGCCTTGCCGTTGCCTGCCGTGCCGTGCCTGGCAGCCCAGGAACTGCGGGTGCGCACATGTCTGGCCTCGGGACAGTACGGGGAAGGTGAGCGGCTGGGCCGTATAGCATTGGAAGAGCAGGGAATTCACTACCCTGATAGCATCGAGGCGTGCTTCGGCGAGGCGTTGCAGGGAATAAAGGCCTGCGATATCTGGCTCGACGCCAATCCGGAAGGATTTCGCAGCATGGCGGCCGACTTCTCTCCCGAGCTCCTGCTCTGTGACGCGCTTCAGAATGCCATGCTGGCGTGTGCTGGAATGGGCGGCCGCCCCGCCCTGGCGGTGCTCGGGCTCGTACGCAATGTCCAACGCACGATCGAGAGGGCAACGCTCACTCCCTCGGTTCCGCTTTTCGTCGGCTCCATTGCCAGCTGTCGGTCGGCCTTTCTGGGCGACTACCGCGGATCCGTGCGCTGGACGCAGGAAGGTGTAGAGGCGGCCCAGCGCCTGTCCTCGCCGTTCTTTCCAGAGTGCTCTGCGTTACGCGCGACCTTTGGATCGTACGAACATCCGGTCGAGCAAAATCGAAAATACTGTCAAGCAGCGCTGCAGGTCGCAAGGGCCTCCGGCTCCTTTCAAGGGACGAGCTCGGTGCTAAGCACCGAACTCTGTTTCATCGACCTTTGGGCCGGCCGGCCGCTCGAATACGTGGCAGCTCGAGAGGCCAGCTTGCGGGACCTGATGCAGCGGGCCGGCGATGCCGCTGGAAAGAGCATCCTTGCGTCGATAGCCGGCTATTTGGATTTTCTGCGTAATCCGAAAAACTTTCGCCCTTCCGCCGAGGCGGAGTGGCTCACTCCCAATTCGCGCAGCTTTCTTGCGATAGGAGACGGCGCCCTGGCAGAAGCGTCGCGCATCCAGGAGGCGCATCTTTTTCTGGCTTTTGGCGAGTCGGCTCGGGCCCTCGAGCGGGCCGAAGAGGCGGAACGCTTCCGCCCCGCGGCTTTTGGAACTCCGGTTGTCACGGACATTCCGCTGTGGCGTGGGCTGGCCGCTGCGAAGTGTTGTGTTGCCACGCTTTCGAATGAACAACGTCAGTCCCTGCTGGCCACGCTGGATCATGCGATCGAGCGCGTTCGCTGCTTCGCGGATGGCTGCGTGGAGAATTTCCTGCACAAGCTTCATCTTCTAGAGGCCGAACACGCCCGCCTGCGAAACAAGAACGATGAAGCGATGGCCAAGTACGATGAGGCCATTGCCCTGGCCCGAAAAGAACGCTTTTTGCACATCGAAGCCCTGGCAGCGCATTTCTGCGCTGAGTTCTACTTGCAGGCTGGCCGCGAGCGTGTCGCGGGTCTTTACCTGCAGGATGCTCGCGATGCCTATACGCGCTGGAATGCGCTGGCTCTCGTTTCCTTCTTGGAACAGACATATCCCATACTGCGTGCCCCTGCCAAAGAGCATCCTACAGAGCAGACAACCACCGAGTCTTATAGCAGCACCACCCGAACCACGGGGGATATAGCGATTGATCTGGATACGACCATCCGTGCTGCCCAGGCTCTCACCCATGAGCTCGACGCACAGCGCGTAGTCGCAGAGCTTATGCAGCTATTGCGGGAAAATGCCGGTGCACAGGGCGCTGCTCTGATTCTGATCTCCGCTGAAGAGCAAACGGTTGCGGCCCTACTTTCGAATTCCCAAGTACGCACGGGCCTGGCCGAGCCATATTCCTCGATGCATCCCATCGCGCAATCAGTCATTCAGTACGTGCTGCGCAGTCGAGAGCCGCTCGTGCTTGGCGATGTACCCAGTGACAACCGCTTTGCGGAAGATCCCCACCTCCTGGCCGCCGCTATTCGCTCCGTCATTGCCGTGCCCCTGCTTCATCAGGGGCGGCTCGGCGGCATCCTATACTTGGAACACCAGAATGCCAGTGCCTTTCCCGCTGCGCGCATTCGCCTACTTGCCGTGCTCGCCTCCCAAAGCGCCGTAGCGCTGGAAAACGCGCGACTTTATGCCGACCTACAGGCTGCAAACATCGGCCTGGAAGCTCGCGTGGCGGAGCGCACTGCAGCTTTGGACAAGGCATTGAAAGAGCTGTGGAGCGAGATGGATCTGGCACAGAAAATTCAGACCGTCCTTTTGCCGCAAAAACCCGAGATTCCCGGTTACGATTTGGCTGCAGTGATGCGTCCAGCCGAGCAGGTCGGGGGCGATTACTACGATGTGTTTCGGCGCGGCACGCAGGACTGGGTGCTTATCGGAGATGTATCAGGACATGGGGTTCCGGCGGGGCTATGCATGATGATGATTCAGACAGCGTTGCGCGCCGTGGCCCTGACCTTGGAACGCACGCAAGCGCCGTTGACACCGCGCCACCTGCTGGGTCTTGTAAACGATGCAGTGGACAACAATCTTAAGCAGATTGGGCGTGGTCATTACATGACCATTACGGCCCTGTGCATCGAGGGAGCCACCGTGCGCTACGCGGGCCTGCATCAGGACTTGCTCATTTACCGCGCAGCGAGCCAGCAGGTAGAGCGTGTCGAAACTCAGGGCGTATGGCTCGGGGTGCTCGATGGAGATATTACCGAGCTCTTGGCAGACAATACGCTTAGGCTTGAAGCGAATGACGTGCTCCTCCTTTTTACCGATGGATATACGGAAGCCAGGGTAGAAGGGCGCCTGCTCGAAAGCAAAGGCCTGGTGAAGCTCTTCGAAGAGTCCTGTGCAAAAGCGCAGACGAGCGCCGCACTCATTGTTGCTCTTTTGAGCTCGCTCAGACAGGCGGTGATTTCTGATGACGTAACGCTGGTCGTCTTGCGACGCCTCGGTGCCCCGGCCAAAGCTGCATGAGGATGGAGTTTATCAATTACGATGGAGAGCTAGGCAGCGTCTTGGAACATCTTCTCAGCAGCGCCGAAACTTCCAGATGCCTTGTGCGCTGAGCGTGGTGCGGCAGATGCGATGGGAGACTGGGGCAGCGCCCTCCGCCAAGCCTAAGGTGGGCGCGCTAGCGTCATCGCTATTCAGGCTGGCGTACTCTTCATCCCAGGGCAAAAGGATTTCCAGGCTACCGTCCGCGGTCGCCCCCAGGCGCGGCAAAATCGTATAAGGCCGACGCTGCGCGCAGGCTTTTAGCAGCGCGTTAAGCAGCGATTCTTTTGCGACGCCGTCTTCACAAAGGCGCTGCACTTCGGCTTGCAAATCCTCTAGGGCGCAGACGGTCGGTGGCGGCAGGTGAAGCTGGCCATTGGCGTACTCGGCAAGGGCAGCTTCGGGCGTATACCAGCGCAAATCAAAGACTTCTTGCGCATCGACCTTGGGCGATTGATTCGTTGGCAGCGCCCATAGAAAAAAATCGGCGTCAAAGCGCCGCGGCTCGGCCGTGGGGGTTACAAAACGGGCGAAATAGACCAGCTCTTGCAGATTCGCGACAACAAGACCGGCCTCTTCATGCAGCTCGCGGGCGGCGCAGCGGCGGGTGGCGTCGGCTTCTGCAAAAAGCGCATCTTCCGTGTCAACGCGTCCGCCGGGAAATACATAGGCGTTGGCCATAAAGCTGGCGCGCGCGCCGCGCCGTACCAGCAAAACCTGTATCTCGTCGTGAAATGCACGCAGAACCAGAACGGTTGCGGCACGCTGCGGCGCGACCTTTGTCATTGCAGAAACCGCGTAAACAGCGCCCGCAGTTCCGGCGGAATCTCACACGATACGAAGTCGTCTAAGTTGATGCAGGCCACTGTGGTCGCGTTTTTGACCGACAAAAGACCGTCGGCTTGGCGGTACCCCATGTAGCACATGGTCACCGAGCTTTTGCTCAGCTTGGTCACGGACAGCTCGATGCGCAGCGAGTCGCCATAACGCAGCGGCTTTTTAAAATCGGACTCGATGTGTACCGTCGGAAAACCGAGTCGCTGCCGATCAATCACATCTTTGTAAGAGCAGCCGTTTTGGTTGAAGAAGTCTTCAAAGGCTTCGTGAAAATAGATGTAAAAGCGCGGGTAATAGACGATTCCCGCGTGATCTACATCGCCGAAGCGCACCGGAATTGTGGAGGAAAAAATCAAAGAACTAGGTCCTTATACGCGCAACAAAACATCGCCGCGCAGTACTTCGCGCACGCGGCCTTCGACCTGTACCGATTTGCCATCGCAAGAGGCGCGAAGCAAACTGCGGCGGCCAGGAGCTCCGTCGATTTCGCCGCGAGGCGGACCTTGATCGATTTCCAGAATCTGTCCCGGACGCAGCACCTGATGATGGTGCAGATAGACGGCCAGAGCGGCGGCGGCGCTGCCGGTGGCCGGATCCTCGCGCGGCGAATCATGCGCAAAGCAGCGCGCGCGTACCTGCAGCGGCTGACTAGGGGGCGGTGCCACCGAATTCAAAAAGCCAAAGGCCAAAAGCCCTAATTCGGCGCCGAGTAGGCGCTCGGCGACGACAACGTCGTTGTAGCTGGCCGATATATCGTTGATGTCCTCGCTTGACTGCAAAGGAACCATCAGTTGCAAAGCGCCGCCGTTGACCACTTGCGGAGACAGGCCGCGATCCTTGCCGTCTACGGTGATGCGCGCGCCAAGTCGCTCGGCAGCCAGCCCAAGCGCCGGAGGCACAAAAGCCAAGCGCTGATCGACGATGGGTGACGCGGTGACGCCGATGCGGCTGTGCGAAAAGCGCGCCCGCTCGGGCTGGACGCTGCCTTCGACGGTGACCGGAACGATGCCAATGCCGACTTCCAAACGCACCGTGGTCATTGGCGACTGCCAGGGCAAGCGCCCGGAAAATAGCAGCGCACAGGCGGTGCCAAGCACCGGATGGCCGGCAAATGGAACTTCTTTGGCCTGGGTGAAGATGCGCACTCGAGCATCGGCTTGTTCGGTCCGCGTCGGCGGATAGAAAAATGTCGTTTCCGACAAGCTGAGTTCACGGGTCAGCGGCAATAGAGCCGCTTCAGGAATCGCTGCGCCGTCAAACACCGCCAGGGGATTGCCGCCGTGCGGCTGTTCGGCGAAAACATCAAGCCATGTAAAAGACACCGAGCGATTCATATGCGCCACCATGGCAGCGTCCTTGGGCGTAAGTCAAGGAACAGGTACAGGGCCCAGGCCAGCAAAAGTCCGTTGCGCAGCAAAATCAGCACACAGGTCCAGGGCTCTTGTTTGCAGACCAGCACATAGCCAAGCGGGTAGATGATCTGCGTCATTCCCAAGACCAAAAGCAGCATGAAAAGCGCTTTGGGGCCGCGGCGCAAGGACAGCCACAGCCCAAGCGGCAGCAGCCAGACCAAATACTGCGGACTAAAGACCTTGCCAAAGATCATGTACACAACGAGCGATAGCAAGGTCGCAGCGTGCAGGACTTCCGCTCGATTTTGCGAGGACTTTCTGTACTGCGGTGCGCGCAAACGCCGCCAGAATGCAAAATAGCTGAAGAACAGCGCAAAAACTTGGGCCAGCGTCGAAAAGGCCGCCAGCGCGCGCACACCAGGGCCAAGCACGTTGATCGACCCGTAGGTGTAGACGACGCGCAGCGGTTCGGGCCAAAAAGAGTGCAGCGACTCAAGATGACCAAAAAGGCCAAGCAGCGCGGCCCAGGTTGATTCGATTTGCAGCGGCCGCGCCGTGTGATAGCGCACCGCGGACAGGGCATCTTTACCGGCCCAAAACAAAAGCGGCAGCGCCAAAACTAGGCCCATGGCAAACGCTCGCAAAAGCGCCCGCAAAGAGGCTGTAACCGACCGCGTGCTCAGCAAATAGACCGCCCACAAAGGCACAAGCAAAAGCGGCACCCCTTTGGTCAGTACCGCCAAGGCCATTGCCGCGCCGTACCCGATCGGACGCTCGTGCACCACCGCCAGGCTAAGCAGCACGATGCACAACGCCACCGCGGCATCATAGCGGTGGGTGACAACGGTCCCAAGCAGCCATATCGCCGTCGCCGCCGTCGCCAAAAGCCGCGAGGTAGAAGGCCCTGGCAAAGCCGCGCCCAGTTTGCGGCACAAAAGCAGCGCCAAAAATAAAAGCAGCCCCATTTCGCCGACAAATAGCGCGTGATAGGCGCGCGGCGAATCGCTAAGCAGCGCCGGAGGCAGTGCGAACAGAAAAAACCCCGGAGGATACTCGACGGAGTAATCGCTGTAGGGATGCAGCGGCTGCTCCGGTGTGATAAGCGGAAACGCTTCGGGCTCAGGTTCCTCGACGGCGCGTTCAAAGGTCGAGCGCCAGACCGCGATGGGCCGCACGTAATAGCTGGAATAACTTTGCCCGCGCAGCGCCCGCGCATAGGCGCGGTAGCGGTTCATATCATCTTCGTCGGTAAAATGCCGGCGCAGCGCCTGCACGAGAAGGCCTGGGGTCAAACGCCCCAGATTGCCTAGATGCAGCTCTCCGGCGGCAAGCGCTTGCCGTGCCGCTTGATCAAAGCGCGAGCGCTCAGGTGTCGTCAGGCCGCTTTGATGCAAAAGCAGAACCACGGCAAACGTCACTAGCGCCCCCCACAGACGGGAAGTTTGCACGAAAACGGAACGTATCACGCGGCTTGTGCGGGAGCTGTCGGTTCCTCGGGAACGGCGGCCAAAAGACGATCGATGGCGGCCTGCACTTGCGCCAGCACTTCGGGCGGGACGCTGCCTTCCAGCACCGCCAGGGTCTCGGTCAGGCGCTGGGCCAAGCGGATGGTTTCGCGACGCCGCTTTTGCTGTTCCATTTCGATGTCCGATGGAAACAGCGTCTCTTTGAATTGCCGATTGACCTTTCCTGCGGGCAGGTTGTCGTCGATGATTGCGCGGCGTACCTCGGCCAGTATATCGGTTGAAACCTGTCCTTGCTGCGCGGCTTGTTCGGCGCGGCGCAAAAACTCGATGTTTGGCAGGCTGGGAAATTCGTGCACGATGCCGTCGCGTTCCAGCACTTCCGGCGCCGATTTGCGCAAAAAAGCATAGGTCCCGACGAGCTTGTTGACCGTCGAAGTCTTCAGGTGCAGTTCTTTGCGATAGTATTCCTCAAAAGAGGAATAGCCCCAGGCGGTGTAGCGCTGGTTGCGCTGGCAGGCGGTCAGGGCTTCGGCCAGCTCGATCCAACTGGCTTTGAAGCGGCGAGTACGGGCGATAAGCTCGGCACGCTCGGGATCGCCGGCGAAGCGGCGCTCCGCAGCGGCCAGCACGCCATCAAGCTTGGTGTGCCCGGCGGTTCCGCCGTGCCCGCTATAGTCAGTTGCGGTGTTCGACATGGCGGCTCTTATAGCACGTATGGGCCCGCGGCAAAGTTCAGCGTTTTATCGCACCAATGCGCGGATGGGCATAAGGCCCCTCCCAGTAGCGCTGCCACAAGCTGCGCGGCGGCGTGGGCAAAAGCCACTCTTGATGGAGCAGCGGCGTGGAATTGCGCAGATCGACCATGGTGTATTCGTACACGCGCCAGACGGCATAGCGGTGGATAAGCTGGTTCAAAAGAGTCTGCTCTTGGGGATTGCGCAGGGGTTCCATGAGAATCAGGACGGAATTTTCGTGCTCTTTTGCCGGGAGCGCCAGAAACCAGGTCAGGCTTGGCGTGGCGATCACATTGCGATCCAAATCAAAGTACAGATCTTTGCGAATGATGAAACTGGCATGGTTATAAATACGATCCGCGGGCGTGGTCGAGGCGAGTACGCGCTGCAGAAAAGCTCGCGGATGCAATTCGGGATTGTAAGTCGGCAAAAGCGGCACGCCGCCCCAGAGCCGGCTTTGCAAAAGCGCCCGCCAGGAAAGCGGCGCGGTGGTGCCGCACAAAAGCAGCGCCGCGCTGGCCGCGACAAGCTTTGGCAAATTCGGCCGCTTCTGCCACAGCCAGCCGCTTGCCGCATACACCGCCGCAACCACTTCGACGCCGGCGATTGCGGACAGCACCCCGCCATAGAGCAAACGATAAAGATGGATAAGAACGCCGTTGCGCAAAAGCAGCGTATAGCTGACAAGCGCAAACGCGAACGAGACGGCAACGAGGTCGCGCGGCAAAAGCCGACGGCGAAACGCCCGCAGAATCAGCAAAAAGAGCCAGGCGCTTATCGCCCACAAAAGCGGGCGGCCAAAAAGTTCGTGCGCTCCTTCCGAAATGCCCTGCCAAGTCTGCGCCCAGCTCGGGCCGGCGGAACGAAGCTGGTAGGACTCGCGCATTTCGGCTAGATGTGCCGTTTTCCACACGATGGCGCCATGCAAAAGCAGCGGCAAAAGCCCCGCCCCGATGAACAGTAAAACCCAGGCCAAAAAGCGACCGCGCCGGCGCAATCCCAAGTACAAAGCATGCAGACCCGGCAAAATGGCTGCCAAATAAGGGCTCCATTCGAAAAGCCCGGCCATCATCATGCAAAAAAGCGCGCCGCAGCCGGCTGTCCAGCGCCCGCTTTGTATCCAGTCTAGATACCCCAAATAAAATCCCAGCATGCAGGCGATGCCGGGAATGCCAACGTCAATATGTGGTGCGAACCATACATGTATGGGCACAAGCACAAACAGCGCCCCGCCAAGGACCGCTTGCCACCAACCCCAATGCCGGCGCAATAAGCTGACAAATAGACTATAAGCCAAAGCGCTGGCCAAAAGCGCCGCGGCGCGTACGGTCACTTCGCGCTGGCCCAAAACCAGCATGGTCAAGGTCACTAGCTGGTGCGTCAGAATCGGATGATGAAGGTAGTAGGACGTACGCTCGGGTTTGGACCAGCCCGGAGAGTTGCTCGGCAGAATTTCGTGATGACGCAGCGTGTGACGCGCTCGCGTCGAGTATTCGCCGGCATGATAGCCGTAGTGACCCCAGACAAAAGGGCCGCCGCCGCCATAAAGTCCAAAGGCGACAAGCAGTAGAAATAGCGCCGCCAATACACTGCGTAGCCACCACGCGGATAAGGAGCCGAAATGCGCCAATGAAGTTTGGCGGTCCGACCGAGGAGAGGCGGGCTGCATGCGGGGCTACCCTAGCATAACGAATGGAGATTACGGCACAAGACACCGCCCCTTGCGTGATGGTATAGTGGCTGCTGGAAGCCGAAGAGTGACCCTCGAGCGGATAGGCCCATATCGCATCGTGCGCAAGATCGGAGAAGGCGGCATGGGCGCCGTCCTGGAAGCGATACAGGAGCCGATCGAACGGCGCGTGGCGCTGAAAGTTTTGCACCGCAAATATGCGCTGGAACCGCAGATTACGGCGCGTTTTTTCAACGAGGCTCGCGCCGTCAACCTCATCGATCATCCGGGCATCGTGCAGGTCTCTGACTACGGACAGATTGAAGACGGCACCGCTTATTTGGTGATGGAGTTTCTCAAGGGCGAGACGCTGAACCGGCGCATCAAGCGCATGCCGCTTGGCATTGCCGATATTTTGCGCATTGCTCGTCAGCTTGCGGCGGCGCTGGCGGCGGCGCACGAAAAAAATGTATTACACCGCGACCTGAAGCCCGACAACATCATGCTCGTGCCCGACCCGGAAAGTGACATTCCGGGGCGCGAGCGCATAAAGCTACTGGATTTCGGCATTGCCAAGGTTTTGCCAAACGCCGATGGAGACGAAAGTCCCAAGACCGCCACCGACGTGGTGATGGGCACGCCGCGCTACATGGCGCCTGAGCAGTGCCGCGGCGGCGGCAGTGTCATCGACGGCAAGGCCGATGTCTATTCATTGGGCGTGCTTTTGTACGAGCTTTTGGCCGGTCAGCCGCCTTTTTCCGGAGCGGCGGGAGAAGTGCTGGCCATGCATATTTACGAGCAGCCGCGCCCTTTGCGCGAGCTGGCGCCGCAAGTTTCCGAAGATATATGCAATCTGGTGCATCGGCTGCTTGCCAAAAAGAAAGAAGATCGGCCGAGCATGGCCGAGGTGCAGACGGTCCTGGAACAGCTTTCGGTGCGCAATTCGACTGGGGCTTTGCCAACGCTGCCTGGAGCGATGTCGTCGGGACTGTACGCCGCGGCCGACGCCAGTGACTCTAAGGCGGCAAAAAGCGACGGGGCGGCGCAGGCTTCCACGCTGGGCCTATCTAGCGGTCAGCAAAATCCCATGCCGCGCGGAAACCGCCGCACGCGGCTGCTCATTCCGGCCGCGACCTTTGTCGTGACTTTTGTTTTGGGCATAGGCCTTTGGAAAAGCTTGCATACGCCCGTGCCCCGCCCCGTGCTTTCTGCCAAAGATGCGTCTTCTGCGGGGGAAGAAAAAGTCGTCAGCATGGCCGTGCCGCTCGTCCATTTCGTCATTCGCACTCGGCCGTCCGGCGCGCAAGTACTAGGCAGCGACGACAAATTGCTTGGAACGACCCCCTGGATCCATGAGCAGCCCAAATCTCCCGGACGGCTCGACATCAAATTGCGTCTCAAAGATCATGCCGAGAAGCTCGTACAGCTTGACAGCAATGCGGATGCCAATCTGGACGAGAAGCTAGAGCCAGAGAAAAAACCCGGTCGGTCGAGCACCGGGGGCAGCGGACGATCCGGAGGCACAGGGCGCAAGGGCGCAAACTCGACCGGCAAAAACGGGATCAAAACCGGAGTCGAAAAGCTGGTCGATTGAGCGGCGGAAGTAGCCTCTGCTTTTTTCCGATTATAATTACGCCACGCGCAGGAGGCTTCTATGGCCAGCCCGATTCATGGTGCCGCTGGTATGATCGGACGCAAACGTACATGTCCACGCTGCGGGCACCGCCAGACAGTTCCAGTCATCGTCACCAAGCACAGCGTTACCTGCCGTCGCTGTGGTGCGCAAATTCCGCCCCAGCCGCGTCCTGACACTGCCGCCGTCAAAAACCCCCGGAGAACTTAATGGACGGGCATACTTTTCTAAAAGCGCTGGCCACCGTGATCTGCGTGGCCGCTGTGATGACCGTGCTGTTTGCGCGGCTGCGCTTGCCGGTGGTGCTTGGACACGTGCTGGCCGGCCTGGTGGTCGGCCCCTATATTCCGATTCCGCTCGTCGCGGATACCGCTGTGGTCAAGACGCTTTCGGAATTGGGGGTGACGCTTTTGATGTTTTCTCTGGGTCTTGACTTCAGCCTGCGCAAACTGGTGCGCGTCGGACCGACCGCCGGCCTCATTATGATCATCGAAGTCAGCACCATGATGGGGCTAGGCTACTTTGTCGGCCGGCTTCTCGGCTGGCAGCCGCTGGAAGCGATTTTTACCGGCGCCATCGTTTCGATCTCAAGCACCATGATCATCGCCAAAAGTTTTTCCGAACAGCGCATGGAGCGCGGTCATGTCGAGCTGGTGTTCGGAATTCTCGTGTTTGAAGATCTGATGGCCATTTTGCTTTTGGCGGCGCTGACCACTTTGTCCACGGGCTCGCTGTCGGCGGGGGCGCTTTTGGGAACCGCAGCCCGTCTCGTGGCATTTTTGCTGGGGCTTTTGGCCGTCGGAATTTTGCTGATTCCGCGGCTCGTGCGCACCGTGGCCAAGCGCGGCAGCGCCGAAACGCTTTTGCTTTTGTGCATCGGGCTGTGCTTTGCGGTGGCGCTTTTGGCGCAGGCTTTTGGCTATTCGGTGGCACTCGGCGCGTTCATCTGCGGCTCGCTCGTGGCCGAATCAGGAGCCAGCAAACGCATTGAGCCGCTTTTGCATCCGCTGCGCGATTTATTCGGAGCCATATTTTTTGTTTCGGTGGGCATGTCCATCAATCCAAAGATTCTTTTGAGCTATTGGCGCGAAGGAGCGCTTTTGACCGGCGTAGTCATTGGCGGCAAAATCGCTGGCGTTAGCCTCGGCGCATTGCTGACCGGCCACAGCCTGCGCGGCTCGGTGCAGGCGGCGATGGCATTGGCCCAGATCGGCGAGTTCTCATTCATCCTGGCCGGTCTTGGCGCAGCCCAGGGGGCGACGCGAGAGTTTTTATATCCAGTGGCGGTCGGCGTCTCGGTGATTACCGCACTTTTGACGCCATTTCAAATGCGTGCCTCCTTGCCGGTGGCCACGTATCTAGACCGCCGGCTGCCGCATCCCTTGCAGCATTTTCTAACGATGTATGCCGCCTGGGTAGAGCGCTTGCGCAGCCAACGCCCCGGCGAACGCTCGGCAGCTCGGCGGCTGGCCGCGCTGATTCTGGTGGACGACGTCTGCCTGGCCGGTCTTTACATCGGAGCAGGAATTGGCGCCAGCCGTCTGCAAGCCATCATCGAACAGGCCTTGCGCATGGGACCTTTTATCTCCGGAATCATTCTGGCCGGACTGGCGCTCGTCTTCTCAATTCCTTTTTGGGTCGGACTCGTGCGAACCTCGGGACGGCTCGGACAAGAGCTGGCAGCGCGGGTCATTGCACCCCCGCAGCCAAATACCGCGGATCTTGGGGCCGCGCCGCGGCGCGCGCTGGCGCTAACGCTGCACATTTTAGTGCTGCTAGTCGCCGGAGCTCCGCTTTTCGCGCTGACCCAATTGTTTTTGCCCTCTTTGCCCTGGCTGCTTGGAGTGCTGTTCTTTGTCGGGCTGGTCGCGATTTTTGGCGTCGCCTTTTGGCGCAGTACGACAAACCTTTTTGGCCATGCGCGCGCCGGTGCGCAGGCCATCGTCGAGGTTTTGGCCGAACAAAGTCACTCTGCGGATTCCGACCATGATTCCAGTGAGTCCTCGCCAGCGCTTTCCGAGCTTTTGAGCGGACTCGGGACGTGGACCACCTATCGCGTTGCACCAAGCGATCCCTGCGTGGGAAAAACGCTGGCCCAACTGAACCTGCGCGGGCTTACCGGGGCCACGGTTCTGGCCGTGCAGCGTAAAAACGGCAGCGAGACCGCCCCAAGCGCGCAAGAACGGCTACGGGCCGATGATGTGCTGGTGCTTTTGGGCAATGCCGCAGCCGTACAAAGTGCACGCCAGTTGCTAAGCGGCCAAGCCGCAGAGCCCACGGATGCCCACTACGAATTTTTCGCCGTTTTAGACCGCTAAGCTCACGCTGCGTATTTTTTCACCGTAGCGAGGAGAAATCCGCCGGACGTGATACAAGTCCGAAAATGAGTACGCGGTCCAGGTTCTTTTCATTCTTGCTCGCCCTGCTGCCGCTCGCTGCGGGGTGTGCCGCAAAAAAGCCGTTGCCGGATGCTCAAGCGACGACGGCCAAGGTCGAGATCGAGACACTTGTACGCGGTCAGTATGCCGCCATCGAGCGCGGCGATCTTACGGCGTGGGCAACGGCGTTCTCGCCGGACGTGCTCCTAATTGGCACGGATCCCGGCGAAGTCATGCTGGGTCGAGATACCGTGCTGACACGGATGAACAAGTCGGCAGGTACGCGAATGGCGGCGGAGCTGCGACGCGAGTATCGCTCGACGCGGCTGCACATTGGAATCGCGCCGGACGGACGGGCCGCCTGGGTCGCGGATCGCATCGAGTACAAGTTGCAGGGAGCCGGCATCGACAAGACGGTGTGGTTTCGCATGAGCGAGGTGCTCAGCAAGACCGCGACCGGGTGGGAGATTCGCGTTGCGCACTACTCGATCGCAGTTCCCGACGAGCGCGCCTTCGCGACAGATTGGCCGCTTCCCGTCGAGATCCCGGAAAATTCAGCGCCAGACGTTGCCATCGCAGCGCTAATTTCCACGGGGCCCGTCGAGCATTTTCCGGTGGATTTTGCGAATCGCCAAGACGTGCTGCTCATTGGCACTTCCGAAAAGGAGTGGATCGCCAGCGGTCCCGCGGTGCAGCGCTTCACCGGCCAGGGAAAGCCCAGCAAGCTTCGAGTCAGTCGGCGCGGCGGCGTGCACACCGGCATTGCCTCGTCTTTAGCCTGGGCGGCATGGAACGGCAGTCTGAGCCTGCCAGAGCAGCCGACGCTGCCTGTGCGGATCCTCTCGATCCTTTTGCGCAGCGGCGACGGCTTTAGCAAAGTATCGGAGCACGTCTCAATCGCGGTCCCCGACTGATCGCGTAAGTGGGATCAGAACGGGATCGCACATTCGTTCAATCCAAAGAGAACCACGCACCAAAAAAGGAAAGGGTTCGACGACGATGAGGAATTCAGTATTTGGAATCGAGCTGCTGCAGCTCGAGCGAAAGGCCACGAATGAATCAGCAAACAACATCTAAAAGCGCCCAAAAATTCATGCTATAGGGCGCACATGCAACAAGCTCCCAAACCAAAGCCTTCCATCCTTTTCACATCGCTACAAGCGGCAGCGCTCCTAGTTTGCGGATCGCAGATGACCTGCACGCCCTGTGAACCCATCGCGCCGTTGCGCCAGGATCCGGTTCCGGTCAGCTCCGTGGCCCCGGAAAAGCCTGCCGCCCCCGCCGGCCCCACGGTTGAAGAAGCGCGAAACTTTCTTGAACATACGCAGGCGGAATTGCGGCAAGCCTGGAATCAGCGCGAGCGGCTGGGCTTTCTGCAAAACACCTACATTACTTACGACACCGAGACATTGAACGCGCAAGCCGGCGAGCAAGTAATGGAGCTCGAAGCGCGAAAAATCAAAGAAGCCAGTCGCTTTGATGGACTGACACTGCCCGCCGAAATGCGGCGCAAGTTCGACAATCTGAAGAATAGCCAAGTACTGGCCGCGCCCCCCGATCCTGCCGAGCGCGCCGAGCTTGCGCGCATTGCCGCGACCATGGAAGGCCATTACGGCAAGGCCCAGTATTGCCCGTCCAAGCCCACCGCGGCGGGACAAGCTCCTGCGGCGCCGGCCAAATGTCTGAACTTGGATGATCTGGAACGGATTCTGCGCCAAAGCCGCAGTTATGACGAACTGCTAAGCGCCTGGCAGGGCTGGCACGAGCAAGCCAAGGAACTGCGCACTCCTTATGCCCGCTATGTCGCCCTGGCCAACAAAGGTGCACGGTCGCAGGGCTACGCCGATACTGGCGCGCTGTGGCGGGCCAAATACGACATGCCGCCCGAAGCATTTGAAAAAGACATCGAGCGGCTGTGGAATCAAGTCGAGCCGCTTTACAAATCCCTGCATTGCTATACGCGCATGCGTCTGCATGCCGTCTATGGTCAGCGCGTTCCGGCGGATGGACCGATTCCGGCGCATCTGCTTGGCAATATGTGGGCGCAGCACTGGGGCAATCTGTATACGCTGCTGGCGCCTCCCGGAAAAGGCCGCACGCTGGACATCGGAGTGGCGCTGCGTACCAAAAAAACCACTCCGCAGGGAGTGGTAAAGTACGGCGAGAATTTCTTTACTTCGATGGGCCTAGATCCGCTGCCGGATACGTTTTGGCAGCGTTCGATGTTTGTACGGCCACGCGATCGCGACGTCGTTTGCCACGCCAGCGCTTGGGATCTGAGCGCGCGCGGCGATCTGCGCCTTAAGATGTGCATAGAGCCTGATGAGGAAAACTTCCGCGTTGTTCATCATGAGCTCGGTCATAACTACTACTATTGGTACTATCGCCACCTGCCGCCGCTGTTTCAATCCGGGGCCAATGACGGCTTTCATGAAGGCATCGGTGATGCCATCGCGCTATCGATAACGCCCGCTTATCTAAAAAAGATCGGCCTGCTCGATCAAGTCAGTGAATCGCCCAGCGACGACGTAGCTTTTCTACTGCGCGATGCGCTGGAACGCGTTGCGTTTCTGCCGTTTGGCAAGCTGATTGATCAATGGCGCTGGCAGGTATTTAGCGGCCAGGTCCCGCCCGAGGCTTATAACAAAACCTGGTGGGAATTGCGCACGCGCTACCAAGGCGTGTCCGCGCCCACCGCACGGGGTGAAGAGTATTTCGACCCGGCGGCCAAGTATCACATTCCGGCCAACGTGCCTTATATGCGTTATTTTCTGGCGCGCTTTTTGGAATTCCAGTTTCACCGCGCCCTGTGTCAGGCTGCCGGACATAATGGACCGCTTTATAAATGCTCGGTGTACGGCAACCGAGCCGCCGGCGACCGCTTAAAAGCCATGCTGCAAATGGGCGCCAGTAGGCCGTGGCAGGAAGCACTGCGCGCCATCGCCGGAACCGATCAAATCGATGCCGACGCGATGCTCGAATATTATCAGCCGCTTAGCGCCTGGCTGGCCGAGCAAACCAAGTCGCAAAAGTGCGGCTGGTAAAGCGCCTCCGTTTCGGGCTGCCGGGTTAGGCAGCCCTGCCCTCACAAACATTTACTTTGTAAAACTCTTCACTATCTAGCCTACCATCGGTGATGTGCGCGTAGAAGTGCATAATCGGCATGATTCCATTATCATGACAGGGCGCTGGCCTTACATGCACTGGCTAAAGCGCATTCGGAGGCGGCGAAATGCAAGTATCTCCCTTATTGCGCAGAGATTTGCCAAGCGATGTCGATGTGAATTCCATTGATGAAGTATTTGAGCTTTACGGGGGAATGGGCACAAGAAGCGGCAATACGGTCTTGCTGCGTAGCCAGGGACGCTGGCGAGCTTTCACTCGAACTACTTTGTACGGGCCGCTAGTCCTTGCAAAGCTTGCCGAGGGCGACGCAATACGCCTGCGCATTGAGGGCTACAAAAGGGAACTGGCGATCTCCACTGCGGACTCCCAAACCTATGTTTTTGATGTTCCCATGTTTGATCAAGAGCGAGCACAGAAGTGCTTTATGCCGCCGGTCGCAAAAACGGCTGGGCCCGCCGTCGCAGCAGCACCCGTGCCGATGGCGGCCCCGGCATCTGGCATTTCGATTGCGACCGCTTCGCTTGCAACCAGCACGACTTTGGCAGCCGAGAAGAAGTTTGCAAATGGAAATGATTCGGCACTGGAAGCGGAAGTACGAAAGTTGCTACCTGATTCCAAAATTCAGGCCATCAAGCTTTGGCGTGAACGAACCGGAGTCGGTCTCAAAGAAGCCAAAGATGCTGTCGAGGCGCTCGCAGCGGGACGTCCGGTCGAATCTGCGCTGAGCTCCCCATCGGCGCCAAAGATTTCCAAGCAGGCCAAGCAGGCCAAGAATCGCAAAGCAAAGCCTGCGAGCAATCAGGCCAAGCTCGTTGCCAAAGAGGCGCAGGCGGTTGTACAGCGAGCTGCGCCAGTGCCGCCCCCACAAGCATCAAAAGCTCCGATCTGGTTGGTTCTGCTGATTATCATTTCAGCGTTTTGCGCTGGAATCATGATGGCGGCGCATAAATAAGCGCATAGAACGCGACACGAGATAAAGCCCGCAGAGGAAAAAGACATGGGAATCAAGCTGAATCACACGATCATCGTTTCGCAAGACAAACGAGTTTCGGCGACTTTTCTGACGGAGCTCTTTGGCTTGCCGCAGCCGGTGGCTTTTGGGCCCTTTCTCAGTGTGCAAGTCGACAACGAAGTAACGCTCGACTTTGTCAATGCTCGAGGTGAAATCAGCGCCCAACACTACGCGTTTCTGATCGAAGAACGCGACTTCGACGCGATCTTTGCACGCATCAAGCAGCGCAATCTTCCGTACTGGGCCGATCCCGAGCAGAGCGAAGCCAGCCAGATCAACACTCGAGACGGAGGGCGCGGCCTGTACTTTGAAGACCCTTCCGGACATTTGCTGGAAATCATCACTAGGCCATACGGCAGCGGCTGAACTGTAGAGATCCCAAGCCACTTAAAAAGGAGGAACTATGCCAAGTTTTACCCGTGCCTCTGTTTGTCCTTTGCTTCTCTCGATGGTGCTGGGAAGCGCCTGCGGAAAAGATTCGAGCGAATCGATGCCGACGGCGCCGCCGGTGTTAAACCTTGTGACGCCAGCGCTTGGTCCCACGACGGGCGGCACGATGCTTAGCCTACGTGGTGAAAATTTCGTTCCGGGTGCCACAGTGACCATCGACGGTGTTGCCGCGACGCAGGTGACCGTGACCGCGTCCAACAGCATTTCGGTAAGTGTACCGGCCAAACTTGGGGCGCTGGGCAAAGTACCGGTGGTTGTGCAGAATCCCGATGGCCAGAATGTTCGTCGCGATGACCTTTATGCCTATTATGCGGGAAAATTCAATTTCCAAAATCCAATATTTTCATCAACAAATAGTATATTTTCGTTTGCTACGGGGGATTTCAATTCAGATCAATTCATTGACATCATCGTGCCGCTGGGTGGAAGTAATGCGCTGCAATTTCTAATGAACAATGGCAAAGGAGAATTTAGCCCTGCTGGAAGCGTTTCGATTTCGGAAGAACCGAAGCAGCTTGCCACCGGAGATTTTAATGGAGATGGCAAGCTCGACCTTGCGGTGGCCGCAAACCTCAGCAACCAATTAAGCATATACCTAGGCAATGGAAATGGCACTTTTGGCGATGCAATCTCTTCTACTCTTGCAACCACCTCAATATCGTTAATGGTCGCTGATTTCAACGGCGATCAAAAATCCGATCTTGCCGTTACGAACACTAACGATACTGTCAGTGTGCTTTTGGGCGATGGTGCCGGCGCTTTTGCTTCCGTGAAAAATTTTGCGGTGGGAAAAACTCCTAAATCTATTGCTGTTGGGGATTTTAACGGCGATCAAAAAATAGACATGGCCGTCGCCAATAGCTTTGCCACAACGATTAGCGTATTGATAGGCGATGGAACCGGAAATTTTGGCACTGCCAATAATATTACAATAAAGACGGCGCCCCTGGCTGTGGCAGTAGGCGACTTCAATGGCGATCAGAAGTTAGATCTTGCCGCTGTCGGCTCTTACGGCTTTCCTGAAAAGGCTAGCATCAGCATATTATTTGGAGATGGGCTCGGCGGTTTTGGCAATGAGTTCAACTTTGAGCATGGAGCGTATTCCTCCGCACTGGTAGTTGGTGACTTCAATAAAGATCAAAAACTCGACATTGCAGCAACCGATCGAACTGCACACAACATAATTCTGCTAGCTGGCGATGGCCTTGGCGGCTTTGCTCCTAAGGTAAACTTTGGATCTGGGGTTTCTCCGAATTTAATGGCCATTTCCGATTTCAATGGGGACCAGCAGATTGATATTGCCTATGCTACTGATAAATGCATAGGAGTAATCCTTAATAATGGCAATGGAGGATTCGATGTTGCGTCGAATTTTGCCGTTAACCAGTCCCCAGCAGCGGTGGCAGTGGCTGATTTTAATGGCGATCATCGTCCGGATTTGGCTTTTGGCATGACAGCTTATAATTTAGGCATATTAATCGCCAAGGAGCAGGGCGACTTCGAAATGCCCAAGCAGTACGCAGCCGGTCAGGCTCCAAGCTGGGTGGAAGTTGGTGATTTTAACGGCGATCAAAAACTCGATTTGGTTGCGACAAGCACCATGGACAGCGTTGTCAGCGTACGCTTGGGCGATGGCATGGGCGGCTTTGCGGACGAGGTGACTTATGCGGCCGGCGGCACTTCTTACGGGGGGGCCATTGCCGATCTGAACGGAGACGGCATACTCGACTTGGCCATTGCGAACAGCGCCGGCACGGTCAGTGTGCTGCTTGGCGACGGCATGGGGGCGTTTGGCAAAGCCACGAGTTTCACGACGACAGCAGGTTCTAGTTCGGTGGCGGTTGGAGATTTCAATGGCGATAAGAAGCTAGACCTAGTGACCTCCAACTTTGGATCGTCTAGTGTCAGCGTACTTTTGGGCGATGGACAAGGCAGTTTCGCCAGCGCTGTCGACTTTCCCTCGGGTCCAGGGTCATTTTCCGTCGTCGCAGATGACTTTAATGGCGACAAGATTCTAGACCTTGCCGTAACCCATTACGACTTTGCCCCCGACAGATACACAACCATCAGCATCCTAATTGGCAATGGCATGGGCGGCTTTGGCAGTCCCAAGGATTTTGAATCTGGCCAAGATCCACGAAGACTGATTACAGGAGACTTCAATGGTGATACGCGGCGCGATCTGGCCGTTGTCAACCGCTATGGAGGCGACGTCAGCGTACTCCTAGGCGACGGAACCGGAAACTTCGCAACCGCAGCACATTTTGTGACCGGTTTAGAGCCGTTTGCGGTTGCGGTGGGCGACTTCAACGGCGACAAAAGAGACGACCTAGTCGTCGCCAATACCACTTCCGGAGGGCGGCTTAGCTTGCTTCTCAACAAATCCCAATAGAAGCCTCATCGCTAGACGCTGAAACCGCCCCGTATAGCGGGCAAAGGCGAAACCACGGAAGTGACAAAGAGGTCCTGGCTGGCGGGGACGCGGTAACTAACTAGCTCCCCACGGGTTTTTCCGCTTGCAGGGAGCCCTGGCTGCGATCTCCTTTGCGCACAGCCCCTTGTCAGAATCCTGCTCTATTCTATGACTGAGATCTCGTGGATTCCCGCATCGCTTCGAAGTCTACATCCGGAAGGTCCATGGCGTTACCCCCGACAGGCCGACTAAGGTGAGCCAAGGGAAGCAGGACGCCTGCCCGGGTCACCGGGTTTAGCAGACCATCGTCTATATCTAGCACGCTGCTCTTGATACCGAACAGCGCATGATGGCGAACGAGCGCCATGTGAGTGGCGGCGATATAAACGGGCACGACCGGCACTTCATTGATCATTTGCGGCGTAGCGAGCGGCTGCACCTTGTAGCCCGTTTCATGCATCCAAGTCACGATTTTCGGATGAGTCTCGACGATCAGGCCACGAATGCCGGCGGTTAGGCAGAATTCCAGCACGCCGGTGATAAGAATGTGCGAAACCTGAACGTCACCGAGCTTGCCGGCCTTCTCATCCGAAATGCAACGTGTCCATTCATAGATATCGGTGGCGCGTGGCCAAGAATGTCCCTGCATAATTTCAGGATAGACATCTGAAAGCAAATGCGGCTCCGAAGTGCGCAGCAGGCGTGAATAGCCGATGACGCTTTTGCCATTCGTAATGCACAAATGAATGGCATCATTCGTGTCGAAACGGTCGCGCTCGCGCTTATCGTTCGATGCGAGTTCACGCCAGCCAAGGCGTTCGACGAACTGGCGATGGCGAAAACGCCAGATCTGTTCCATGAGGTTTGGGTAAACGTCGCGATTAGACGCTACGATGACTTTCATCATGCAAACCCTCTCCAAAGTGCATGGACTTCCTAACCATGCCCTGTGCCAAGGATATCATCAAGCGTCGGCATAGGCTGGAAGCCCGAATCAAGAACAATTTGTACGATCTTTTTCGCGAAAAGACCGTCCGCGTGTAGGCTCGTGCGGTGACCGCCGACCCCGCGCATATCAGCATTACCGCCAAGGTGTCAGCCTATTATCGCAAGTTCTCGGACATCGCGTTCGCCGCTGAAGTCGCGATGCGAATCGGTGCCGACGAAGCATTCGCGGAGATCGTGCGGGAGCACGCACTAGAGCCCGACAAGCTTCTATTCTACGCTCCGATGTTCGAGGCGCGGTACAAAAGCATCACCCAGCTTGTCCGCGAGTGTGCCGCCTCGCAGGTGCTGGAGCTCGGCAGCGGATACTCGCTTCGCGGACTCGACCTCACGCAGCGTGGTTCGCTGCACTACGTCGAGACAGATCTGCGCGATGTCGTCGCGAACAAGCTCGAGCTGCTCAGCGACCTGAGACGGCGGCACAATATCGCCGCGAATCCGTTGCACGTAATAAAGGTTGCCGATGTGCTCGAGCTCGACCAATTAAGAGCCGCCGCCGCGGGGTTTGTGCGTGAAAAACCTTTGATAGTTCTGTGCGAGGGGCTCGTCGGCTATCTGACGAAAGAGGAAACAGGTCGCCTCACCACAAATGTTCACAGCTTGCTAAGTGAGTTTTCGCGGGGCTTTTGGATCGTCCCCGACTTCGCGTTCAAGACGGAGATTCGAGGGTTGCCACCGGAGAGGATTCGTCTTCGAGAGGCCATCACGGGCGTCACGCAGCGTCAGCTCGATGCTTCGGCCTTCGAGGACAGCGCCGAGCTCGAATCCTTCCTCCACCGTGCTGGTTTCGCGATGCAGGTGTGTAGTCAGGTCGACAAGACGCCATCGTTCTCGACAATTGCCGCTCTCAAGTTGTCGCCCTCCGTGATCGAACGCATGCGACCCGTCTTGCGCGTATGGGTCATGACGCCGTCGCTCGCAGAAAACAGCGGTTCTGCACGCTAATCACTAGACACTGGAACCGCTCCGTCCGGCGGGCAAAGCAGGAACCTCGGAAAAGACAAAAAGGTCCTGAGTGGCCAAGACGCGGCGTGCCGGTGAAGGCAAGACGTGTGGACGCTCGACAGAAAGCTGCGCTGCGCGGACAAGGTCAAGGCCCCAGCCAAGCTCGAAAGCGCGACGGCGCAAGCGGCGGTACGCGACAACGAGCTGATCCGAGCGGACCAAAAGCTCGGAGGCGTGGTCCTCCACCGCCGGCGGACCTACGGGGCGAACGCTTTCGACGATCGGTTGATCTTCGCAGAAGATCTTGTGCGTTCTGCTACGGGCATTTGCATCGGCCCAGTCGCCGCGCAAAAAGTTGCGTAGGCTTAGCCACAGGGTCCGCGTATTTTCTTCATCGACGGGTATATTGCTGTCGAAGATGACGATATCCCATCCGGGACGGGGACGTATATGAATGCGAATGATGTTCGGTAGGTAGAAACTAAGGCTGACGGGAACATCTGGGCGAGAGCGGCCGGCAAACAAAGAGCCGAGGATGCGCCACAAGCCAGTGGGCGGCGCAGCCGGCAGGGTGACCATGGCAGAACTGCCCCAATCGCCAAAGCCAGCGGCGGGCACGACCTTGTACTCAGGAATTTGCGGACGGTGTATGTCGCCAAAGCTGTTGCGGTGTACAAAGGGGCCGTGGGCAAAATCCAGGCCATTTTCCATGACTCGAACATAGTGGGCGCGCCAGGTAAATTCGCCGTAGATAGGCTTAAAGCCCGGGTGTTCGAACTCGGCAAGCGGTGGAATCGGTGGACGCTCGGCGGGCGGTAGGTCGCCAAGGAATACCCAAATGAAGCCGTAGCGTTCCGCAACCGGATAGGAATCCAGACGGGCGCGCTTGGGAATGGGAGAGTCAGGAGCATTGGCCGGAATGCGGTCGCAGACACCGCTTGGCGTATAGCTCCAGCCGTGGTAGGGGCAGCGCAGGCAGCCGTCCCGCACAGTGCCTGCGGCCAGATCGCCACCGCGGTGCACACAAATTCCAGAAAGAGCGACCACCGAAGCGGTCGGCGTATTGCTCGTTCGAAATAAGACGAGGTCCTGGCCAAGAACGCGGACTTTTCTGGGAGTGGCGCGGACGGCAGTACTGAACTCGACGGCGTACCAGAAATTCTTCAGCATGGATTCCTCAGTCAGTGGGCGTGAAAGTCGGCCTTGGGGCTGCTTGGCGGCGCGTAAAATCGGCCGAAGGGCCAAAGCAACATGGCCATCAAGTTCGGCCCTACACCGACCTAAGCTGCCTAGCCGCAGAGAGTAGTCGCAAACCTGCGACTTGCCAAGGCCCGCCCAAGCATCGTCCCGATGCCCGTTTTTCCCACCGGCAGCCTTGACGAAACATGAGCCAAACCGGCATCATAACTGGTTCGCTGAAACAACTCTACATTCCTCTTGGAGAGCAGCAGATGACGCAAGGGCAACCAGATTTTGATCTCATAGTTATCGGCGGAGGGCCTGGCGGGTCTACCTTGGCCAGTTTGGTCGCGATGCGCGGCCATAAGGTGCTACTCCTCGAAAAGGAACACTTTCCGCGCCATCAGATTGGCGAATCATTGTTGCCCTCTACGGTTCACGGAATCTGCAAGACTTTGGGAGTCACCGAGGAGCTGGCGCAGGCCGGGTTTCCGCGCAAACACGGCGCTTCATTTCGCTGGGGCAAAAATCCCAATGTGTGGCGCTTCGACTTTGGCTCGCACCCGGTCTTGGCAGAAGCTGGCGCCTCCTACGCTTACCAGGTAGAACGCTCGCGTTTCGACAAAATCTTATTGGACAACAGCCGCCGCAAAGGAGTGGATGTACGCGAAGGCCATACAGTTGTGGAACTGCTGAAGGAAGGCGAGCGTTTCTCGGGCGTGCGATTCAAAGACGAAGCTGGAAACCTACGGACGGCGCGGGCTCGCTTTGTTGCTGATGCGTCGGGAAACCTAAGCCAGACCTGCCATATGGTGGGAGAGCGGCTTTATTCCAAATTCTTCCAAAACGTTGCCTTGTACTGCTATTACAAAGGCGGAAAACGCCTGCCGCCGCCCAATCAGGGAAATATCCTTTGCGCGGCATTTTCCGAGGGTTGGTTTTGGTATATTCCGCTTGGCCCCGAGCTGACGAGCGTCGGTGCGGTAATTGGCAAGGAACATGCCGGGCAGATCAAACAGGGCCCCGAGCAAGCCATGATGGGACTCATTGACAAGTGTCCGCTTATCAAAGAGTTCATTGGCGATGCCGAGCGAATCACGACCGGGCAGTATGGGTCGTTTCGAATTCGCAAGGACTATTCCTATCTCAACTCGCGCTTTTGGGCTCCGGGATGCGTCCTTATTGGAGATGCCGCTTGCTTTATCGATCCGGTGTTCTCAAGCGGTGTGCACCTTTCGACGTACTCCGCGCTGCTCGCGGCTCGTTCGATCAATACATGTCTCGAACCAAACAATCAGTACACCGAAGAGCAGCTCTTTAACGAATTCGAGCAGCGTTATCGTGCCGAATACAGTATGTTTTACAAATTCTACCTCGTCTTTTATGACATGAATCACGACGAGTCTTCGTATTACTGGGCGGCGCGAAAGGTCACCGCGCAAAAGACTCCTGATGAAATGGCATTTGTCCGTTTGGTCTCGGGCGGATCGAGTTCTCCGCAGGAATTCTATACGCCCCTTATCGGCAGCGGCAAACAGACAGACGAGGCTTTGGTCTGGACTGATGATGCCACACGGACGCTGAATGAACCCGAAGCGCAGGGGCAAAACGGCTATATGGACAGTTTTGCCGGTCTGTTGCCAGCGACCCCCTCAAGTAGCGGCTTCGCAGCAACTGCGGACGGCCTCAAGTGGCAGCAGCCGGCGACGGCGGCATCCTAAAATATCGTCGAATAATACCCTGCACTTGGCCACAATCGGCAAGTGCAGGGCGAACGATTTCCCCGCTTCAAGCCGCAGTTGAACGCGCCGTACGCATCCGAACTCCCAAACGTAAAAAGACGAGAAGCGCTAGCAAGCCGGAAGCGCCGGCCGTGACACAGACGCCAGGTACGATGGCGCTGGGATCGGTTCCAAAAATCGGTGCAATCGCCGTTGGCAAAAGCGGCCCTAGGCCAAGGCCAAAAGTCGCCAGCAGCAGCGAAAAAAGGGCGGTGCCAATGCCTCGCGTTGCGCTCGACAGGCGATTTTGCAAAATCAGAATAGCGATGGTTTCAGCCCCGATCGTGGCGAAGCCACCCAGATTGAAGGCGCCAAAGAAAACCGCGCGATGCCGCGTCGTGAGGGCAACCGACACCCCGACAAGTAGCAGTGCAGCAAGCGCTCCGATCAAAGGCAGCGCCTCGGCGCGGCCACGAGCAATCAGCCGGTCGCCAAGCGCCCCAGCGCTAAACGTAGCCGCAATCGTTGCCACAAGCGCAAGACTGCCGATGAGAGTCCCTGCCTCGGCAGCCGGAAGCGCAAAGCGCCGCATCGCCATCGCCGGGCCCCAGGAATAAAGCGCGTAATCGGCCACGGAGATAAGCGCCGGCGCAAGATACAAAAGCGCCAGCACGCGCACATCGGCGCGCAATGCGTCGCGCACAGTGGAAAAGCGCGTCGAAACCGGAACCGTCTCAAAGCGGCCACGTGCGGGCTCGCGCAGAAAGGCGATGAAAAGCGCCAGCATCACGTTTGGCAGCGTCACTGAAAGGATGACGGCACGCCAGGGACTGAGCATTCCCAATAAGGGCCAGCTCCGCCAGGCTCCCGAGTTCGCCAGATCGAGCAGCGCCCCACCCAGGATGTAGCCCGCGCTGCTGCCAAGCATCACGCCTGCGGTGCCAAGGCTCAGCGCCCGGCCACGGTAGTGTGCGGGCAATAAATCGCCAATCAGCGAATATCCAAGCGGAGTGATGGCGGCCTCGCCAAGCCCCACCACCACCCGCGCCGCCGCGAGCATGCCAAACGTCGGCGCCAGGGCACAGCCAATCGACCCGAGCGTCCATAGGATAAGTGCTCCGAGCAGAATTGGTTTGCGCGGCAGCACGTCGGCGGCGCGGCCGCAGGGCAGCGCAATGATGCTGGCAAGCGTCATCGCCGGTCCGATTAGGATTCCGAACTGCGCATCGCTAAGCCCCAGATCGCGCTGCATGGGAACTACAAGTACGTTGAGCACGAAGCGATCGGTAAACGAGGCCATCGCGACGAGCGCCAACGCGACGACAAAACACCAGGCGTGCCAAAGCTCGGCACTTTTGAGGGTCAGGTTTGGCGCTGAAACGTGCTCGTGCGGCCGCCCGGACGCGTGGCAATCTGCAGCAGTGCTAGGCATGGTAAAAAAGGCCTCGCGAACAAAAGAAATAGGGAGCGTAATCTTACCAAGAAATCGTATACTTAGTCCAGCCAAACAGGACATTTGGAACACGAGGACGCCGCCACGGCGCTGCCAGAAACAGCCGGACAAAGACGAACCGGCGCAGGAGCACAGAATGAGCCAAGATGACGAGGACATGATCTACAAAGTGGTCGTCAATGAGGAAGAGCAATACTCGATCTGGCCCGCGCAGCGCGAGATTCCTGCGGGCTGGAAAGAAGCCGGCAAACAGGGCAAAAAGGCCGAATGCCTGGCCTATATCGAAGAGGTCTGGACCGATATGAGGCCCCTGTCCATCCGCAAGAAAATGGAAGGCGGCTTGTAGAAAGGGCCCCCTTTTACTTCCCGTCCCTCCGCCGGCATTGCTGGCGGAGCTTTAGCTTTAGTTGACTTGGGTCGCTTCGGGCGTGGTGGAATCGGCAGCCAGCGACTTCGTCGCTTGTCGATATTTGAGAAGAGGACGAAGTGCATTGGCCATGCCCACCCACAGGCTGGCTTCATAGATTGCAGCGGCGCTGAAGATTCCTAGGCCGAGAAAAAAGACTCCCGCCCAAATGCCCAGACCCGGAACGATGGCCAGCGCCAAGCTCGTCTTCAGATTGGCGTCCATCTCATCTGCCAACTGAAACAAAAGCGGCAGTTGGCGCAGCGTCGAATCCATCAGCACAATCTGCGCCGTGTCGGTCGCCACGCCGGTCGCGCCGCTTAAAGATACCGAGACGTTGGCTTTCTTCAAAGCAATCGAATCGTTGATGCCATCGCCTACAAAGCAGACTTTGCGCCCTGTCTGTTGCAAACGGTCGACAAGCTCGGCCTTGTTTTCCGGAAGCGTGTTGGCAAAGTAATTGGCGATTCCCAAAGACTCGGCCAGGCGACGCGTCGGTCCTTCCTGATCCCCAGAAATGATATAGATGTCGAGATTGCGCTGCCGCAATTTCGCGATGATCGACTGAGCTTCCGGACGGACGGTCGGCTCGAGCTCGATAGCACCGACCACTTCATCGCCGATTGCCACCATGACCACAGAGTGACCCAGTTCATCACTGTCGTCCTGCAGCGTCAGCGCTTCGGAAGGCAGTGTGATTCCCTCTAGCGTCATAAAACGTTCGCTGCCGACGCGGATAAGCTTGCCGTCAATCTCTGCGCGCAGACCATAACCTACTTCATAGCGAATGCTGTCCATCGCTGGCAGCGAAACTTCGCAGTGCCGCGCATGGGCCAAAATGGCGTGCGCAATGGGATGCGATTGACGCTTTTCAATGGCTGCGGCATAACGCAGCACATCCGTGGGATCTTGCGCTGCAAAGGTCCAGACCTTGACGACATGCGGCTCGTCCAAGGTCAGGGTTCCGGTCTTATCAAAGACAACCGTGTCGATGCTTGTTAGCGTCTCCAGCGATCGCCCATCTTTTATCAAAATGCTTTGGCGCGAGGAAACTTCCAGATAGGTCAGCAAGGCCATGGGGCCGCTGATTTGCAGGTTGAAGCCAAAAACTGTGCTGGTAATCGCTACCATTCCCGAGTAGCCGACTGTGAAAAGGGCCACTCCGGCGGCCGCTAGCGTGGGCGCCACCGATGCCTCGGCAATGCGATAGGCCTTGCTTGTAATCTCCATCTGACAATTGGCGGTGTTTTCCAGCATCTCGCCAATCTTGGCGGCAACCGTTTGCTGGCCGGCCTTTTCCGCACGAACGGCGATCTGACCCGACAGCACAACAGTAGCGGCCAAAACTCCATCGCCAACGCCCTTTTCCGCAGGTTGCGACTCACCAGTCAGCATGCGCTGATCGATCGAAGCATTTCCCGAAACAATGACCCCATCCACGGCAACCATCTGCCCGGCGCCAACTACCACAACATCGCCCGCGCGAAGCTCTGCAAAGGGAATTTCTACTTCGACGCCATTGACGAGGACCCAGACTTTGCGCGGCTGTTCACCAAAAATACTGACCAGTCGTTTGTGCGAACGATGTTCGGTGACAACCGACAGCTTCATTCCCATGTGGATTAGGAAAAGAACCGAGCCACCTATTAGGAAGTAGCCGCCCACCCACATGGCCGTCACATTGACGGCACTTAGCAAAGGCAGCGTCAACTTGCGCTTCTGAACCACCGAATTATAGGCGGCCTTATAGACATCCTTGGCCACGTACAATGCCAGCGGCACCGTGCTTACAAACTGAATCAGCGGATTCAGCGGCGAGGTGCAGAGGGCCACCGCAGTGATTCCGGCAGATACGCCAAGGTTGCGATTGAGCCGACGTTCATAAGGACTTAGCGGCTGCTCCGCTTGGTCAGCGTCCACTTCCTGAATTTGGGTATGGCGCGTCGCACCAAACAGCGGATCGACGTTGTTTTGAATAAATCGGTGATACTCCTTTTCGAATTCCGCCAAAGAGGAAGTCGCCGAATCTCGCCATTTTTCCCAAGTCTTCTGCATCGAAGCAAGGGCCGAGGAATTCTTCGCGGCGCCGCCGCTTGCAACCTCGGGCTCCACCAAGTCTTCCTCGAGCGCGTCGTATAGTACTTTTGCACCTCCAAATAGGGATGCACCTGCGACGATAAGTTCGAGTATTGGCATGGCGGCCCCCTTTTAAAAGTTGCAAAAAGTCGAATTTACTCGAGCTCGGGAGCTGGGCGGTCCCAGTATTCCGTATAAAGTTTTCGCGAGGGCTCTACTCGCAGACGTTTCTGTCCTTTTTCATAATGCAGCATGCAAAGATGTAGATGCGTTACTCCATCTTTTCGCGCCATCTGTCGCAAGGCATCCACATCATCACTAGTTCCCATTTGCTTGCCATCCAGCCTGTCCATCACCGCATCAAAAGTCATCGCGCAGGGATTGACGAGCACTGTGGACGAGCCGAGCAAACGCTGGCGTATCAAATCGAGCAGCAATGTCGGTGCTTCCTGATTGCCTGGCGCCGCGGTGACAATCTGGGCGCAGCCTCGATCGGTCAAATGTTCATCCAGACCAGCAAAGAGCTTGTCGAGAAAATCAAGGCCATAGGGCCCAGCGGCAGAGTGATAAAAGTAATCCATGCCGGGCGGCGTCGGCTCAAACGGCGGATTCGAAAGAATGTAATCAAACTGACGCCCCTGCACCGGTCGCCAGATTTCCGCCTGGCCATCTAGAACCGTGATCAAGTCCTCAACACCGTTGAGTACAAAGTTAAAGCCGGCGAAATTTTTGGCGCGCGGATTGATTTCCAGCGCCGTCACCCGTTTGGCCCCGGCGCGAGCCGCGCCAATCGAGAGCACGCCGGATCCCAAACCAATCTCCAGCACTTCGCCGCCGCGAATCTTGTCATGCCGAATTTCATCGAGAAAAAACTGCTGTTCGGCAAAAAGCGGAAAAACCTGATCAATGGCGCGATAGTCAAGTTTGTCCGTCAAGATCGGCCAGTTGTTGATAAGACTCATACGCTTGCTCTGCAGAATCGTTCGCAGGGCAGATTGAATGGAATCCATCTACGTCTCCTGCATCTTCTGAAGCCCGCTGGCGCCAAGTCGCCCGCTGACCTCTTCACGATGCATGTTGTCACGCAAATCGCTGCGTTCTAGGACATACTCTCCCAGAATCAGTACATCGATGCGCGTCTTGTTGAACGTATTGAGTGCGTCTTGCGGAGTACAGACGATTGGTTCGCTGTCGTTAAATGAAGTATTCAGCACCATGGGCACACCCGTAAGCTCGTAGAAATTGCTGATCAATTGATGATACTTCGGATTTTGCGCTTTGGCCACGGTTTGCACTCTGGCGCTGCCATCGATGTGGACCACGGCGGGAATACGCTCGCGTTTTTCCTCATGCACCGGACAGGCGTAGAGCATATAGCGATAGCTTTCAGAGCTCTTCCCAAGCTCGAACCAGTCGCTAGCCCGCTCTTCGAGTACGCTTGGCGCAAAGGGGCGGAAGATTTCTCGATGTTTGACTTTGCGATTTAGTACTTCGCGCATATTTGGATCGCGCGGATCGGCAAGCAAAGAGCGATTTCCCAAAGCGCGCGGCCCCCATTCCATACCGCCCTGAAACCAGCCCAACACTTTGCCGCTGGCAAGAAATGCCGCAGCTTCCTTGGCAACATCGGCCGACTTGCGAAACGGACGAGTCTGGGCCTTCAGCACGGTATGAATTTCTTCATCGCTGTAGCCGGGACCGGTGTAGGGATGGGGCATGACGCCAAGCGCCGGCCGAGACGGCGTTTGCGAAGTCTCGGGCGCAGACGATTGGCGATATTCGTGCTGGTTAAAGTAGTAATGCAGCGCCGCGCCTACCGCGGTGCCGGCGTCATTGGGCGAACTGGGAATGTAGATTCGCGCAAAGGGTCCTTGCTCTTTAATGATCCAGTTGCTTGTGCAATTGAGGGCTACGCCCCCGGCCATACACAGGGCATCGCAAGGATGCTGAAGGTGCATATACTTCGCCAGGGCCAGCAGAATCTCATTGGTTTCAAACTGCAGCGTGGCGGCCAGATCTCGGCCTTTCTGGCTGTGGCCGGGCGCATCATCTTCTCCGATGGGCCCAAAGAATTCCTGCAAACCATTGCAGTTTGGCTGACGAAACTGCAGGACATCGTTGTCGACGTAAAGTTCGCCATTGCCGCTATAGCGCAGCAGTCGGCGAAATTGCTCCCTATAGGTATGCGGATTTCCGTAGCCGGCCAGGCCCATGACTTTGCACGCGTCATATTCCGAGAAGCCCAGAAACTTGCTGAACTTCTCCCACAAAAAGCCAATGGAATGGGGCATAGGAATGTGCTGCGTCCTATGAATACGCAAACCATCGCCATGAGCCAAAAGCGCGGTCGCATTTTCACCGATTCCATCGATCACCAGAATACAGGCCGAATCAAATCCCGCCGGATAGTATGTAGACGCGGCGTGCGCCAAGTGGTGCGGCACCCACAAAAAGCGCGAGCTTACATCCATTTGCAAAAGCTCTGACAGAACGCCCGGGACCTTGCGAATGCTCGCCTGAAAAGTTTCTTCTCCAACGGGATGCCCCCAATCGCCGGGCAGCGCATAGGGATCTGCTTGCCATCCCTGCCTACGCAGCTCCGGTTCAAATGAGAAACAGATGGCATCCAGATCGGCAGGCTTAAGATTGCCATGCCTAAGGCATGCGCGAATGGACTGGACCGGCAATTCGTGAGAATTATCGACCCGCGCCTCACTGCCGTGTTTGATGCGGTTGTACCGCTCTTCCTCTGCAGCAAAATGCACTTCGCCATCCACGATCAAGGCCGCCGAGTTTTCGTGATAGACCGAATTAATACCAAGAATCTTCATTGACTAAAGTTCCCTTGGGTGAGTACGGAGCCTTTTTGTGCTCGCGGTAAATGGGAGTGCTGACGCATGGCCCGCTTCAGACTTTGCTGAAGCTCTTTGGCAAGCTCTTGCACGTGCGGTTCCTCGTTCATGCTGATGTGGTTGCCGGGGACTTTGATGATCTCGATGCCGTCCTCGGCCAGATCTATCCAGCCGTGAGCCGGCGTTTGCGCATTCAAGGAATCCCGTTGTCGCGCCAGAAAGAAGTGCACTTTTCCCGCATAGGAACTGGGCTTATAGTTCCACATGGCGCGTTCGTTGATTTGAAAGAGCTTCAACATGAGTTTTAGCTCATGCGTCGATGCGAACGCGGCGGGATGCTGCTGCATGAAAAAATCGAGCTGCGCGGCTTCGTCCATGGCCCGCAGCGTCTCAATCTCGATGTTCGCGCCGCGACCTACTTTCAACATATAAAAAAGGATGTCGACGGTCGAGGCAAATGGTTCGAGCATATGGCCCGGGCTTGGCGTATCGATGAGGGCGAGATAAGCGACCTCCCTACCCTGCGCAATCAGATTTTGCGCCATTGCATAAGCCAGCGTTCCACCAAAAGAGGAACCGCCCAGGCAATAGGGGCCCTGCGGTTGCAAAGCCAGCAAGGCCGCGGTATAGGCTTGCGCCATGCTCGAGACGCTGGTCAGGGGTTCGGCCTCGCCCATCACCCCTTGTGCATGTATGCCGTAGACCGGAAGCTCGGGGGCAAGATGGCGCAAAAGAGCGCGGTAAAAATAAACGTGCCCGCCCACCGGATGCAAAAGGACAAGCGGGGTTTGGGCCGCATCGCCAGCCTGAAGCTGTACCACAAGCTCGGGAAGGCGGGACCTAGGCAGCGGCTTATCGCCCGCGGCGCTTGTCTGTGCAATGCGCGCGGCCAGCGCAGCCACCGTCGGCGATTGCAGCAGGCTGTGCGTATCCAAATTCACGTTTAGTTGCGTGCGCAGACGCGCCATGACTTGCGTCGCCAAAAGGGAATCGCCGCCCAGGACGAAAAAGTCACTATCCGGTCCGATGGTGGAGATTCCCAAGCTCTGCGAAAATATTGCGGCGACTTCCCGTTCCAGCGTGGACAAGTGGCGCAGCGGCTGTGCGTCATCGTTTGCCGCCAGCATTTCGCTTTCGCGATGATCGTCGCGGGTCGATTCCGCTGCGATTGAAAGACGCTCGGACCGATGCACCGGCGCGTCGCTCGCGTTCACATCGACCCAGCATCTGCGCCGTAAAAAAGGATAGGTGGGCAAAGGAATCCGTCGTCCCTTTGTCGATTGAAAAATCTGCGGGCGCGGCATCTCGACGCCGTGTAGCCACAACTGCCCCACCGTTTTTAAAAGGAGCTGCAAATCGGAACTCACGGCTCCGGGGTGGCGCATTGAAGCCAGGACGGCGTGGCTAGTCTGCTTGGCATGATGTCCGCTGACTAGTGGTCCCAAGGTCTGTCCCGGGCCGACTTCCAAAAATAGACGCTGGGGCTTTTGTAGAAGCGTATTTATGCCGTCGCCAAAACGCACGGGCTGGCGCATTTGACGCACCCAGTAATCGGGATTCATCGCTTCTTCCGGACGAGTCCAGGTTCCGGTCACATTGGAAATGAACGGCAAGGTGGGCGGCGAGAAAGAAATGCCTTCGAGCCGGCGGCGAAATTCCGGCAGTATCATCTCTTGCATGGGACAATGGCCGGCAAAAGCAATGCGCAGCCGTTTGCAGATCACGCCTTCTGCGGTCAGCGCATCGGCCAAGCGCTCTACCGCGGAAATCGGTCCGGAAACCGTGCAAAGATTCGACTTGTTGATCGCGGCAATCGTCAGTGAATCGCCAAGGCGACTGCTGAGTTCCGCTTCCGACAAATAGACGCTCAGCATGGCTCCGGGCGGCATGGTTTCATAAAGCTGTCCGCGAATGCTGACCAGCCACAGCGCATCTTCCAAAGAAAACACTCCGGCCAAGCAGGCCGCCATGTACTCGCCCATGCTGTGGCCAATCAGCGCCGCTGGTTTGATGCCTAAAGACAGCCACAACTGCGCCAGCGCATACTCGGTCATAAAAAGCGCAGGATAGGCCAAAGACGGCTTTTCAAGCAGGCTTTGCGCGTCTGCCAAGCTGGACGCGCTTTCTTCCAAACCGGCGCCATCCTTTGCAAAAAGCAGCGGCTTTAGGTCCAGGTCGAATCGCTTCTGCACGATGCGCAGGCAGCGGTCGATTTGCTCGCGATAGGGCGCAAGATCGGCGCTTTGCTCGGTCGCAGCGTCGTAAAGCTCGCGTCCCATGTTGACATACTGAGCGCCGCCGCCGGGAAACATGAAGATGACTTCGGGCGCCGTTTCAGCCGTGTGCTGCGAAAGCACCCGCTGCGGGTCCGGATTTTCAAGCAGAGTCACCGCATCCTGACTGTCGCGACAAATCACAATGCGGCGATGGAAAAAATCCTGCCGGCCCACTTCCAGGGTGTAGGCCACATCCGCTACATTCGGCGCTTCCTTTTTCAGGTGCGCGGCCAGATTTTGACTGGCTGCGTGTAGCGCCGTCTCGGTCTTGGCCGACAGCCGCAAAAGATACCAGGGTGGTTCCATCACATCGGCTGGCACATCGGCTGTCTGGGACACGTGTGCAGCGGAAGGCGCTTCGCTAAGAATCACGTGGGCGTTGGTTCCGCCGATGCCAAATGCGCTGACTCCGGCACAGCGCCGGCCATTGCTGTTTTTCGGCCAATTGCGCAGACGATCGTTGACGAAAAAAGGACTTCCTGCAAAGTCGATCTGCGCATTGGGTTTCGCAAAATTCAGACTTGGCGGCAGCATTTGGTGCTTCAGCGCCAAAATGGTCTTCAGAAGGCCCGCCACCCCCGCAGCGGTGTCGGCGTGGCCGATGTTGGTCTTGACCGAGCCAATGGCGCAGTAGCCACTTTTCGCGGTGCCGCTGCGAAAAGCTTGGGTAAGGGCCTGCATCTCGATCGGATCTCCAAGCGGCGTGCCGGTGCCGTGGGCTTCAATGTAGCCAATCTCATCGGGGTGCACGTTCGCCGCAGCCTGCGCTTCCAGAATCACGGCGGTTTGACCGCCGGTGCTTGGAGCACTGTAACTTATCTTGTCGGCGCCATCGTTGTTGACCGCTGACCCCAAAATCACCGCGTGAATGGTATCGCCGTCGGCGATGGCTTCGCTTAGCCGCTTGAGCATCACCACCCCGACTCCGCCGCCGCCGATGGTGCCGCGCGCCTCGGCATCAAAAGCCCGACAATGGCCATCCGGAGAATAAATCATTCCTTCCTGATACAAATACCCCTGCTTTTGCGGCAAAAAAACGCTGGCCCCCCCAGCCAAGGCCAAATCGCACTCGAAGTTAAGCAGGCTTTGACAAGCCAAATGGACCGCGACTAACGATGTAGAGCAAGCGGTCTGCACATTCATCGCCGGTCCGGTCAGATTCAGCTTATAGGCGACGTGCGTCGCCGAAAAATCGACGTCGTTGAGGGTTGCCAGGCGAAACTCGCCCACCGTAGACAAAAGCGACTCGGCATTGGGATTCAGAAAATGACGCCGGTAGGTATTCTCGCCAACTCCAGCATAAAGTCCGATGCGTACATTTTGCGCATCGGAAGTCTTTTTGGGAGCATAGCCGGCATGCTCCATGGCTTGCCAGGCACATTCCAAAAGCAGCCGTTGTTGCGGATCGGCGACTTCGGCATCGCGCGCACTCATTTTGAAGAAGTCCGCGTCGAAATACTCGACTTCCGGAACCACCGTTCCGGATTTCACATAATTCGAATTTTGCAATAGGGCGGCCGAGACTCCGGCCGCCAAAAGCTCGGCATCCGTGAAAGTCACTACCGCCTCGCGCCCATCGCGCAAAAGCTCCCAATAGGCGGCAAGATTCATCGCTTCGGGAAAGCGTCCGGCCATGCCAATCACGGCGATTTCCAAAGATTCGCCGGTCGCGCCCTTTGTCAAAGGAACTTCGGCATCGCCGCGCTGTTGCAAAAAATGGCGGGCCCGGCGCTTTTTGCCCAGTACCTGACTGGCGTGTTGCCGAGCGGACTCGGCGCTGTGCTGGCTTAGATGCTTGGCCAGCTCGCGAATGCTTGGATAGCTAAACAGATCTACGAGCTTTAGGGAGGGATATACTTCGCGTAAGTGACTATGTACTTCCATCACGGACAGCGAGTGGCCGCCCACTTCAAAAAAGTTGTCGAAAACGCTCATCCGCTGCCGCTTTAAGACCTTTTCCCAAATCGCGGCAATCTTTTCTTCGGCGGCATTTTCAGGAGGCGCGTAAGCCATCCCGCTGCGCATGATTTCCGGAGCCGGCAAAGCCTGGCGATCCAGAATGCCCACGGGAGTCTTTGGAAGTTCGGCCAGGGCGACAAATGCCTCGGGAACCATATAGTCGGGCAGCTTCTCTTTTAAAGAATCGCGCAGCTCGGCAATGCGGTCAGATAAAAGCGCTGGCGTCAAATAGGCGACTAGACTTTTGTGGCCGGAGCCGTCGTCTCGAGCCAGCACGACCGCTTCCTGCACATGGGGCTCTTGCTGCAAAACCGCTTCGATTTCGCCAAGCTCGACGCGAAAACTGCGAATCTTTACCTGCTGATCCAGGCGCCCCAGAAAGTCAATGTTGCCGTCGGGCAAAAAACGAACCAGATCGCCAGTGCGATACAAACGGCTATGGCTTCTGCCCTGCCACTTGACGGTGCCGGCTTCGAGCTCGTTTGAAGTCAGCGGCAAATCCTTCAGATCGATGAATTTCTCATGGGAAAGCTCGGGTCGATGCAGATAGCCGCGGGCCGGACCGATGCCACCGATGTATAGTTCGCCCGGCACCCCGATGGGTGTGGGCTGACGCTGCGAATCTAGAACATAGACCTTTCGTCCGACCAAGGGACGACCGATGGGAATGCGCGGCGCGGCGCTATCAAATCCATCGGTGATTTCAAAGACCGTCGCCGCCACCGTGGTTTCGGTGGGGCCATACACATTGAACAGGCGCGCCCGCTTGTGCAGCGGCGTCTGTCTCCACAGAGCAATCAGATCGACGGGCATGACATCGGCGCCTACGATCAGAATGCGCAGCGGACTCCCTTCTATAAGCTTTGGATCTTTGATCCATGCTTGCAAAAGCAGCCGCAGATAGGGTCCGGCCAGATCGAGTATGCTTATGCCAAAGTGTCGAAGCTGCTTGGAAAAATCGACCGGCTCGAGCTCCCATTTCGGCAAGACGACGCTGGCCCCGCTAAGCAGCGCCGGAAAAATCTGTTCTACGGAAGCGTCAAAGTGAAATGAGGCAAGCTGTAAAGAGCGATCTTTAGAAGTCAGCGCGTAGAAATGGCGATACTGTGTGCAGTGCGCAACAACCGACTGGTGTTCAATCAGCACGCCTTTGGGCTTGCCGGTGGATCCCGAAGTGTAGATGACATAGGCCAGATTGTTCGAACCGACAGAACTCTCGGGAGCGAGCGTCGAATAGGTCGCAGTATTCTCTTTTTCCTGATCAAGCGCGATGATCTGCGCGCCAGCCACCGAGACACTGCTTAGGAGGTGCGCCTGAGTAAGCAGAATTGGCGTTTCGAGTTCCTGCAAAATGAACGCAATTCGCTCTGCGGGATAGGACGGATCAAGGGGAACATAGGCACCGCCGGCCTTCATGATTCCCAGCATGCCCACGAGCATTTCCAAAGAACGATCTACACACAGCCCCACGAGGGTGTCCGGTCTTACGCCGAGGGATTGCAAGCGGTGCGCAAGCTGGTTGGCCTGCGCATCCAGCTCGCGATAGGTCAGCCTTTGATCGCCGTAGATGACGGCCACGGCATTCGGAGTTCGCTCGGCCTGGGCCGCAAAAAGTTGGTGCAGACATGTGCCGTTTGAAAGCTCGGGCGCTGCGGCATCGGTTTCGCAAGCTGGCTGGGTCGCGTTCCAGTCCAAAAGCAATTGTCGACGCTCGACCTCAGTCAGAAGCGGCAAGGCAAAAACCGGCTGCAATGGATCGGCGACGATGGCCGCAAGCAGCGTTTGAAAGTGCCCAATCATCCGCGCAATGGTCGCGGACGCAAACAGCGCAGAGCTGTAAATCCAGCTACCCTGTAAGGAATCGCCGCGTTCCCAAAGATGCACTTCCAGATCCATCCGCGTCTGCTGCACTTCTAGATCTAACGGATGAACGGAAATGCCGTGCAGCGCCAAGTCATCTTTGGAAGCGTTCTGCAGCGCAAAGTAGACTTGAGCCACCGGATTATAGCCCAGATGGCGCTGCGGACGTAGCGCTTCCACCACGCGGTCAAAAGGCAGGTCCTGATGCGCGTAGGCCGCCTGTGCCGTCTTGCGCACTTCTTTCAGCAAAGCCAGGAACGTCGGGTTGCTCGATAGATCGGCGCGCAGGGCCAGGTCGTTGACGAAGTAACCAATCAGCGGCTCGATGGCTTGATGGTTGCGGTTGGCAATCGGCGTATCGACAACAAGATCCGTCTGTCGGCTGTAGCGCGAAAGCAGTACATAAAAGGCCGCAAGCAAAGTCATAAACAGCGTGGACTCGGCCTGCTGACTAAGCTGCCGCAGCTTTTGTGTCAGCTCGGCGCCGATGCGAAAGTCCAGCTTGCCGCCGGTAAGCGTCTGCACTGGCGGACGGGGAAAGTCGGTGGGCAGTTGCAGCAATTCCGAAACGCCGCAAAGACTCGCTTTCCAAAAAGCAAGCTGCTCTTCCAGCATGGCGCCTTGCAGGCGATTGCGCTGCCACACGGCAAAGTCAGCGTACTGAATCGGCAGCGCAGGCAAAGGCGATGGCTGCTCATGGAGAAACGCCGCATACAAAGTGGAGAGTTCCCGCACGAGCACGCCCATCGACCAGCCATCCGAGGCGATGTGGTGCAGGGTTAAAAGTAGAACGTGATGCTGCGGTTCCTGGAAAGGGTTTGTGTTCGCGCTTTTTAGGCGCAGCAGAGTCGCGCGAATCATGAGATCGGCGGACAAATCGAAAGGACAAAGAGCGTCCTTTTCTGCCAGCCGCTGCACCGCCGCGTTCTGTTCTTCGAATGGCAAATGCGCTAGCTCAATTTGGGGCAATGAAAAAGGAGTGGGCGCTTTTATGACCTGACGAATCTCGCTTCCCGCCCGTAAAAAGGTGGTGCGCAGACTCTCGTGCCGGCGAACGATTTCGGTCAGCGCTTGTTTCAGGGCCGAAATCGATAGGGGTCCGTGCAGTGCAAAAGCTGCCGGAATCGTATAGGTTGCGCCACTGCCCAGTTGTTCCAAAAACCAAAGCCGTTGCTGCGAAAACGAAAGGGGCAGCGCTCCGCCTCGGTCCACAAGTGAAATAGGAGCCGCCGCGCGGTCTGCTCGGTTCTTTTGCAGGAAATCCGAAATCTCAGCCTTGCGCGTTTTCAGCTCGGCAGTCAGCGCCGGCGTCAAAGTGCCTTGCGGAGCGTTTATGCGCAACTGATCTCCGTCGACTCGAACCTGGATCCCGAGCTTTTTCAGTTGCGACAGAAAATCAAAAGTGTTGCTCATAAAGAGATCTCTTCTCTGAGCTCACTTGGCAACTCATTTGCTTTTCCCTGCGCCTCTTGCAATTCTTGACTGAGCGTAAGGTGTGAAATGGCAGTGGCCAGACGAGCAATCGTCCGCTCTTCAAACAGCCGCACCAAAGCAATTTCCACCGCAAAGATCTGACGACAGCGGCTTATGACCTGCGTCGCCAGCAGAGAATGGCCGCCAAGCGCAAAAAAGTCATCGTGAATGCCGACCTGCGGAAGCTCTAGCACCTTTTGCCAGATTTCGGCGATGCTGGCTTCCAGCGGCGTGCGGGGCGGTACAAAGCTGTTCGCATCAGACGACTGTAGCGCCACCGGCGCCGGAAGCGCCTGACGGTCCACCTTGCCATTGGGCAAAAGCGGCAAAGCGCGAAGCACCACAAATGCCGAAGGAATCATGTAGTCCGGAAGGGTCTTTCGCAGATGGGTGCTTAAAGTCGTCGCGGCTTCGGCTTCCGGCAAAGTAGCATCCACGGTGACGTAGGCCAAAAGCCGCTTGTCGCCGAAGTCGCTTGTACGAACGATGACGACCGCATCTTGAACCTGTGAATGCAGGCTGAGGGCAACTTCGATCTCGCCAAGCTCAATGCGATAACCGCGCAATTTCACTTGGTTGTCGCGTCGCCCCAGAAACTCGATGTTGCCGTCCGGCAGGTAGCGCGCCAGATCTCCAGTTCGGTACAGCCGATTCGTACCAAAGGGACTCGGAATGAATTTTTCCGCAGTCAGCGCAGGCCGTTTGCGGTAGCCGCGGGCCAGGCCGGCTCCGCCTATGTAAAGCTCGCCAATCACGCCAATGGGCACGGGCTGTAGGGCGCCGCTCAGTATATAAGTCTGGGTGTTGGCAATAGGACGGCCGATGGTCGGCTCTGCGCTGGCTCCTTTTTGAACCAGAGCGAAAGTGGAATACGTGGAATCTTCTGAAGGACCGTACAGGTTGTAAACTTTTTGTACCAAAGTCTGCTGATACACCTGCTGCGCCAACGCGTTTTTAAGCGGCTCGCCGGCCAGATTCACGGTTTTGACGCTCGCCGGTAGCGCGGAATTGCGCACAAGCTCGGTCATGGCCGAAGGCACGGTATTGATAAGCGTTACCTCGTCCTGGCTCTGAAGTAGCGGAAGATGCAAAGCATTCGAAACCAGAATCACTTTGCCGCCGCTGCAAAGGGGCACAAATAGCTCGAAGACAGACAGATCGAAGCAAATGGACGTAGAGGCCAGGGTTCCGGCGATCTCGTCCTTTGTGAAAACCTGAAGTGCCCAAGCGATAAGCGCCATCGGGCCGCAGTGCTCGATTTCTACGCCTTTGGGCCGACCTGTAGATCCGGAAGTATACAGAATATAGGCCAGGCTGTTTCCCGTCGCCGCACTTAGGGGATTTCGGACGGGATGCTGAGCGATGTCCGGCCAATCTTTATCGAGACATATGACACGGGAGGCAACGGACGTCGCAGGCAGGGAATCAAGCAGCTTGGCCTCGGTTAAAAGGGCCAGCGGCGCGGCATCCTCTTGCATAAAAGCCAGACGCCCCGGCGGATAGGCGGGATCTAGGGGCACGTAAGCGCCGCCCGCCTTGAGGATTCCCAGAATTCCCACGACCATCTCGATGGAGCGTTCCATATAGACGCCCACCGGCACCTCGGCACCAACGCCCAGCTTTTGCAGATGATGAGCAAGCTGATTGGCCCGCGCATTCAGTTCGCGATAGCTCATGCGCTGCGTTTCGCAGACGATGGCCACGGCCTCTGGTGTACGCTCGACCTGGGCGGCAAAAAGTTGATGCAGGCACTGCGGATTTGGCCCTGGCGCTGTCACGCTCGGGGCTGTGGCATTCCATTCGAGGAGCATTTGCCGGCGCTCAAAATCGCTGAGCAGGGGCAATTCCGAAATCAGTAAATCCGGCGCGGCAACGATTCCGCTGAGCAGCGTTTGCAGATGCTGCACCATGCGCGCCATAGTGGGCTGCGCAAAAAGATCGGCATTGTACTCAAAGTGCGCCAGGAACTCCGTTTCAAGCTCTGTGACAAAAAGGCTACAATCGAACTTGGCGACGGTGTTTTCAATGGCCACCGGTTCAACTTGCAGCCTTTCAAATTGATTGAAGCGCAAGGCGGTGTTGTTATAAACTAGCATCGCTTCAAAGATGGGAGTACGGCTTAGATCGCGCTCTTTTTGCAGCTCCCAAACCAGCTTCTCAAAAGGCATTTCCTGGTGGCTTAGGGCATCGAGCACGGTGTTTCGAACTTGGCGCAAAAGACGTCGAAAGCTCTGGCCCTGCGAAAAACTGCTGCGCAGCGCCAAAGTGTTGGTGAAACAGCCAATTAGGCCTTCAATGGCCGATCCGCCGCGATTGGCGATGGGAGTACCCACGACAATCTCAAGCTGTCCGGTATAGCGGTGTAAAAGCGTTTGAAAGGCGGCCAGCAGCGTCATAAACAAGCTGGCGCCTTCCTGCTGACCAAGTTCCTTCAGCGCCAAAAGCAGCGCGGCCGAAAACTTGATGGGCTGTTGCGCACCGCGATAGCTTTGCTTGGGCGGACGGGGAAAATCGGTCGGCAATTGCAGAGGCGCTGAAACCAGGTCGGCCAGTTGCTTTTTCCAATAGGCCAGCGCTTTGTCATAAGCTGGACTTTGCAGCCATTTTTCCTGCTGCTGCGCAAAGTCAGCATACTGCATCGGCAGAGGCGGCAGCGCCAAAGGCTGCTCGTGCAAAAAGGAATTGTAGAAAGCGCCAAGCTCGCGATAAAAAATTGTCGCCGACCATGCATCGATGACAATGTGGTGAAAGATCAGAAGCAGCAGGTGCTCCTCTGCCGCTAGCTTGAAAAGCTGAATGCGAAATAGGGGTCCTCGCGCCAAGTCAAAGTGCCGTCGCGTCTCTTTTTGCGCCTGCCGTTTTGCTTCCTCAAAGCGCTCGGCGGCGCAAAGATCCTGCCGGCTTTGCAGATCGATGACTTGTAGCGCTACGCTCATCTGCGTAGAAGTGCGCTGCACCGGCTGGCCGTCTTGCATCACAACCGTCGTGCGCAAAGCATCGTGGCGCTGCATCAAGGCCAAAATGCTTTGTTTCAGCGCCAAAATGCGAAGCGGGCCGCGTAGGCGCACGGCCGTCCACTCGTTATTGATGGCGATTTCCGGTTCATATTGATCAAAGAACCAGAATCGCTGTTGCGCAAAGGTCAGCGGCACAGCGTTTCGAGCGTCGCTGCGCGCCATTGCAGATCCATCTTCTGCATGCTGCTGCCGCTCTTTAAGTCTTAACTCGAAAAGCGCGCGCTTCTCAGGCGATAGACGGGCGATCTGCTCCATGAGTTTTGACGGAATTTCCGGCATCGCATTCCTTTGGCTACGCTTTATTCGCCCATAGGGGCAGACTTTGAAAAAGGAATTCGCTTCAGAGAAGAGCTACTTTTTGCATACGATTCCTCGAAAGGGCGGATTTTGCAGAAAGTCTTCCCAAAATCGCTGACCGTACTCTTCGATGCTCTGCGGAGAGCACAGCAAATTCTGCCGCTTTACGATTTGAAAACCGGCTTGCAAAAGAGCCGACTCATAGGTTTCTTTGGACCAGTAGTATCCGTGAAATTCAATGATCTCGTCGCTTGATTTCACGGTGTGGGTGATGATGGAACCTTCTTCGCAAGGCTCGGCGATCTTTCTGAAATAGCCATAGCGCTCATGCGTGCGAAGTTCCTTTTGTGAGCGTTCGATGTGCTCATTCAGAAGCACAAAATGTCCACCGGGTTTCAGGTTTTCAAAAGCAACTTGGCACATGCGCAAAAGCTGCTCTTTGGTTTGCGCGTAGTTTAGAAGAAACGACGCAACCACCAGATCAAATTCCCCAACCTTGCCCAGTTCCAGTACATCTTTGCAGACATACTCGATGTCGCGCGGATTCTGCTTTTCTTGCCACTCGGCCAGCCGAATCATTTGCGTAGAGATGTCCACACCAACGACACGGGCCGCGCCGCGCTGTTTCAGCAAGCGACAGTAGTGTCCCTCTCCGCACGCCAGATCCAGAACCGTGCGGTTTGCCGCGAGTTCGCCGATCATTGCAAAAAGGGTGTAGTCGGTAATGTGCTTATTGACCGCGGAACTGCGAATTTTGCGAAACTGCTGAGCAATCGGATCGTATTGCGCGGGCGGCGCGCCGCGCGTCCTAAGCCAAGACTGCCATGACTGAAAAACTCGCAGATTTTCGTCGCGCAGCACATCTTCGACAAGGTCGATGCGGCTGCGGCTGAGCTCTTTGCTGGCCCGTACCGAAACCGCCGGACCGCCCAGGCCAAACTTTTCCGCATCGCTGCGTCTGGCGCCATACACAATGGTGGAAATGCTCGCCCACTCGCAGGCAAAAAAGCACATGGGACATGGCTCTAGCGTCGAATACAGCACACAGCCGGAAAGATCGGTGGTCTGAAGCTGACTACAGGCGGCCCGTATCGCCTGCACTTCGGCATGGGCCGTCACATCGGTGTGCCGCCGCACTTCGTTGTAGACGCAGGCAAGAAGCTCCCCATCTTTGACGATGCAAGCGGCAATCGGCGTCTGATCCTCGGCAATTGCTTCCTCGGCTTTGACGATTGCGGAACGCATGAAGGCCTGATGGCGCGCGCTTTGTGCACCCGCCTCCGTGCCAAATTCCGCTGGCAAGTCGCGCGGCGCGGACACCTTGTTCATTTGCTCGCTTAAACGCTGCTTCGCTTCTTCTTCCGAAATGTCCGCCAAGTCGGCAAGCAGATCCGCCAAATCGGCGGTTTCCACCTGGGTCGCCTGCTGCAGCGTGATGAGTTCAGCCAGCCCGGCCACCGTTCCGGTGTCAAGCAGTTGGCGCATGGATAGATTCACATGGAACTCATCATTGATGCGATACAGCACCTGCGCCGCCAAAAGCGAATTGCCGCCAATCGCCAAAAAGTCATCATGGCGGCCCACGCGGGAAATCGATAAAAGCTTGCTCCAGATCTGCGCAACAGTCTGCTCGATGGGAGTCTGCGGCGCAGAAGTACGATCTAGGGTTTGGTCTTTGGCCGCCGACATAGAAGCGCGCGGCGCAGAAGCCGCAGGGCTTTGAGGACTAAGGAGTCCCCACATTTGGGCCAGCGCAATTTCTTCGTCGGTCTTGGCGATATAGCTGCTTTGCGCAGGTGCCTCATCTTGCGAATTTGGCAGCATCTGCCGATCGATCTTGCCGTTTGGCGAGCGAGGCAAGCTATCGAGCTTCACCACTGCGGCAGGAATCATATATTCAGGAAGCGTGGACTTCAGATAAGCCTGTACTTCTTGGGTGTCAAGCTCTGCGCTGGGCGCATTTTCCGCGGCAGCAAGAGAAGCGGAACGCGGAACCACATAGGCAAAAAGGCGCGTATGGTTAGAAGCATCGGTGCGGGCCACAACGCAGGCTTCGAAAATGGCGGGATGGCGTAGCAAAACAGACTGTATCTCGGCTAGCTCAATTCGATAGCCGCGAATTTTGACCTGGTCGTCGGCGCGACCCAAAAATTCGATTTCGCCATTTGGCAAATAGCGCGCCCGATCGCCGGTTCGATACATACGCCTTCCATCCGATTGGCCGGATGGGTCCGGCAGAAATTTCTGCGCCGTCAAAGCCGGAAGGTTCAGATAACCAAGCGCCACGGCGCTGCTGGACACATACATTTCACCAGCCGCACCAGCGGAAACGGGCTGCCCGTCTTCGTCCAGAATGTAGATGTGTACATCGGGCAAAGGAATTCCGATGACGCGGTTTCCGGCTTGCGTCACATCGGCGCTGGTCAGACGGCGATAAGTAATCTCTCCGGCGGTTTCGGTGATGGCATACATATTGACAAGCTGCGGATGCGCATCACCATGCCGGGCCATCCAAGAATCAAGCAGCACTGGATCCAGCGCTTCGCCGCTAAAGACGATGTAGCGCAGACTCAGCTTGAGGTTCTGTTTAGAAGCAGCATCGGCAAGCAAAAACAAACTGAAGGCCGATGGCGTCTGGCTAAGCACCGTGATCTTTTTTTGCGCCACCAAGCGGTAAAAATCGTCCGGCGACTGGCCTACTTCAGGTCGCACGATGACCAATTCAGCGCCGTGAAAAAGCGCGCCCCAGATTTCCCAGACCGAAAATCCGAACGAATAGGAATGAAAAAGCGTCCAGCGATCGTTTTTGTCAAAAGATAGATACGATTGCGTGGCGTAAAACAGGCGCACCACATTGCCGTGGGTGACCATGATTCCCTTCGGCTTCCCAGTGGAACCGGAGGTATAGATCACATACATCAAGTTGTGCGGCGACACCGCGGCATTCACATTGTCCCAAGACTGCGCGGCAATGTCGGCGGAATCGCGATCCAGGTATACTGCCTTGCCGCCAAACGCGCCAAGCACAGCTCCTAACGCAGTCTGTAGCGCCGCCGTGGTGACTAGAACCGCAATTCGCGTGTCTTTCACCATATAGGAAAGCCGGTCGCTCGGATAAGCCGGGTCCAAGGGCACATATGCCCCACCCGCCTTTAGGATGCCGAGCATGCCGACTATCGCATCAAGCGATCGCTCTACACACAAGCCAACTAGCGAATTCGCGCCTACGCCTAACGCGCGCAAATGCCGCGCCAGTTGATTGGCTTGCCGATTGAGCTCGCCATAGCGCAGCGCCTTATCGCCATCACTGACAGCGATTGCGTCGGGGTCCTTTGCGACTTGAATTTCGAACAGTTGATGTAGGCAGCTCTGCGGCACCTCGGGCTGCACGTTGGAAGAATTCGAATCTATCTCTGCCAATCTGTCTTGTCTGGCCACGCTTGTATGACTCCTGACGACCAAAAGATGCGAGGAGTTGCCGTTGAAACTGCAATGTACGTTGTGACGATTTGGCTAACGACTACCGGACAAAGCGCCACTTTTGGTGGCAAGCCAAATGCCTGGCTTGCATTTCGAGGCGCTTGCAAAAGGGCGTGCATATCCATCGTCCGCCTTACTTGACGGCCAAGAACTGCGAGACGATCATACGCTGAATCTGACTTGTGCCCTCCACGATCTGCAATACTTTGGCGTCGCGCATCCATTTCTCGGCAGGCTGGTCGCGCATGACGCCGTAGCCGCCAAGAATTTGTACGGCATTTGTGGCCACCTGCATCGCCATGTCAGCGGCATAGGCTTTGGCCATGCTTGACGCCGCGGTGCTCTGCAGCCCCTCATCAATGCGCCAGGCGGCGCGCCAGACCAGCAAACGCGCCGCTTCGATTTCGATGGCCATATCGGCCAGCATGAAACTCACGGCTTGCTTGGTAATGATGGGTTGGCCAAACTGCACCCGCTCTTTGGCATACTGCGTAGCATGCTCGTAGGCCGCTTGCGCCAAGCCCACTGCCAGGGCTGAGATCACCGGGCGGTTGAGCTCGAAGTACTTCATCGCGATGTAGAAGCCCTCGCCCTCTTTGCCCAAGCGATTGCCGGCGGGAACGCGTACATCTTCCAGAAAGACGTCGCAGGCCAAAGAGGCGCGCATTCCCATTTTTCGCTCGGACTTGCCGGTAGAAAGTCCAGGCGTTTCGGCTTCCACGATAAACGCTGTGATTCCGGCCCCTAAAAGCTGTGCGAAGATGATATACACCTCGGCGGTGGGGCCGCAGGTGATGAAGCGCTTCTGACCACTTAGGATGTAATCTCGACCATCGCGCACGGCAGTCGTTGAAAGCGCCGCGACATCCGAGCCAGCTCCCGGTTCGGTCAAAGCAAAAGCGCCAAGCCGAACTTTGTCTTCGGCGCAAAACAGCGGCAGATAGCGCGCTTTTTGCGCCTCGGTACCAGCGTGCATGATGGGCAGCGCCACTGCATCGCATCCCAAAATGGCGTTGGCGATTCCCGCACACCCCCAGCCGAGCACCTCGGTGATGAGGCAGGCCGTCAGCAGGTTTTCCATCCCGCCGCCGCCATAGCGCTGCGGATACTTGTAGGCGATAAGCCCGGCCTTGGCCGCCTGCTCAAGCACCGGCCAGGGCGTCTCTTCTCGCTCGTCATACTCGGCAGCCACCGGACGGATGACCTGTTCCGAGAAACGTCGCGCCGCTCCTAGCAGCAGCTCTTGCTCATTGCTCGGGCGGAAACCGATCATCAGATACGCACCTTGAATGTCGCGCTTTTCAAGTGCCAGCAAGACAGAGAAAGCGCTCTGCCACGACGGAATCCGTTTTCAGGGTGCCCAAAAGCACGCTGGTCACGGTCTCTGTGCCCACTTTCTGAACGCCCCGCATCTCCAAGCACAGGTGGCGGGCCTTGATGATGGCCCCGGCGCCGGATGCATTGGCTTGCTGCATCAGCCACTGCGCAAGCTGCTGCGTCAGCCGTTCCTGCACCTGCAGCCGCCGGCTGTACTGCTCGACGACGCGCGCCAGCTTGGACAAACCCAAATAGGAATTGCCGGGCAGATATCCCAAAGCCACCGTTCCGAAAAACGGCAGCATGTGGTGCTCGCACAAAGAGCAGAACTGAATGTTGCGCTCGATCACGAAGCCTTCGTACTGCTCCTCATTGGCAAATCGAGTCGCTTTGAACTCCTTTTTGCCAAAGAGCTCCCCATACATTCGCCCGACCCGCTGCGGCGTCTCGCGCAGACCCTCGCGCTCCGAATCTTCGCCGATTCCTTTTAGGATCAGACGAACCCCTTCTTCGATCAAGGCTGTATCTATTCTTGTAGATGCCATTGCTTCAACTTTTGTTGTTCATGTTCGCGATGTGCCAACTGCAAAATCCCATCAACGGGTCTAGGTTTGGCAAATGCGCTGGGCTTAGATCATGGGTTTGAACGCTCATAGACGGCCAAGCCGCTACATGTCTCCTGAACAACTACTCGCTGTAGCGAAACGCCCGGGCGTAGCTTTACGATGGTCTCGACGTGATCAAATAGACATTTGGCAATCACCTCGGCCGTCGGTTCACTCGAAAAACAAAAGACTTTCAGTCCTTGTTCGCGAATAACCGGCAAGAGCGGATCCGCCTCATTGGCCAGGTAGGCATGATCCCAATGCTCATCGACCCAGGCCTTCAAGGGCGCTTTTATGTCCCCAAAGTCCATGACGAAGTCGTTGTCGTTCAGCGACTCAGCGGTCAGCTCAATAGTGGCCTCGCCACTATGTCCATGTAGGTGTCGGCACTTGCCCTGGTGCCGAATCAATCGATGACCGTACTCGAACTTGATCTTGGTCAAGACCTTGTACATGCCATCTTTTAATAGTCGATATGCTCTATAGACTCAAGAAATTTCGTTAGCTATCAAACGATAACGAGCGCCAAAGACGGCACCAGGAAGGATGGGCCAACCGCAAAGCTTCAGTAGCTTAATAAAGCCGAGACCGAATATCCGCTGAGCAGTTTGCGCCCAAATAGAAAGCTTAGCTCGATAACGAAGGAAAATCCGAGCACCTCGGCGCCGAGGCGCGTACACAAGCGCGCGGTGGCCGCGGCCGTACCGCCCGTGGCCAGAAGGTCGTCCACGATCAAGATGCGTTCTCCCGCCACTGCATCTTCGTGCATTTCCAAAAATCCGGTGCCGTATTCCAGGGTGTATTCCTCGCGCGCCAAGCGAAATGGCAGCTTGCCGGGTTTGCGCACTGGCGCAAAACCGATGCCCAGACGATCCGCAAGTGGCGCTCCAAACACAAATCCGCGCGACTCGACTCCGACAATGCGCGTCGGCTGTAGTGCCGCCGCATGGCTGGCCATCAAATCAATGACGCTGCGAAAGGCTTGGGAATCGGACAACAGCGGCGTTATATCCTTAAAAAGGATGCCCGGCTTGGGAAAGTCGGGAACATCGCGAACCTTGCTGCCGATAAGCGACAAAGCGTTCATTGTATCCATGGCCCTACTCCAAATGCTGAATCAGGTTTGCTCAGCGAGACTCTGGCATATAACACATCAATACGCCGCGCGGCAGCAAAGACAGCGGCAGATACGAAAAGGATGCCGCAAGCCAGCAGCGCAGGCGCGGACGCGCGCTTAGCGCGCAATGCCCAGCTTGCTGATTCGACTGGCTAAGTACGGATCGTCCTTCGCATAGGCGGACAATAAGGAACGCAATTCCTGCGTCAATGGCGAGTCGGCGCTTAAGCCCGGCAGGTTGCGCTGCACGGCATCGTCGATGAGCTCTTCCACGGCCTGCCCGGGGGTTAGCGCGCCGCGGCGCAAACGCTCGGCGATGCTTTGCACGCTGTCCGCTGCGGCGGCTTTGGTCACGGCGCTGACTGCTGCGGCTTGAGCTATCGCTTGGGCCGCGGTGACGCCCTTGACTCGAGCGGCGGCATCGACCGCCGTCGCGGCTGTAAGCGGAGCCGTCGGCTCGACCGCCGCTGCGCCGCTTAGCGCCGACGCTTTGCCAACGGATTTCGCGCCGGTTGCCGCTTGAATGGAACCGCTGCCGTCAGCGCTCTTGTCGCCGTGCGGGGCGGAAGGAGTTCGGCCAGTGGAAGAATTTCTGTGGGCCATGGCTGCTTTTGCTCCTTACCAGAATACCAAAAGCCCGCGGCTTATAGCGTACCATAGCGTCATGCGGTGGCTCGATGTCGGGCGCATGGTCTTTTTGCAGGCGGTTTTGACGGGCGCAGCGTGCAGCCCGCGCGGAGATGTATACCACTGCGGCGCCCTATCCTGCGACAACTTGGTCATGTTGAGCGCCCCCCTGCAAGTCGATCCAAACGACGTGCCGGCCCTAGAAATCGCCATCTTCCGCAACGGCGTAGGCGTGCTGAGTCATCCCGTTTGGCAGCCGGAAAGCGCCGATTTTGAGTGCTCAACCTACGGACCGCTTTTGACGAGCTGCACGATCCGTCCAGCGCAAGATGGCACCGCAGACTTTATGCTCGAGCTGGCTTACTTGGGCCGCGTCGATGATTTTCAAAACGGCGATTCCTATAGCGTACGGGTCGGCCAGCCAGGCCAGCCGGCGATTCTGAACATCGACAAGGTCCTAAGTTATACAGAGTCGCGCCCAAACGGGCCAAACTGCGATCCGCGGTGCAAAACCGCCCATCTGTAACCTTGCAACCCATGCTGCCACCGCTATATGTAATCACCGATGGCGAAGCCGATGCCCTGCTCAGGCTGCAAGCGGCGCTTTCCGCGGTGCCGGACGGCAGTCTGGCGGTGCAATTGCGCAACCGCACCTGCACCGGCGCGGCGCTATTTCATTTCGCCGAACGGTTGCGCAGCTTGACGGCGCAGCATCGCACATTGCTTTTTATAAACGACCGGCTCGATGTAGCGCTTGCCGTAGCGGCCGACGGCGTTCATCTGCCCGGGCACGGTCTCCCGCCGCAAACCGTGCGGCGGATTGGCGGTTCGCACCTGCAAATCAGTGCCGCGACCCACTCTTTGCAAGAAGCCAGCGCGGCCGCACGAGCCGGCGCCGATTGCGTGACTTTTGGTCCAATCTGGCCCACGCCCTCCAAGCTCGAGGATTTCACAGTTCCCGAGCAGGCTCGCGTCTATCCGGTGGGACTATCGCCGCTTGGCGCCGTGACCGCAGCCCTGCCCATTCCGGTTTTTGCGCTGGGCGGCATCGACACCCCCGAGCGCGCCGCAAAGTGCGCCGCCAGCGGAGCGCGCACCGCCTGCCTGCGCGGAATTCTTTTCGCACCGGATCCCGCCGCCGCCGCCGCCGCCATGCTGTCCGCAGTGGTGCAAAATCTTAAGGCAGTGCGCTAAGCCTTAGCTCGGCCAGCACGCCAAAGTGATCCGAGGGAAAAACGCCTTCGGCATCGGGCTTATCAAGCACCACACGGCAGCTTTCCACTAGACCCCGTCCATCGCGGCTGGCCGGTCCGACGAAAATGTAATCAATGCGGCGGTCGCTCTCCAAAAAGCGCAGCTTGTGCGTGTAGACATTGCGCCGGGCCCAGGTATGCCCCGCCGCTTCTTCGGGCCGCTGCGGTTGCACCAAAAAAGCATCCTGATAGTACGTACGACGACCGTTTACCGTATGCAATCCTCGCAAAAAGCGTATCTCGTCGGCATCCGGCGCAGCGTTAAAGTCGCCCATAAGCAGCGTCAGCGCCGGCTTTTCCGGCTGCTGGCTTAAAACTTCTTGCACGGTTTTATCGACTTGCGCGGCTTGATCTTCACGCAAAATGCCGTGCGTCATGCGGTAGGTCAGATGCGTGGTAAACGCCGCCACGGTCGCGGCCCCCGCATCTAGGATGGCCCACAGAACAAAGCGCTCATCTTCAGGCATCGGGTGCGGCAAAGCGACGTGCCCAAACTGCCGAATCGAAAAGCGCGACAGCAAAGCCAGCCCTTCATCGCCACCGCCCCATTCCACGGTTTTGGCAAAGACATGATTCATGCCCAAGGCGCGCGCCAAAGTCTCGGCGGTATTGGGCAGGAGCGCTGGCACTTGGCGAACCTCTTGCAGCGCGACGACATCGGGCTGCAAAGCAGCGATTTGCTGCGCACAAAGTTCCAACCGACGTTGCAGCGGGCCGGCATCGCCCCATAGATTCAGGGTCAGCGCTCGCAACAAATTTTGCGGCGGCGGATTTGGCACTGGGTCGCTCATGTCGAACTCAGTATACTTCGCGCCGCGCGAAATCGAATGCCGATCCCCGGTCCGGACACGAGCTTAGATAGCAGATTGCTGGAGGCGCTGCCGGCTCGTCGCCGAACTACGCTGGTGCGGGCGCTGCGGCGCGGCTTAAGCACCGCCCAGGCCTTTTCGAGACAGCTTATCGTCGGTTGTTCCGGAGGTCCGGATTCGACGGCGCTACTTTTGGGGCTGGCGGCGCTGCGCGAACCGCTGAAACTGAGTTTGCACGTAGTCGCCGTCGATCATGGATTGCGCCCGGCCGCAGTTTGCGAAGCCCAAGCGGTTTGCGCGCTGGCCCAGCGTCTAGGTCTTGGCGCAGAAGTCGTCACGGTTTTGGTCCCCGCCGGCCCTTCGCGCCTGGCGCAGGCTCGCGCCGCCCGCTACCGCGCCTTGGCCGAAGCGGCGTTGCGTCACGGCGCCCAATTTATTGCTGTCGGGCATACTCGCGATGATCAAGCCGAAACGGTGCTGATGCGGCTGCTTGGCGGCGCTGGCCTGCAAGGCCTTTCTGGCATGGCGCTGTGCAGCAAACTGCCCGCAGACTTTCGGCCGCCGTCTGCGCATTTGCAAACGCTGCAACTTGTAAGACCGCTTTTGTCGGTAGCGCGCGCCGAGATTGAGTCTTTTCTTTTGCCGCTTTTGCCGCTTTTGCCGCCTTTGCCTTTTGCCGATCCCAGCAACACCGACCCGCGCTATTTGCGCAGTCGCCTGCGCGGCGAGGCCTTGCCGCTTTTGCGGCAACTGACGCCGCAGCTTGATCAGCATCTTTTGTTTCTGGCGCAGCAATTGCGCGCCGACGCCGAGCACCTAGAGCAGGAAGCGGAAAAAATCTTTGCCACCCTCAGCCAAAAAACGGCGACGGGCCAGGTCACCCTGCCGGTGGCGGCGACCGACGCGCTGCCGCAGGCGCTAAAAGCCCGCGTGCTGCGCCAAGCCGCCTCCACTTTGCTGGGCATTTCTCTTGGCCAGCGCCATCTCGAAGCACTTATTCATCTGTGCCAGGGCAAAGTGGGCGGTCGCTCTTTGAATCTGCCCGGCGGCTTGCGCGCCGAACGGCGCCGCGACAGCCTGCACCTGTTCTTGACGGACAAGCCCGCTTGCTGATTTGATGGCCACCATGCTGATGACCTTTTTTCGTGAAGAGCACGAGATCTACCGCAAGACCGTCTGCACCTTTGTGGACAAAGAAATCGCGCCTTACGTCGATGAATGGGAAAAAGCCGAGTTCATTCCGCCCGAGCTTTTCAAGCGCTGCGGCGAGCTTGGTTTTTTGGCCGCGCACTATCCCGAAGACGTCGGCGGCGCCGGCGGCAAAGACGGCGACTGGTGGTACTCGGCGGTGTGGGCGGAATCCCTTGTGCGCGCGCGCTGCGCCGGGGTTTCGATGGCCCTGACCGTGCAGTCGGATATGGCCACGCCCATCATCAATGAACTAGGCACCCGCGAGCAAAAGGATTTGTTTCTAATTCCGGCGCTGCGTGGCGAAAAAATCGCGGCGCTCGGCATTAGCGAACCGGGCGCCGGCAGCGACGTGGCCGGCCTGCGCACCACCGCCCGCCGCGTCGAAGGCGACTATGTCATAAACGGCGCCAAATGCTGGATCACAAACGGCACGCGCGCCGATTTTATTACGCTGGCGGTGCGCACCGGAGCCGAAGGCAGCGGCTTTGGCGGCATTTCGCTTTTGACGTTTCCGACGGATGTCAAAGGCTTCAAAGTCACCCGCAAGATCAAAAAAATGGGCAATCATTCTTCGGACACCGCCGAGCTGTCTTTTGAAGATTGCCGCATTCCCACTCGCTATCTCCTTGGCGAGGAAAATCAGGGCTTTCGTCACATCATGACCAATTTTCAGGGCGAACGGCTGATCGCCGCCGTCGGCGCTGTTGCCGGCGCGCAAAGCGCCCTGGATCAGACGATAAAGTACTGCCAAGAGCGCACCGCCTTTGGCAAACCCATTTTGCGCTTTCAAGTTTGGCGTCACAAATTCGCTGAACTGCAGACCGAAATCGAAGCCGCCCGCTGGTTGACTTACCGCGCCGTCGATCTTTTTCACCGCAAGCAGGATGCGGTTAAAGAAATCACCATGGCCAAGCTGTTTGCCGGCGAGCTGGCCTGCAAAGTCGCCGATCGCTGCGTGCAGGCCTTTGGCGGCGCCGGCTACGCCGAAGAATTTCCCATCGCGCGCTACTTTCGCGACATTCGGCTTATCACCATCGGCGGCGGCACCAGCGAAATCATGAAGGAAATCCTTTCCAAGCGACTTGGTTGGGGCTAGGCCATGAAGATTCTTATCGCCGACGCTTTTAGCGAAGCGCATCTCGCCGAATTTCGCCGGCTGGGTCTAGATGTCGATTATCGGCCGCAGCTTAGCGCCGATGCATTGCCGGAAAATGCTGCCGGCGCCGGCATTTTGGTGGTACGCAGCAAGCAAGTCAGCGCCGCCACCATCGAAGCCGGCAATGAGCTTGGCCTCATCGTGCGGGCCGGCGCCGGGGTCAACACCATCGACATCGAGGCGGCCAGCCGGCGCGGCATCTATGTCGCCAACTGTCCCGGACAAAACGCCGTCGCCGTTGCCGAACTGACGCTGGGCTTGCTCATTGCCCTAGATCGTCGCATTCCCGATCAGGTTGGCGAGCTGCGCAGCGGTCGCTGGAACAAAAAAGAATACAGCAAAGCGCGCGGTCTTTACGGCCGCACCTTGGGCGTCATCGGCACTGGGCCCACCGGCCAGGCGGTCATCGCCCGCGCCCGCGCCTTCGGCATGAACGTCGTGGCCTGGTCGCGCTCGCTGTCGGCCGAGCGAGCACGCAGCCTAGAAGTCAGCCGCGCCGACACCGTTGCGTCTTTGTGCGCGCAATCAGACGCCGTCACCGTGCATGTCGCTTACACGCCCGAGACGCACGGACTGCTCGGCGAAGCCGCCTTGTCGCGCATGCGTCCGTCCAGCCTGCTTATCAATACGTCGCGCGCCGAAATCGTCGATGCCGCGGCGTTGCGGCAAGCCGTACTCGGCAAAGCATTGCGCGTCGCCATGGATGTCTGGCCCGCCGAGCCCGAACGCCCCGAAGCGGCCTTTGCCGACGAGCTTGTCTTTTTGCCAGGCCTCTACGGCACTCATCATGTGGGCGCCTCGACGGAACAGGCGCAGAGCGCCATCGCTGACGAAACTCTGCGCATCGTCGCCGCCTATGTACAAAGCGGTGAGGTGCACAACTGCGTAAACGTCCTGCCGGCGGCGCGCACTCCGGCGCGGGCCGAACTTATCGTCCGCCACCATGACCGTGTGGGCGTGCTCGCCGAAGTGCTGGGCGCAATTCGGCGCCACAACATCAACGTCGAGACGATGCACAACACCATCTTTGCCGGCGCGCGCGCCGCCTGCGCCCGCATTCGCCTGGGCACTCGGCCTAGCCCCGAACTGCTGGCCGAAATCCGCGCGCGCAAAGACGAAATCATTCACATCGATGTCCTTGAACTTCCAGAGCATTGCGAATCCTGCTGAGGCGCCTCGCCCAGCGGTGGTCGTATCGGCGCGCGGTGCCGAGCGGCTGCGTTGTGGAGGCGGTCCGGAACATGTGGCGCGCACCGACATAAAAAAGCCGCCGCCCCTCGGCAGCGGCGACGTCGTCGAGCTGCGCGACGAAGCGGGAAAATTTTTGGCCAGCGCGCTGTGGGCGCAATTTGGCCCCATTGCAGCGCGAGTCTGGGATCGCAACGGCCGCGAACTTAACCGCCAAGTTCTTGTCGAGCGCATTGCCGCGGCCAACGCCCGGCGGCAGCAGCTTTTCGCCGATGGCGCCGTCCAACGTGACGCCTACCGTGTGGTGCACGGCGAAGCCGACATGCTGCCCGGCTTGCTTGTCGATCGCTACGCCGACGTGGCAGTGGTGCAGACCGCGACCGCGGCGATGGACGTCCGCAAGCCCCTGATTGCCGAAGTCCTTGTCGAAGTGCTGCAAGTATCGCAGGTCTTGTGCCGCGATGACGGCAGCGCCCGCGACCTGGAAGGCTTGCCGCGCCAGCGCGGCGTGCTGCACGGGCCCAAGGGGGCTTCCACGCGCGTGCGCTTTCATGACGCCGGCAGCCTGATGGAGTCCGACCTTTTGGCGGCGCGCAAAACCGGCAGCTTTTTAGATCAGCAAGAAAACCATGCCGCCGTTGCCACCTATGCCGCGCGGCTGTTTGCCGCGCCGCGCCAAAGCGTCCGCGCCCTTGACTGCTTTAGCTTTCACGGCGGCTTTGCGCTGGCCCTGGCCCGCGCCGGACTGAGCGTTACCGCCTGCGATGAGGACAGCGCCGCCATCGAGCAAGCCCGACAAAACGCGGCGCTAAACCGCGTGGCGGTCGATTTTCGCGTTGCCAACGCCTTTGATCTATTGCGCAGCCTCGAATCAAGCGGCGCTCGCTTTGATGTCGTGGTTTTGGATCCGCCGGCCTTGGCCAAACGCGGCCGCAGCCGCGGCCATGCACCGAGCCGGCTGGACGCCGACAGCGCCTGGCAACGCGCCTACAAAGAACTGAACCTGCGGGCCCTGCGCTTGCTTTCTCCGGGTGGGCTTTTGTGTACGTGCAGTTGTTCGGGCCGAGTCTCTGAAAGCGAATTCGGAGCGCTTATCGAATCGGCGGTGCGCGACGCCGGCCGCACCCAGCCCAGGAGTTGGCAAATCATCGAAAGGCGCGGCGCCGGCCGCGATCATCCGGTGCTCATCGGTTGGCCGGAAAGCGAGTACCTAAAGTGCTGGCTCTTGCGCGCCTTGCGATAAATTGTCGATTTTTTCAAGAAAAACCTCGCCTTTAGTGATAAATATGCCCCTCAAAGTTTGAGGAGCATGCAGAGATGAAAAAGTCACCATTGGCACTGGTTAAGGAGCAGTTTGGTTCCAAGGACAAGCTCGTGGACGCCTTGCTGGCGCTGCCCGAATCGGTGCTTGATCGTCCGGAAGCCGACGCTGACGACAAGGATGCGTTCCGCTCGCGGCTGCTCGGCGCGGCCAACGCCAAGCTTTTGCGGCTGCACAAAACCGGCAAAGCGGTCAGCGAGCGCTGGGGCAGCAAAACCAAGCTTGTCGACGCTATATTGGATTTGCGCAAGCGCACTAAGGATCAGGATTACCGCACCAAGCTGACGACCTTGCCGCTCGGCAAGCTGTACGATCAAGCGACCGCCCTGGAGCACTCGCAGAAAAAAGCCAAGCGCCAAGATCAAAAGCTCAAGCAGCGCGCTGCCGAGAAGAAGGCGCCCAAAGCCAAGCCCGCGTCGACCGCCGCCCGTCCCTCGGCCTAGTTTTTTCATGCTGCCGCGGCTCGCTGCACATTCGCGTGATCGACTGCGCGGCCCGACGCGCGGAAAACCGACATTTTTCAAACGCGCCAATCGCCCCATGCCGCCCGGTAGCACGAGGACACGGGCCGTGGGGCAGCCGGGCTAATGTGGCTGGCCAAAGTCATTGGGCCCGTGTGGGGCGCGCAGCATGCAGCGGGACTTTCCGGACGTAAAATTCTTGAGCTGGAAACCGCGACCGGGATGCGTGTGTGCGCCGTGGACGCGCTTGGAGCGGGCCCCGGGGAATGGGTACTTTGGGCCCACGGCTCACGGGTGCGCGAGTTGACGGTCGGTGCCGATGTCGCAGACAAAGACATCGTCGTCGCCATCGTCGATGCCAGCGAAAGGCCGGAGCGATGATTCTAGGTCGAGTGGTTGGCGAAGTCTGGGCGACTCGGCGCCATGCCGGACTCGACGGGCAAAAGCTGCTGCTGGTAAAGCCCCACGGCTGGTATAACCCGCCCTTTGAAGTGGCGCATCTAGTCGCCATCGATCGGCTGGGCGCCGGAATCGGCGAAGACGTCGTGATTTGCCTGGGAACTCCGGCGCGGCAAAGTGCCGGCAGTACATTTTTGCCCATAGATGCCGCGGTGATGGCCATCGTCGATGACCATCACGCGATACAGCCGGTATTGCAGGAATCGCCATGAAACGCGGACGCGTCGTGGGGGAAGTGTGGGCGACCCGCAAAGTGGATGGGCTTAAGGGCAGACGCTTAAAGCTTATCGTAGAGCATCCGCAGCCTAGTGCCGCCACAGCCGAAGATTTGGCCCGGGCGCCTTTGACCGTAGCCATCGACACCCTAGACGCCAAGAGTGGCCAAGAGGTGCTTTTAGCCTACGGCTCGGGCGCGCGCAATGTAATCACCGACAGCGCCCCGCAGAATCGTCAAGTTCTGTGCGACGCCGCCATCGCCCTTCTTATCGAAAGCTGACGTCCATGTTTGTCGGCAAAGTCATCGGCTCGGTCTGGTCCACGGTCAAATGGCCAGAGCTTACCGGGCACAAGCTCCTAGTAGTCCGTCCCTATCACCTTGCCGAGCTCAAGTCGCGGCACGAAGCGGACGCCAAGCAGTCGCCAGCATCCGCCCCCCTGGCGCTGGATGCCACCCCTGCGCTTTCTCCCGCTCAATTCGAAACAGTTGTCTGCATCGACTTATTAGACGCCGGCATCGGCGACGATGTCGTTGTCGCCTTCGGCCACGCCGCGCGCGTTGCTGCCGAATCGCTCTCAGCAGCGGATTCCGCGACCGGAACAAAGACCCCTATAGACGCGGCCATCGTCGCCATCATCGATAGCTATTCGCTATAAATGGCGCCGCTACGGCTGCACGAGCCGCGAATTTTTTCCCCAAAAACCCCTGCTCGAGCTCGGCTCGGATATTCTTGACGGAAGTCCCTGATAAAAGGTACCGTTTCGCTATGCGACCTGCTCTCGCCGCGGCGGCCTTTATGCTGGCAGTTAGTAGCTGGCCGTGTTTTCCCGCCGGCGCCGCCGAGCTCACCGACTTGGCCAGCTCTTTTGAGCCGAACAAGCCATTTGGGTTCAAGCTAGGCGCTACGTATCAGTTTACGTACAAAACTGCTCATATCACGCGCGAAGCCGTTCCTCTTTTACAGAATTCCACGACGAAGAACTATCTGTACAAGCACCTTGGCCTTTTGCCCGGGCAGTCTTTACAGACGACCGAGGTCACCCCCGACCTATTTTACATGCAGCGCCGGCAGACGATGTCTATTGATTTGGCGGTCGGGCTGTATCGCGATCTGCAGCTTGGCGTCTCGCTGCCCCTGGTGCTGCGCGACGAGCGGCAATACGACCTTGATCGCAACGCCGGCTTTAACACCTGCGGCGCCAATGATTTTGGCTGCATCGCCAGTGCCTCGACGACGTTTCTGGATGGCATTTATCCGATTTTGCCGAACACCCAAAGCGGCATGCATGTGTTCAGCCCGCCGGTACGCGGCGGTTCGGGCAAAAATCTGCTCGATACCATCAATCTTTCGCTATCGGGCGCGCCGGTGTCGCAGCGCCGCGATCCAACCAAGCCCACTTGGGTCATTGGCCTAGAGGCCGATATTTCCATCGGCAACATCATGGCCTATGACAATACGCGCGGCCTGCTTCCGGCAAACTCGCCCTTGCAGGCTTTTGCCGACGGCAACCAGCTTGGCTGGAACGGCGTATCGGATGGCCTAAACCGCTTCATCCTTCACACCGCGCTGTCGCACAAGTTCAGGTATGTCGATCCCTACCTCGGCCTTTATTATATGTATCCGCTGCCGCGCACTTGGGACACAGATGGATCGCCGTGGAAGACCGACTATGGCTTTGCCCAGCAGCGCAGTGCGCCGCAGCAGCAGGCCGGCGTGCGCTTCGGCTTTGAAGCGACGCCCCTTGAAAACAAAGCCAAGGGCCACCGCCTGGCTTTTGATTTTCGCGCCGGATTGCAGTTTCACTTCCTTGGCCGCGGCTACTCCGAAGCCTGGGAGCTTTTGGCCTCGTCAAATGCTCTAGTCTGTGATGATCAGACCGCCCTGCCCGGAACTTTTCTCGATCCTAGCTTTCCTAAGCCAGTCACCCAAGGCTTTTTCAACCCCGCTTGCCGCACCCCAGGCGCCGCCAATTCCACGATGCCGCGTCTGCCGGCAAGCGAGCAAAAAGCCACCGCCGCAGTTTCTCGTCCTTATAACGGCCTCAGCCTGATTGAAAACTACCTGAGCTTTCAGGCCGAGCTGGGCATTGTCATCGAGCTGTTTCGCCACTTGCGGGTGCGCCTGTCGGCCAGCTATATGCGCGACCAGGGTCATGCCATCACCCTGGATGACGCCGGCAACCTCAATTACCCCGACAACAATCGCTTGTCGCTGAATAACCCCTTAAACGCCGACGCGGCGCATCCCACCGGGCGCGGCTGCGACGGCAGCCATGTGGACCTGAAGTGTCCTTACGACTGGAATCCGCTCTATCGGCAAAGCATCAACGTACCTGGTCGCCGCTACCGCGTCGATGACGTCAACCTTGTCTCGGGCGCGGCGATGCTGCAAGGATATTTTTAGGAAGACGACATGGCACAAGCTTTAAAAACGCAGCGGCGGCTTGCAGCCGTAATCCTCGGCGCAGCCTTTGGGCTCGGTTGCGGACATACGACGGCGACAAACGGAGTCTACGCCACCGCGCCCCAGACCCTGACTGTTGATGCCAATGGCGAGCCACTGCCCATGCCGCCGGGCGTCGCCCTGCATCCCGGACAGGTCTTTGCGCTAAACCTGAAGCTGGAACAGCCGGCGCACGTCTACGTCATTCATCGTCGCGGCGGCCTCCTTGAAGGACTTTATCCAAGCGTTGGAGTGTCCGACAGCGCCCTGCCCGCCGGCGAAGTTCGGCTGCCCGGTGGCGAGGCGTGGATGCGTGTGCCCGACTTGCAAGCGCAAAGCCAGGTGTGCATTCTGCTTAGCGCCGACCCCGTGGATGCGCAAAAGCGACGCTGCGTGCGCGGACGCCATTCAAGTTCGCCCCCCATTCAGATCTTGGCCCTGCCCGTTTCGCCCACGCGTTAGCAGCGCGCTCTTCGCTCCTTTTGATTTCGAATTTCGTCCTTATCTTGATGGGTCATTGAGGTGCCCCATGAGTAACGACCCAATCCTTGCAGTCACGCCTCTGCGGTTTCCGTGGGAGACGTCCGATCCTTTTCTATTTTGTGCCTATCACGACGATGCCTATCCCGCCGGAAACGCCGAGCTTGGACCGGCGGCATCCCTTTCCGGCCGCAATTTGGGCCAAGACTTCGAAGGCAAAGACGGCTGGCGGATGTATCACGGCGAGCGAGTGCCGGGTTTTCCCATGCACCCGCACCGTGGATTTGAGACAGTTACCCTGGTTCGGCGCGGTTTTATCGATCATTCCGATTCGCTAGGCGCCACCGCGCGTTTTGGCGGCGGCGACGTTCAGTGGATGACCGCCGGCAAAGGCATCGTACACGCAGAAATGTTTCCGCTGCTTTCGCAAGATGCGGCAAATCCGCTAGAGCTTTTTCAAATCTGGCTTAACCTGCCAAAGGCCGACAAGCTGGTGGCGCCGCACTTTGCCATGCTGTGGAACCACACGATTCCGCATCTGCGTGTAAACGACGCCGCGGGACATGGCATCGAAGTTACGGTGGTTGCCGGGCAACTCGGCGAGCTACATCCGCCGCCGCCGCCGCCCAAATCGTGGGCGGCGCATGCTGAAGCGGATGTCGCCATTTGGACGATTCGGCTAGACCCCAAGGCCAAGTGGACACTTCCGGCGGCGCCGGCGGGTACGAACCGTTCGTTGTACTTCTTTCGCGGCGCGACGCTGCGCATCGGCACGCGCGATCTGACGACGCCGGTGCGGGTGCAAATACGCGCCGAGGCTGCGCTCGATCTGACAAATGGCGACGAAACTAGCGAACTATTGCTGCTACAAGGTCGGCCGCTGGGCGAACCGGTGGCGCAATACGGCCCCTTTGTCATGAACACCCCGGCCGAGATTCAGCAGGCTTTTATGGACTACCAGCGCACCCAATTTGGCAGCTGGCCCTTTTCAAGCAGCGGCCCGGTGCATCCGCGCCAAACCGGCCGCTTCGCCAAACACGCCGACGGCCGCGTCGAGCACATTGAGTAATCCGGGCCGTTCAATCCGCCAATTGGGCCGAAAGTTCGACGAAGCGCCCTGAAGTGCGTCCGCTGCTTGGGCGTGGCACCTTTTGAGAAGTACGTTGCACAGTCGGGCTGGCGAGCCCGGCTGGAATCAAGTATCAAAGGTCAAAAGGCGGTTTTGGCAATGTTGCCCCCTACGCCAAGGAGAATGCCCGTGCTTCGCCATCGTGTGCCCCTGTTTGTGCTTGTATTCAGCGCTGGCGCTGCGGTCTTATTGCCGCAGCCGGCTCGCTGTTTGCCGTCGCCCGACGCCGCCACGGGTCCCTGGGAGCTAGTGCGCAACGAAAATGGCATCTCCATTCATCGCCGCACGGTGGCCGGCAGCAAGCTGCATGAGTTTCGCGGCGCCGGACTTATTGAGGCGCCCATCGCCACCGTCCTGGCCGTGCTCAACGATTCGGCACATCGCCTGGAATGGATGAAAGAAGCCGCCGCCAACACGCGTATCGAGCAGCCCGATCCCTATACCGAAATTTTCTACAGCCGCACCAAAGCCCCTTGGCCAGTCGCGCATCGCGACGTAGTTTTGCGCGCGCACACCACCTTTGATACCGCGGCCCATCAAGTGCGCATCGAAATTGTTTCGAACGACCACCCCTCGTGGCCGCCGCAAAAAGGGGTGGTACGTATGCCGTTTTTGCGCGGTCACTGGTACCTATGGCCCGAAAACGGCGGCACCTTTACGCGGGCCGAATACCAAGTTCACGCCAATCCCGGCGGCATGCTACCCGACTGGATTATCAACCTCGTCTCGAAAAAGATTCCCTACGAAACGCTGTCCGGCATGCAGCAGCAGGTCAAAAGACGGCGCTACTCGGATTTTGAAAAGCAGGTCGTGGGCCTTTCCGAGTATCAGCAAGTCATCAACATTGCGGCGCCCAAGCCCGCCCCGCCTGCTTTACCCGGCAGCGGCAGCACCCCGGCCACTGCTTCCGGTTCCCCGCACAGCGATGCGACGCCGGCACCAACAAGCGCCACAACCGCGGCGGCGCCGCCGCCAGCAGCGGCCGGATCTCCAGCGCCGGCCGGTCCGGACGGAAATCCCCCAGAAGGAACCGCCACCGGCCGCGGCGAGCACGACTAAGCGCGGTTTATCGAGCGTTTTCACACATGGCGCGCGGCAAGAGACAAACGTCACTTTGATCGCGTACCGCCACCGTAAAGTACAAAGTCTTGCCCGACTTGCTGACGCTATTTTGCAACATGCCAGTGATGGTGACTTGCGTCCCGGCGTGCTGCAGCGGATCAAAGCCGCCTACACCCTTGCCGGGAAACTGCACGCTGAACCAGTACGGCACTATATATTTGGAGGAATTGACGCCGCCGCAGCCGGGCAGGCTTTCGGGATCGCCATCGGTCTGATTGATGGTGACGGTGTTGTATTTGATCCAGTTGTCGCTGCGGTTGCGGTCTTTTTCAACTTCGCAGACGACGCCAGTGATACGTACCGGCGCCGCGACGTATTTGAATAGAAATTGATTTTCCGGCGCGTCGGGCGCCTGCGGCGGACGGCGATCTTCGGTCAACTCCAGCGGCGGTGGGCAGAGTTCCAGTTGCACTTTGTCGGTGGCTTGCAAGGACGGGTTGGCAATCTGGGTCATGCCGGTAAATTTGGCGATGGCGCCCGACAGACGGGTCAGCACTCGGCCCTTGACCATCTCCGCCGGCGGCTGTCCGAAGGTAAACACGTAGACGCTGCCATACTCGGCCGCGCTGCTATCGCTGACCGCCAAAGCATTTTGAAAACGAGATGAAACGACCAGCGCGCCCGCCGAGGTACTTGCACGATCGAAGATCACTTGCCGGCCCAGATAAGGCGTGCAGAAGCTGGCGTTCGAGGCGCCGGGGGTCTGCGGCTTTATGACTTGTGGCAGAGTCGGATTGGGAAAAAAAATGGGCGGCGTCGCGCCTTGCGCTTGGCTGGACGGCTCTTCTAGATTCAATGTCGAGCGGCCAAAGATCGCCTGCGCCGACAGCGGCAGCGTCACCGCCGGGTTGCGCCCGTTTTGCAGATCAAAACGGCTGAGCAGCCAATTCGGATCATCTCCGGCGGCGTTGCCTGGCCGACAAGGATCTTTAAGCAAGAGCCGGCTGCCGCCAGCGACCAGAAACGCCTGCACGGTGGCACTCGTCGAAAAAATCTGGCCTTGCTCGTCGAGCGCCTCTACCGAAAAGCGCAAGCTGCTTGGCTGCACAGCTTGCGCCGGCGTGCCAAGTTCGCTTTCGCTGGGGCTTATCAAGGACAGGCGCAGGCTGGTCAGACGGTGATCCCCCAAGATGGTGGAATCGCAGCCCGAAAGCGCGAAAATCCCCCCGAAAACAGCCCCAAAAACAGAGAAGATGCGCATGCCGCGCATCTTACGGCATCAAACGCTAAACGAGGATCCGCAACCGCAGGTGGACTTTACATTGGGGTTATTAAACTTAAAGCCCGCCCCTTGCAGCCCCTCAATGTAATCGACTTCGGTGCCGCGCAGATACTGCAGGCTCATCTGATCGACGATGAGTTTGACGCCGTGCACTGCATATTCTTTGTCCATCGGGGTGTTTTGATCAAAGTACAGATCGTAAGAAAACCCCGAACAACCGCCGCCGACCACGCGCAGCCGCAGACCATAGCTGTCTTCGATGTTCTCAGTGGTGCGTATTTCTTTGACCTTTTCGGCAGCGCGCTCGGTCAGACCCAGCGGATTCTGCTCCACCGGCCGCGGCGGCGCGACTTCGGACTGACCCGGCTTGCGAATGCTTGTGGTAATCGTGGACATAAATTCCTCCGTGAAGCGTTAACTTAACTTTATATACATCCCCGTCGGCACACGCAAGCCCCCGCCCGGTCTTGGCGACGGGTTATAAGCTTAGGCCAAAGCGCGCGCAAAGGCTGCGGCTTTGGCCTGGGTTTCCGCCCATTCTTCCGAAGCGGTCGAATCCAAAACGATGCCACCGCCGACCGCTAGCACCAGTTCAGAGGCGTCGCCGCGCACGACCGCGGTGCGTATGCACAGGGCCAGTTCGCCGCTTGTCGGGCCCAGCCAGCCGACGGCGCCGTAAAAAGGCCCGCGGCGGTGCGGCTCTAATTCATCGATGAGCTTCATCGCCGCCAGCTTGGGGGCCCCGGTGATTGAGCCGCCAGGTACCAAGGCATGCAGAAGCTCTGCCAATCCGATGCCCGCCGCCGGTCGCGAAAGTACGGTCGAAACCAAATGGTGCACGGTGGGCAATTCGACGCGCCGAAGCAGGCCCGCCACCTGCACGCTGCCAACCTCAGCGATGCGACCTAAGTCATTGCGCAAAAGATCGACGATCATGATGTGCTCGGCGCGGTCTTTGGCCGACGCGCAAAGCTCGGCCGCTAGCGCCTGGTCGGTTGCCGAATCGGCACTGCGCCGGCGCGTTCCTTTGATGGGCCGCGTCTCGACGACGCCTTCGAACAAATCAAAGCGCAAAAACAGTTCCGGGCTGTTCGACAACAAAATCGGACCGGCGGCGCTGCTTGGCGTTTCGCCACTCGGCGGCGCTTCCAGTTCCAAATAGCAGCCGAGCGGCGCCGGAGCCACCTGACGCAGTCGCAAATACGCGGCCCAGGCGCTTTGCCGCGGCAAAACGGCGCGCAGCCTTCGGCATAGATTGACCTGATAGCAATCGCCGGCGCGCAAGTGCTCAAGCACGCGATGAACGCGACGGGCGTATTCCGCTTCGCCGATTTCGCTGTGCAGCGGCCCGCAGAAAAAATCCGGCGAGCTATGCCGAGAAACGGGCGCCTGTAAAAGCAGCGCAAAAAGCCGCGCGGCGCAATCGGCATCGACGGCCAAAATGTCGGCGTGCGCCGTTTGCGCATCGTAGCGGTACACGGCATCGTAGGCGGCAAAGTCGATGGCCGCGGTGCCAAGCTCATGCGGCGCGGCGCGGCGCGGCATCCGCTCGCTTGAGCGGCCGAGTTCATAGTCAATAAGGCCCACGCCAACTAGCGGCGCCCAGCTTTGCAAGACTGCGGCGAATTGCCGCCACACCGGCGCGGCCGGGGCAATGACACGCCCCGCTTGGCCGGCATTGTTCGCCGAAAACTGTTGCGGCGGCTGCGCCGATGAAACAGCGTCGGTCAAAAGCTCGGGCACGGCTTCTATACGAAAACGCGCGCGCGGATTGGCGCCCGCATAACTATAGCGGCCTAGCCCATCGGCATCCGCGGCTCCATCCAGCAAAAAGGGGCGTACCGCACCCGCCGCACGCAGCCGACCAAGTGCTTCCTGCGGAGGCATCGCCGCGGCAGCTTGCAGTGAAAAAGGATGCAAATGGTTCATGAAACAACCAAGAGGTGCGGTGCTTTTCGCGAAGTTTATAGCCAGCCGAGCGGATGTAGCGGCTCGTCGTGCAAAAGTTCGTAGAGGACGTGCAGCGGCACCCCCAGGGCGGGATGTACAAGCGCCGGAGCCATATCAAGGAGCGGGCGCAGCGCAAAACTGCGCAAATGCAGACGAGGATGAGGCACGACAAGCTCCGTGGAAACCATGACCACGTCGCCGCGCCGCCCCAAAAGCAGCACATCAAGATCGAGCGGACGCGCGGCATCGCGCTGATCCGGCAGGCGGACGCGGCCAAGCGTGGCCTCAATGTCCCAAAGCCGCTGCAATAGCGGAAGGGGCGCTAGCGTCGTTTCTAATTCCAACGCCGCATTGAGGTAAGGCCGATCGGCCTCGGGCAGCGACGTAGCGGAGGAGCATAGCTGTGCCGCCGTTTCATAGATTGCGGAGCGCGCGCGCAAAAAGCCGATGTCGGCCAATGCGCGGGCCGCCTGGCGCAGGTGCCAAAGCCGGTCGCCAAGGTTTGAGCCGAGCCCAATCCATGCGTACATGTCAGGCCTTCCAGGCCTCTTCCGCCGCCGAGCCACAAAGATAATTGGGCACGGCGCTGTGCAATAAGGCGCGTTCTCCTGCGGCAAATCGCGCGATGCCAAGCCGCGCCATATCTAGTGGGTGCGGCGATCGATCTTCATCGCCGAGCCGGCCGCTAAAAAGTTGCGGTGGAAAGAGCGCGGAGTAGCGCACGAGCCCATCGCCGACAAGAATCAGCTCGGCGGCAAGCGGCGCCACGGCTGTGGCCAGCTCTTGCGGATTCCAAATGGCGTCTTCGCGCAGCCGCGGATGGGCCGAAAGCACCGCCTGTAAAGCTGAACTCGGCGCTAGGGCGAAAGACGGCGGCACGAGGCGCGCGTACACCTGCCCACGAAAGGCATCAAGGACCGAAAGCACCGGTTGCGTCGCGTTTGTCGCCGCACCGCGCAGCGCCAACGCCTCTAACGAGGACGGCAAAACCAGCGGCCGGTCGAGCGCGAAACACAAACCTTTGGCGGTGGCCAAACCGATGCGCAATCCGGTAAACGAGCCGGGACCAGCGCCGCAGGCCACGCCGTCAAGCTCTGCAGGACGCAGATTTAGTTCGTCCAGACATTGCTGCAAAAGCGGCAACAACATTTCTGAGTGCGTGGTCACGGCCTGCCGACGAAATGCCGACCGACCGCTTTGCTCACACAGCACCGCCACGCCGCACAGCGCCGTGGCCGTATCCAGCGCTAGAATCTTCACTCGGTCATTGGTAGCACGTCAGCGCGACAAATTTGTAAGAAGATGTTCATCGCGATTAGGCGTGAGAGTTTCCGTCGACGATGGCCAGTTGCAAGCTGGGCCCCAGGCTGACTTCGATGGTGCCGTCGCCTGAAATGGGCAGAACTTCGCCGTCCAAGGTAAACACGGTTTCTTGGGTGTTTATGCGAATGCGCTCGGCCGGGCGGTTTACATAGCGCGGATCGGTGGGAATGTCCGACTTGCCGGGACCGCTAGGTCGCACCAGACGCAGCAAATTCTGCAAATCGAAAAGCGCGCCCATATCCAGCGGTAGCTTGCCGCGCATCAACCCCGGAACATGCAGGGCCAGCTCGCGCGCCGAAATGGCATAGGCAAGAAAGTGAAAAGTGTCCGGCGTGCGAGCATGCGCAAAGGGCTCGACCATGCGCTGAATGGTTCCGGTGGTGTTGGCGAACACCGCGGCAAAGCGCTGATAGGGCACCTGCTGGCCGTCGGCGTGTACCATAGCTTCCATGTCGTCAAGGACGCTGCTCATCGCCCCGCGCCAAGGGCTTATCGATGCAGCGATGGCGCGCGCGCCGATGCCAATCGCCGTCAGCTTGCTTTTAGGCCCGCGTTCATAAAGGTCTAAAATGCGCACCATCGGGCCTAGCCCAAAGGTAAATCCGTAACAAGTGTTGTCGCCGTGCTGCACGCGTAGCACCGGAACATCGCGCCAGTGCAGCGTATCGGTCTTAAAGGCGCGCATGATGGCGCGAAAGTTGTCGCCGGGCGAGCCGGTCATGCCGCAAAGCCGGCCGGTGACGTTCATGGTGCCGCCGCCCAAAAAAGCCAACCGCGGCAGGCGATCTTGCGCCCGCTGCAAGAGTTGATTGATGACGTGATAGATGGTGCCGTCGCCACCGTAGACGCAAATGAGCCGGGCGCGTTGACCCACGCCGGAAAGCGCCTCGGCGACATCGCCAATCTCATCGGTAACTATGCGCCGCACTCCTTTGGCGTCGTCGCTATCTAAAACTTCGGCAAGCGCTCGCCAGCGTCCGCCGGCAAGCGGGTTACACAGCATTACTACATCAGGCGGCTTGTGGGTGACCATCCTCAACCTCTCATCATGTTTATCACGATCAAGCCTGCCCACGTTGAAACCAGTTCGCGTTTGTTGCAGGAAGGCCTGGTTCGCGTACTCTGCGGCTCGCATGCCGGCACGCCTTTCCTTGGGCATCATCGTCAATCCGCGGGCTCGTCATGCCCGCGATAAGTCCTTGCCTGACCAGCTTTCGGCAAAGTGCCAGGCGGCAAGCGCGCAAGTCACGCTGGCATTGACTCGAAATCAGGCCGAGCTTCGCGCTGCAGTGGCCAAGTTGCAGCAGGAACGCGTCGATGTACTCGCGGTGTGCGGCGGAGATGGCACGCTGATGACGACGATGAGTGCGATCATTGAGCTTTATAAAGAGCCGCTGCCGCCGATTTTGCTATTGCCCGGCGGCACGATGAACACCGTGGCGCATAACCTCGGCGTGGTCGATTCCCCGCTGATGATGCTATCGCGGCTGCTGCGCGCGACGAGCGCACAGCCGGGATTGGCGGGACTTTTGGCGGTGCCACGGGCTCGACAAGCCATTTTGCGAGTTACAAGCGTTGACGAGCAATGCGGGGATGGATTTTCCGCGGATTTGGCGAATGCGTCGCCGCTTGGCACATCTTGTGTGCGATACGGACATATCTTCAGCGCGGCCATGGGCGCACGCTACCTAAGCGCCTACGCTCGCCGGCCCGGCTTGCCTTGGGCCGCCTGGTTGGGGCTGCGCACCATCGGTTCGTGCCTGCTTCCCGGCGGCGGAGCTTTCGCCCGGTGGCTGTTCGAACGCACCTCGGCGGCGCTTACTATCGACGGTGAGCTTAGCGATGAGTCGGCGTTTCGCTTGATCCTGTGCGCCACCGTTGCAAATGTCGGCCTGGGCATGCGAGTTCCTTGGCAAGCAGGTCGTGTGCCCGGGCGATTTCAGATCATCGCGTCCAGTTTGCCGATTTTGGCCAACGTCATGCAGATTGGCCGCATGCAGCGCGGGCAGCCGCTTGTCGGACAGCCGCACATCGATCGCATGGCCCAAGCAGCGACCATACGCTTTGCACAAACGCAGCCGCTAACCCTGGATGGCGAACTGTTTGCAGCCCGTGAAATCTCCATAGGACTGGGTCCAACCTTGGAAATTCTGTTGCCGCCGTGACCTGTATCGCGAAGCGATGATAAGCTACGAAAAGTGCTAAGAATTTTGGTTTGTTTGCTGATGCTAGCCGAAACGGCCCGCGCCCAGTTTCAAGTTGCGCCGGCCCAAAATTACACTGCCGAAAAAAGCGTGAATGCGCCGTCCGGGCTTTCGAAAACTTTGCAGCGGGTGCTGGCTTCGCCGCGGCTGCAAATGCTGACGGAGCATGAAGGCGACGCGTCGAAATCGATTGCGGGTTTTGTGCCCAAACTCGACCTGCGCGGCAAAGTCAAAGAGTGCTGTGGCTATCCGCTTGGCGAGCGAGCACAGTTCAAGCTGACTTTTTACTGGCTGGGGTGGGAAAGCGAGTACGCCAATGAACCTTACGAAGTGGATATCTACACGCGTCAGGGTTTTCCGATTGGGCGCTTTCCGCGAACTTTTGTCTTCGAGTTGAAAATGGAAGGCTCGGCGATGCTACGCGATGGTCGAGTTCTAAACTACGACGGCCGTTGTCAGTATGGCATTGGCATCTGTTTTCAAACGCTGGACATCGCCACCCATCCCATGGGCAAGGGGGGGCAGGGTCGGCCCTTACAGCCATTTCGCTCGGTAGCGGTGGATCCGCACTTTGTGCCGCTTGGAACTCCTTTGTTTATTCCCGAGCTGGCGGAGCTTACGCTGCCCGATGGCGCACGACACGACGGTTGCGTACGCGCCGACGACACCGGCGGCAATATACGTCGGCACGAGCTGGATTTTTTCGTCGAAAGTTACGCCAACTACAAGTTCCTAGACGATCAATTCTGGGGCAACAATCACGTGACGCCCTACGCTGAAGAACCGCGCTGCGCGTATCTGCGCCAGTATGATCCGGTCGTCGATCGAAAAAGTGAGCATACCGACTGGGCAGATCTTGAGGCGCTGCGGCCTCCTATAAAGCCCGAAAAGCCCGCCAAAGCCGCAAGCGTTCGGCACAAGCATGTCTCTAGAAGACATAAAAAGACTAAGCGCTAATTCGAGTGATTTCGAATGGGCCGAACGACAAGATCAGCGGTCCGGCAGGAATCCGTCGCCTTCTCGCTGCAAGAACGTGGGCGAAAATCTTTTTCGTAGCAGAAACGCAGCTCTTGTAGAAACTCGCCTTGGCAGATAACGCGCAGGCTGCTGCCGTCTTTGGGCAAAGCGGGATTTTCCGCCAGAAGCTCGGCGCGTAAGGCCGCGACGCTGGTAGTTAGTGATTCGGCCAGGGTCTGGTAGCGCTGCGGAATTTTCAAGCGGCCGGCCAGTTCTTCTACGTGCGCAAAGTACTGCTCGGCCAAAAGTCCGCTGCAGGTGCCGTGCTTGCTCCATTCGTGCTGTATCAGGCGCGAACTGGGCATGATGCGCAACATGCGCGAAATCAGCTCTGGCGCGAGCGCTGTCGAGACCGCACAAGACTCGGGATAGCCGTTTACATATTCCGGCCACAAACCATGCACGACAAAGCCAAATGCGCCGCCGCCACTTCCGCACTGCGCATCGTCCGGACGGACTTTGTTGCCGCGCGATGCGCAGTGCTGCGGCGACCAAGATAGGCTTAAGACATAGTAGTCAAAGGCTCCGGGAATGTTCTTGCCGGCAGAAGCCGCGAAATCCCCCGGTTCCGCAGCGGAAGCAGGGGCCAGCCGGCCCGTCGAGTTTGCCGATGGTTCCGGACCCACCGCCGTGGTGATGCCGGGCCGCGAGCAGCCGACCATCGCAAAAAGCCCAAGCAAACCGAGTGCGGCCTTTGTCTGCATGGTTCTAAAATACATCTATCCGCCAAAGATTTCGTGCAAGAGTTTCAGTAAAGCCTCAAAGGAAGCTTTGTCGGCGAGGGCGCTATAGGCCACGCCGGGCATTCCGGCTTTATCGGCCTCGGGATTTGTAAAGCTGTGTTTGGCGCCCGGATAGGAAATGATTTCAAAGCGAGCGCCCGCCGCGGTCATTTCTTGGCGAAATGCATCGACCTGCTTGCTGTCGATCATGGGGTCGCTGGCGCCGGTCATGACTAGTATTCTGGGCTTGATTCCTTTTTTGGTGGGAACCTTGGACTGCAGCGCGCCGTGAAAGGTGGCGACCGCGGCCAGATCTTCTCCAAGCCGAGCCATGTCAAGGACCACGCCGCCGCCAAAACAGTAGCCGATGGCGGCGATTTTGCTGGCATCGACCTGCGGAGCTTTTTGCAGTTGCAAAAGAGCGGCCTGAAAGCGCGCACGCTCGGTCGCCAAATCCTTGGTCGCCTCGGCAACAAAAGCCTGCGCGTCGGGCGGGTGCAGGGCCAGCTTGCCCTTGCCGTACATATCGAGGGCAAAGCCTACATATCCGGCTTTGGCCAAGCGCAGCGCCTGATTGCGCGCATGCTGATTGTGGCCCCACCATTCATGCACGATAAGGACTCCGGGACGTTTTCCCGTAACCGCATCATCCCAGGCCAAAAATCCCTGAAGTACCGTCTGTCCCTGCTTGTATTCGACTTCCTGAGTCTTGACCTCGGCCCGAGCTTGGCCAAGCACGGCCAAGCTGGCCATGGTCATGGCAATGATGTACGCGTGTCGCATGGATGCCTCCTTTTTGGCTGGGCATCATAGAAGCGATTGGTTCGGAACCAAGCAGAAAATGGAAGATTGAGAACCGTCCCCAATCCCCGCAGTAGATTTATGCCTGGGAACGCATGCCGGGCGCTTCGCGGCCGGTGGCGCTGACGTATTCGGCGTAGGTGCCGTTATATAGATGCGGACCTTGGCTGGAAAGCTCAAGCACGCGAGTGGCGATGGCCCGTAAAAAGGCGCGATCGTGCGAAACAAAAAGCAAAGTGCCTTCGTAGCTGGAAAGCGCCCGCACCAAAGCCCGCTTGGTGACGATGTCCAGGTGGTTTGTCGGCTCGTCCAAAATCAGAAGATTCGGCGCATCAAAAAGCAGTTTGGCCAACACCAACCGAGCGCGCTCACCGCCAGACAGAACGCGCACGGGCTTTTCTACATCATCGCCATGAAAGCCAAATCCTCCAGCTAGGTTGCGCAAAACGCCCAGCCCGGCCGTGGGGGCGTGCAGTTGCAGCGCCGAGATGACGGTGTCATTGGCATCTAGCTGATCAAGCTGATGTTGCGCAAAATAGCCCATGCTTACGGCGGCGCCGATGGTCACATCGCCGCCATCGGGAACCAAAACGCCGGCGATCATTTTCAAAAGCGTCGATTTGCCGGCGCCGTTTTCGCCCATGACCGCCCAGCGCTCGCCGCGCCGAAGCAGCAAATTGAGCCCGCCATGCACGACATTTTTGCCGTACGCTTTGCGCAAGTTTTGCACGCGCACCACGTCGTCGCCAGAACGCGCCGGTCGGCGAAATTCGAAGCTTTTTTCGATCAGGCGGCGCGGTGGTTCGATTTTTTCAATCTTGTCGAGCTTTTTGACTCGGCTTTGCACTTGCGCCGCCTTGGCCGCCTGAGCGCGAAAGCGATCGATGAAGCGCAGCTCTTTGGCCAGCATGGCCTGCTGCCGTTCGTATTCGGCTTCGCGACGCGCCGCATCCAGTTGCCGCGCTTGTTCATAGAAGTCGTAGTTGCCGCTATAGGTGCGAATCTGACCACCGTCGATTTCGATGATCTTTTTGACGACGCGATTCATCACTTCGCGATCGTGGCTGGTCATGACGACAGCGCCGGCGTAGCCGCGCAAAAAACCTTCCAGCCACAGGATCGACTCGATGTCCAAGTAGTTCGTCGGTTCGTCCAAAAGCAGCACATCGGGCTGTAGCAAGAGAATGCGGCCCAGGGCCACCCGCATCTTCCAGCCGCCCGACAAGTTGCCGACATCTCCAGCCACCTGTTCTGAAGTCAGCCCGAGGCCGGCCAAAATCGTCTGAGCGCGCGCTTCTATATCGTAGCCGCCAAGCTCCTCGTAACGAAGCTGCACCTCGCCGTAACGGGCGATGATGGCGTCTAGCTCGTCCGCCGGCAGCTCGGTGGCCATGCGCGCTTCCAGGATCTTCATTTCCTCGCCGAGCTCGGCCACAAGTCCCGCACCGGCAACCGTCTCGGCCAGCACACTGCGGCCGCGCAGCGTCGAAATATCCTGATTGAAATAACCGATGCTCAAACGCCGCGGACGCTCAACATTGCCATCGTCGGGTGTCTCTTCGCCGATGATCAGACGAAAAATGGTGGTCTTGCCGGCGCCGTTAGGCCCCACTAGGCCAATCTTTTCGCCGGCATTGATTTGCAAGGAGGCATCGACGAACAGCACCTGTCCGCCGTACTGTTTGGTGACATTGCTCAGGGAGATCATTGCGCAGGCCGTTACATAACACGCAAATCAAGCGGCAGCGCGAGCGGTCCGCGCAATGCCAGCAAATCATGCCAATCTAGCTCGCAAGGGACGAGCTCGATGTGCGAGTAGCGCTCGATGAACGTGCTTAAAGCAATTTGCGCTTCGGCACGGGCCAGCGCCGCCCCAACGCAGTAATGGCTGGCAAAGCCAAAGCCCAGGTGCGGATTGGGAGTGCGCTCTAGATTCAGCACATCCGGTTCGGCAAATATCCGTGGATCGCGATTGGCGGCATTGATTTGCAAAAAGATGCGCTCGCCAGCGGCAATATGCTGGCCATGCCAAGTCAGATCTTTTTGCGCAATGCGTGACAGGGCCCCCGCCGGACCGTCATAACGCATAAGCTCTTCGACGGCGCTTTCGATAAGCGCGGGCTCGGCCCGCAATTTGGCAAGCTGCTCGGGATGCCGCAAAAGCGTCAGCATGCCGTTGCTGATCAAGTTGACTGTGGTTTCGTGGCCGCCAAAAAGCAGCATCACACAACTGGCCAAAATCTCATCCTGAGACAGAACATCCTCGCGTTCTTGCGCCGACAAAAGTCCGCTGAGAATGTCCGAACGATTTTCTAGGGGCTGCGCGCGACGTGCCCAAAGAGCGCTGCGAAATAGTTCGTTAAGCTTTTGATAAGCCTGCTGCGCGCGTTCGTACTTATTCGGGCTGTGCAGCGACCCGCCGACGACCAAGGCCAGCTCGTCCGACCAGGCTTTGGCCAGATAGATCTCGTCTGTTTGCACACCGAGCATGCTCAAAATGATTTGCAAGGGCAGCGGAGTGGCAAAATCGCGCACCAGATCGATGGAGATTTTCGCGAAACCACGAGCGCGCTCTTCAACGTGATCAAGCAGGCTGTGTACAATGCGCTGTATCAGCGGGCGCAGCGCGGAAATTGCTCGCGGCGTGAAAGCCTTGTTCATCAAACCGCGCAAACGGGTGTGTTTGGGAGCATCGTTAAAAATCGCCCACAAACTTAGCGCCTGCACCAGATCCTGCATCGCCGCACGCTTGGGCGGTGCCATGCGCTCAAAAAGCGGCGAGAGAGTGTTTGAGGAAAGATGCTCGTGCGAAAAAGCCGCTTTGACATCGGCATAGCGGGTCAAAAGCCAGCCGTTTAAAACTTCGCTGCGGTGCAGCGGGTCTTCTTCTTGAAGCAGACGAAAAAACGGATACGGATTGGCCCTTACCGCAAAAAGCCGCGGATCATATTGAACCGGCATCTAATGCGTTCCTTTTTCTGCGGGCGCATGAAACATCATGATGAAACATCATAGCCGCCTTATACACGCGCTGCGAACTTTGACCCATAGCCTTCTTCGCGCGAAACATCGGCTGTCGCCGATGGGCAGCAAGCACGGAAAGTACGGCGCGGCAGAGGGAGACCCGTCCGGCTTTGCCAGACGGGGGGAAATGGAACGAGGTCAGCGGTCCGATTTTGCGAAGACTTTCACCCAAGGGCCGAGCGGGCAGTTGCTCACAAGGTTATGGATTTGCGTAGGCTGTCTTTTTACCCTTCGATGCGGCGGCGCCGACTCAGGAATCCGACTAGGGCCAAGAAAAGCAGCGCTGCTGCCGATGGATTGCCGCTCGACGGCGTGACGCTACAGCCATAGCCTCCGCCGGAGAGCCCTAAAGGTCCGCCCTGCGCCATGGTGGTCGCCGTGTTGTTTTGCATCTGCGGATCAAAGGTCGCCGATGAGACATTGCTGGACACTGTGTACTGCTTGTTGGGGCCAGGCGATTGGACATTCAGGGTGATCGTGATGGAAGCGCCCGCCGCCAGATCCGATAAAGTGCAGGTGCTCTCTCCGGCTCCTACCGCGCAGTTGGTGGAGGTACTCTGCAGCGTGGCACCGTTTTGAAACGCGAACTCTATTCGCGGCGCGGTCGCGGCGCTGGGGCCGTTATTCTTGACAAGAACGGTGAAGGTGGCCGGAAGGGCATTTTTCATCGTTTCCGTCAGCGTGATGGCCAGATCGGCTTCAGCTCGACACTGCCCGACTTGGCAGCTGCCGCCCGAGCATGAAATTCCATCCGTCGCTTCATAGTCCAAAGCGCAGCTTGTGGAAACGCCGTCGCAGGCTTGGTTAAGATCACACTCGCCGGACTTCTGATGGCAGCTCTGTCCACTGCGTGCCGGGCTGCAGGTGCCATCGGGCCCCAAGCTCTCGGCGGACGCACTGCACGCCTGACAATCGGTTTGCGACTCGCTTCCGAAGGCGCCACTGCCGCGACCGCAATCGGTGTTGCAGCACACGGTGTCGATGCACAGGTTGCTGGCACACTCCGCGTCGGCACCACACTGCGTGCCTATCGACTTGCGTTCGATGATCTCGTAGAAGGCGCCAGACTGATTGGCGCCAAGATTGTTTTCCGGTGCGCCGACGACAATGACCCGCGAGGCACTGTCCACAGCTACACTGTTTCCGAAGAGCTCTGAAGAGCTAACGCCGCTGCGTGCAATTGCTGGTCCCCCCGAAGTCCAGACGCCGTTTTGAAGCTCGAACACGAAGGCATCGCCGGCACTGCCGTTTCTGGCCGGGGCGCCTACCACGGCCAGGGGGCCGTTTACAGCGACGCTGCTGCCGTACAGATCTCCGGGCATAAGCCCGTTTTGGCTCAACATCGTAGTAGGGCCCGTTGCGATGCCGGTGGCCGTAAGGTTCTGCTCAAAGGCCAATCCGGCGTCGCCTGCGGCACCAGGAGCACCGACGACGGCGGCGGTTCCCGAGAGAGCCAGAGCCGCGCCCGCATGTGCTCCTGCCTGGCCAAAAGTTTGCGACTGCGTAACCGTCCAGGCTCCAAGTTCGCTGCGCAGGAGGATGTCATAGCCGCCGCCCTCGGCAAAACCTGCCGGGCTGCGAAATGGGGCGCCGATTAGGGCCAGGTCGGTATCAATGCTCACGGACGTACCGTACTGTTCCCCCAGGCCGACCGGGCCAAGGAGAGTCGCTACCTCGTTCCAGGTGCTGGGTACGTTGGAATCAGGCTCGTAGATGGCGACAAAGCCGTCGGCGGCGTTGAGGTTGGGCCCGCCGACGATGATACGATCATTCGATACGCCGACGGAGATGCCAAAGCGCACTCCGCCGCCCGCCGCAAGCGGCGCCTGCGTGGATTCAAAGTTCCAGGTCGCGCCGCTGCCGAAGAACCAACTGGCCGAGCCAGTTCCGTTATCGTCCGGCGCGCCAATGACCACGCGCTTGTTGCCGCCTCCCAGATCCGAGATGGCCACAGACTGTCCGAAAAGGCCGTTGGCGGTGACGCCAACCAAGATCTCGGCCTGCTGCACCCATTGCCCAGCTGCCGAGCGCGTGAAGATGAAGGCGGCGCCGGCAGCCACATCCGCATCGTTATTGAAAGGCGCGCCGACGATCGCGGTATCGCCAGAGATGGCAATCGAGGTCCCAAGCTGATCACCGGCCTCTGGACCATTTGTCGTCTGGGTCGTCGCTTTGATGGCGTTTCCGACCTGTGCCCAGATAAGGGGGTCAACGCGCAGCGGATAGCGGGCGAAACGGTCATTGATGCGCAGTGCCACCGTTGTGCCGCTATCAGCGATGGCCATTTGCGCCGACACCGGCTTGCCGTCCGCATCGGCGACAGACAGGTCGGAGTAACGCAACACCGGCTGACCTCGATCGTCGCGAAACTCAATCGTCGGATTGCCATGGCCATCGGTAAGCGTCGGATGCAAATCACCCTGAAGCGCAAGCTCAAGGACCACCTGAGAAGACGTGGCGGAGGCACGGCAAGTCGGCGGTTCTGTCAGATCAAAGCCCTGCTCTACGCCGAGGGGGCCGTTGAGGTACCATTCAGTGACCGTTCCACGCGGGTAGACGACGCGCGGACCTCGGACCACTGGTTGCACCTGGCTCTGCGTTCCCGTGCTATCTCCATCGCAGCCGTAGCGCCGCAGCGAAAAGGAGGTGGAGTGTGAACCCGTTTGGCCCGTCAAGCTCGCCTGGGCTGGAGAATCAACCAAAAAGCGGGCGCCACCGGAATGCAGCTCGGCATGAAAGGTCTGCAGAGAGTTGTTGAGTCGCACAAGCGCGCGGCCAGCCATCTGCGGATTGTAGGCGTCTCCAGCCTGTGCCTGCGCGGCCTGAATCCATGCGGCGCGCAGGTTGGCGCGGGCGATGGAGGGCTTTTGCGCATCGTCAGATTTTATGATGCGAGAGGAGCGCTTCACGGAGTGAGTAAGCGGTTCTTTTGCGAACCGCGCGCCTGTTGCAGACGGCGTAATTGTAAGCTTGGATAAAGACGCTGGTTGACTAGAGGGTGCAGAGGACGGCCCTTCGGCGCTACAAGCGAAAAATCCTGCGAGGGAGGCGGCTAGAGCAGTGGGGACTGTCCGGCGGAACAGACAGTATAGCAAAGGTTGCATCTGAAAACTCCTTTCCACATTGCTTCGATATGCTGCCAAGATTTAGCGTGAGGGGCTGTCTCAGCATGTGCCCATGGAGGGCGACGGATGTACACAGCTAAAAGGGGGATTTTTTCATTGTCCCATACAGACGGCAGCTTGGCAATATGGAGCTAGGGCGGCTAGCTAGATTGCATGGCATTTTCCTCGCTCCACGGGATGGGGAGCGGGGCGAACCGATTTTCAGGATTGGGGAATCAAGTGGATGGGAAGGAAACGAGAGGGGAACTTAATAGAGAACGACCCGTCAAGGTGCCTATGCGCTGCGTCCGTGAGCGGATCGTTCCATACGGACTAATAACAGTCCCACGTTTTGGGAGTTGTGCTCGGCAAAACTTCAGAAGCACCGGCATGGCATTGCCCATGATATTTGGTAGCTTGGAAGTTCGCATGATTGGCACACCAGCCGCAAGCAAAGTCGTCAGTATTTATTGCACCGGCCCTGGGAGGGGAACTGCCAGTGTTACCGCCAGGATCTTGATTGTCGCAGTCAGAATAATCTTCGCCGTAGCTGCCAGTGCTGTTATTAAAACCGACGCCATTCGAGTTGACTGCCTTATCCCAGGGTGCATCTGTAGCGGTATATGGATACGTGGCGTTGCTACACAGCGGGTGCCGACAGTAACCGTTCGAGGAACTTCCGGACGCGCAGCTTGGTTGGAAATAGGGGATAACATACTTGCCATTGGGGCAATTGATGCAACCACTGTCCGAATTGCCACCGCAATCTATCAAGACGCCACCACCCATATCTATTTGATCGGTTTCCGGGCTGTTCGTAGAGCCGTCATGACAAGTTGCTGCGGTGCAGACCTTATTTGAGGTTAGGGTGAAGCCATCGACTGTTGAGTATGTTTGCGTGCAGTGGTTGGATGCACATTGGGAATTCGAGGTGCAAGTCACGAGATTGTCGAGCTTGCATACGCCGATGCCGTCGAAGTCATCATCATAGCAGTAATCGGATGTACAGTTCCCATTAGCAATGCACGGGGTATCGAGTGCACCCATGTCGCACAGATTGCTTGTGCAGGAATTGGAATAACAATCATTGCCCCCGCTGCAGGATGCGCCGGGTTCACCTGGTTGGCACTGGTCATTGGCGCAGATCTGGCTCCAACAGTCACTATTGCTGTAGCAAGTGTCGTAGTTATGCCCCTTGGCGCACTGGCCGCTTGCGCAACTATTGGACACACAGTCAGAATTACTTGCGCAAGGAGCGCCGGCGGCGCCCGCAGCGCACCGACTCGTGTTGGAATCGCAGTGTTCTGACTTGCAATCAGAATCGAGCGCACAGTTGGTACCTGTGGTAACTATTTCGCATTTGCGAGTACATCTATTACTAAGGTTACTACCGGCAGCACCAGTATTACCGCAGTCTGTACCCGTTTCATAGTTGTTCTTTGAGCTACTGTTGCAGCCTGGAATGATACAGTTGTTTTCGAAATTCAAATCCTCTGTATAAACCGCTTCACCCGCTGAGGTAGTATACGCCAAAGTGGGACTGGCACTAAGTAGCGCCGGCCTGGTCGCAGTTTTTCCATTCTCTCCTATGAGGCAGTCCGTGGGGGGTGTACTGCATGCTAAGGTCAGCTGGGCGTTTTCATGTATTACAGACGCGGCACCGACCTCATTATAGGTAATACGCTCATAGCCGTCGAAGGTGCCGTAATATTGGTTGGGGGCCGTACCAGCGAGAGTTTGATTGACTAGGCCAGGCATGAACATTACCTGTCCGCTACGGCCGTGGTAATTACTAGTGCATAGAGCTCCTAGATTGGTGCCACTGTTGTCGATAACATTAATTTTGTACCAGGCATCATCTGTAGAGCCAACCTGTGATTCAGGTGCGGTTGTGTCGAATTGCAAATATGCATTCGGATTATTCGTATCATACTTATTGAGAATTTTATTGCCCGTTACCGCTAGATAACTTGCTCCTAGATTTGTGGTACTTCCACATTTTTCGACCTTAAGCCTCGATCCATAGTATCCACTTCCCGAAGAGCCCGGGCCGACATAGACGATGCCACCATTGGTGGTGCTGGGAGCATGAGAAACATGCCAAGAGGCATTACTGGTGTCGCAGATAGTGGCTTTGTTGGAGTAATGTTTAGCAAAAACAAATACTTCAGGCTCTGTCTCTGAGCCAGTCGCTGGAATCGTGATCCTGACTGCTTCATGACCATTGCTAGTACCATCGTTATAATAAGATGCATCACCTGTATTCATGTAGATTTTGTTGCGTATACCGTCAAATCTACAAACAGTGCAAATTGCATCTTGCGCTAGCTTCTCCGCATTTTCTTGATTCGCGCTACATGCAGCAAATCCACTGATCGCCAGACACCAGAAAACCTTTTTCAGGGTCATGTTGTGCTCCTACCAAAAGTTGACAAATTACTCCACTCACCCCACCGGAAAAAGTATCTGCAGGATTTATACCAAGCGCAGGTAGCCATTTGGTATCGTTCAGTCTCTAGTCATTTCCAGCGTTTATAAATTGCAACCCAACCGATACAAATGCGGTCTGGGGTCATTCATCCCTAGCAGTGAAGCTCTCTGAGCTTGTCCGGTTGGAAAGTTGTCATGGGGTGTGCGAAAGCCTCTGATAGGCTGCGCAGTCGTCGCTCATCAAGACGGCCACCTGGTCTTCTGTCCCCACTGCTGAGGTGTATGGACCCTAGTGGATCTGGTCAAAAGGCCTGAGCGAAAACCTCTCTGCTTCACGGCTGCTTCGCGTAGAGGCCGGCACGTAGCGCCGGGTGAAGGCCCCAGTCCGCCCAACTGTAGACAGCGGACCCATTCCAATAAGAAATGACGGACCTTGGTGCAACCAGAAAAAGCGTCGTGCTCAGGGTGTCGTGGGCTGGCCCGCAGGTGGCAGCGGTTTCGGCGGCAGAGGGAAGGGGGCACAGATTCGAAAGCCTACGTAGGGCACTTGTACATCGAGGGCTATAGGGTCTCCTCGATAATCTAGCCTGGCGTCGGCAGCTCCGTTACCCGTAACCCCTCCGCGATAGCAGACTTGTGTCTTTCCTCGACCCAGCCGCACAAGCTCCGATACATTCCCGACTAGATCATCTGCGCCAAAAATGCTGCTGGTTTTTGGATATAATCCCACCTCGTCAACGCCCATGATCTCGTCATTTATTTCATAGGTAAGGTTGAAGTTGGCATCACCAGGGTCCAGGCGAAAGCCATGCGGGTACGCCCGGTTGTCTGCCCCTTTTGCAGCCCTTTCCCATTGATACTCGTCACAAACTACTGCACCAGGAAGTCGCCCGCTTCGATTCAGCCAGTCCGCATAGCTCTGCCCATGTGCAAATGAAGCAAAGGATATTGGCATTTTCAACCAATCTTGCACTTGATTGAATTTCCGCTTTGAATAAATTACTGGGACGCCTTCTTTAAACGATAGATCTACTTCTCTTCCTACGGGAATTGCAATCTCCCAGATTCCATCAGGGCGTTGTTTATATACATTACCGGCAGCGCCAAAAATTTTCATCATATTCTGAGCAGCACGTTCTTTCACTGGCAATGACTTCATAAAATCAATCCACTGCTGATTTGTAGTTTCGTGTTTTGCGATGAGATAATTGCCCAGTTTCACCGTATGCATAGGGACATTCTTCAGAAATCCTTTGCGAAAGTCCTCATCGGCTGCCGAGCCATGCAGATATAGCCCCCCTGGGACGTAGACAAAGCCGGCGGGAATGTCCTCAGATCTTGGCAGATCCACTTGAATCTGAGCGTTTTCGTCTCGATTGACCGCCAAGGGATAATTGACGTGGATTCGGCCCGGCAGATCAAGCTCAAGAAGCATGGACCCTGGGTCGATTTCTACGCTCTTAAGCGGAGTCTTTCCCAAGTCTTTGATAAAGATAAGCTCAAATTTTTGTTTGTTATTCAATTCAAACCGAGACAACTTGACTGACGCGCCTTGTGGCATTGAGTCGATGTCAAAGTGGCCGGGGGCTCGCCAACGCTGCCAGTAACGACCGCTCGGGTCGTACAAACGGATGCGTTGAATGAGCTCCTCGGCTTGCGCCGGATTGCGTCTGCCCTCCATCACCAGCGCCCGCTGATACAGCGCCGTTGAAAGCAGTTCCTTGGCCTGAGAATGGTTGCTGTCCAGGCTCAGTGCGGACTCGAAATGCTGCACAGCTTGCGCGTAAGCGCCATCGGCGTTCTGAGATTGTTCAAGGACCTGCGACCATAGGACTTCGCCTTCCTGCTCCTTCCCGCTGTCAAACGTCGCGAACGCATCTTTACGCAAGCGGCTGGCGTTCGCGTCTACCTCCTCGGCCTTTTGCAGCGCCCGCTTTCCTTCTTCAATACTGGTCTGAATACGCAGCACGATGTCGCGCCGCGCGTTGAGCCGTGCTCCCACAAATAGCGCAGCGATGAGAAGCGGCACCGTGACCGCCAGGATGCGGCGGATGCGACGCGCCCGCAGTCCTTGCCGCCGCGAGGCTGATAGGAATTCCTTTTCTCGCGCGCGGATCTCCACCGCTTCCAAAACATCCGCTTCGGCAACCTGGCGCAGGTTCCACAGCGCATCATTGGATTTGTTTTGCCGGTGCCAGTCGTTTGTCGCGACTTCCAAGCGGTGCTTGACCGCGCGGCTCTCTGCTGCTTCCTCCAGCCATTTGGCTAGCGTCCGCCAGCCCTTGATCAGCGCCTCATGCGCCACTTCGTAAAGGGCCCCTTCCGGAGACTCTCGGCCGACCAGCAGGCGCCCTTTCACCAGCGCCTCCAATGCCGGGGGACCGGCGGGATCCTGATGCACAAGCTCTTCTTGCGTGCGCCGCGTCCGCGTACCTTCCAGGGTCACAAGTGACATCAAGATGCGCCGCGCGGCTTTGCGCTGTTCTGATTGCAACGTGCCGAGCAGCTTATCGCCGTGGCGAGCCAGCGCGCCCTCAACGCCCCCGATCGATTCTAGTGCCCGGGGGGTGATCTCGGCCTCTTGGCGCACGGTCCAAAGCTCGGCGAGTGCAAACTGAAGAAGCGGCAGGGCGCCGTCGGTGTTCAGGGTGAACTGCACCAAATGGTCAACCATCTCCTCGCGCTGAAAGGTCACCCCCTTGGCGCGCGCCGGACCCACGATCGCCTCACGGATTCCTTCCTCGTTGAGCGGCTTTAGAAAGAACAGCGGCCGGGTCAGCTCACTGCCAAGACCCGGCAGCGTGGCACAGCGGGCCAGAAAGTCGCTGCGGACCGTCGCCAGAAGCCGCAGGCTCGGCAGCCGTTGTACCAGACTGGCCAACGCCTCGGCTACCTGCGCTGCTTGAGCAGGCTCGGCAATCGAGACCAGCTCTTCGAGCTGATCGACGAAGACGGTCAGACCGCGCGTTGGACCCAGGTGTTGGTTCAGGCTGCGTCCAAAGGCGCTTGGATCGGCATGGATGCGCTGCGCGATGCCCTCTTCGGAAAAGTCGGGATGATTGAGGACCGCGGCAAGCCCTGCACTAAGCGACTGAATTGGTTGGCGCCCGGGAACCATCGACACGCTCAGCCAGCTCTGCTGCCCCTTGCCCAGGGCCCCTTCGGTGACCAGCGGCAGTACACCGGCTCGACACAGCGAGGACTTGCCGGCGCCGGAATCGGCCACGATGAGCACAAAGGAATCCGAACGCAGCCAGTCAAGCAGCGTCCCGACCTCTTGTTGGCGGCCGAAGAATAAGGCCCGGTGTTCCGCTTCGAAGGGTAAGAGGCCGCGGTAAGGATTTCCTTCCGGGATGGCGGCGCCGCCGGCCTTCGGGCTAAGCTGTTCAAGCGCCTCGAGCAGGTCTTCCGCAGAGGCAAAACGAGCTCTGGCGTCGCGCCGCAGGCAGCGATCGATGATGGCGGCGAAACGCTCATCGATAAGCGGCTGGCGCTTGCGAATCGGTGCCAGATCGGTTGTTTGAATGACCATCGGCAGGGCGTCGAGAGACACCCAGGCGTGCGGCGCAACGCCCACACATAGCTCATAGAGCAGCGCCCCCAGGGAATACACATCGCCGCGTCGTGTGGCCGATTCGCCGGCCAGAACCTCTGGCGGCATGTAGCGCGGCGTCCCGCGAATGGTCGAAGCACGTTCGGAGCTGCCTGTCATGAGCCGGGTGTCCGGATCTTCGACCTGATAGGGCTGCGGCTGCGTCAAGCCGAGCCGGATGGCGATATTTCGCGCGCTGGAGCTGCCCTCCCTTGGGGCATCGCTGCGTTCGGTCGCAGGTCCTTCCAAACCGGTGGCCGATTTCCCGGCGGGGTTCTGATCGACTTCCGTCGGCCAGGACTCGACCGACTTTGTGTCAAGATCTGCGGTCGGATCTTCGGCAGGGGGGGGAGCTACTAGGTCCGCCAGAGCCAGACGTTCGGTTTCTGCCTGTGCGCTGGAAACGACCTTCGCCAGACCGAAATCGACGAGCTTCACTTCACCATCCAAGGACAGGATGGCGTTGCTCGGCTTGATATCCCGATGCAAGATGCCCCGGCGGTGCGCCGCGGCAAGCCCGCGCGAAAGTCCCAACCCAAGCTCTAGCGCATCCGGCCAGGATATGGGCTTGGGCAGGCGCGCCAGATTCTCGCCGCGAATGTACTCAGAAACAATATAGGGATGCCCGTCGATCTCGCCGACCCGGTAGACGGTCACGACCTGTGGGTGTTGCAAGCGAGCAGCGGCGCGCGCTTCGTTTAGAAACATTTCACGCGCCGCCGCGTCAGGCTCCATGGAGCTTATGAATTTGATCGCAACCGGCCGGTCTAAAACAGAGTCGTGGCACAAAAAGACTTCACCCATTCCGCCCTTACCCAGCTTCCCGAGCTTGCGATAGCCGTCAAATGAATCCGGAGGAGACCAGCGGGTCCCAGCATGCTCGTGGTGGTTCTTGGCGTGTGGCATGATCTTCCTTTTGGGAAACTGTGCCGTCTAAAAGACAATAAAATATCATGACGACGGGGCTCAGGGCGAACTGTTTCTCCCCCACCCTTGGTTCGTGCGGACCGAAGCGGAGTCGAGGCACAGCTTTCTGGATAGAAAATAGCTAACGCTTGCCGGGACTTAGCTAGCATAATGGCGCTCTCACTTAGAGAGAAAAACTCGACCTACTGTCAAGGAGAATGCCATGCCTCCCAACCGTCCGCGCCGATCCAATGAAGCTGAGCCTTCTTGTTCCGCTTCTCTCAAGCATTCTGGGAAGCGTCGGCCCAAGAGGTGGCTGTTCGTCTTGGCTGCGGGGCTGGGCCTTGCCTGCGGCATTGAAGGGCCCCAAGAGCCAACAACTAAGACGCCCGTGGCCAGTTTGGCACAGGGCATCACAATTCCGGTCGCCGACTGCACGGTGGCAAACCTGATCGCGGCCATCAACACCGCCAACAACGAAGTTTCAAACCCCGGCCCCGACACCATCACACTCCCGAGCGGCTGCGTCTACACGCTGCAGACGCCGGACAACTTCTGGTACGGCCCCAACGGCCTGCCGGCGATCACCAGCGACATCACCATCCAGCCCGTGGCGGGCGGGACCGGTGTGATCATCCAGCGCGATCCGGCCTTGCCCCCGACCACCAAGTTTCGGTTTTTCTATGTAAACGGAGCACCTACGACGAGCGTGCTTCCTGGTGTGGGAAGTCTGACCTTGAAGAACTTGACCCTGAGCAACGGCCTGGCACGTGGCGGCAACGGGGCCCCTGCCGTTTCTGGCTTTGGCGGTGGTGGCGGCGGCGGGCTGGGGGCCGGCGGGGCCATCTTCGCGCAAGGTAACGTGACGCTAAATGGCGTAACCCTGAGCGGCAATGTTGCCCAGGGCGGCGATGGCACTGCGGGGGCTTCTTTTGGTGCTGGCGGCGGCATGGGCGGAGATGGCGGCAGCCAATCGGCAAACACGGTTGGCGGCGGTGGCGGCGGCGGCATGGCTACTAGTGGAGGCAACGGGGTGGCAGGCGGCGTAGGTGCCAATGGAGGGGACGGGCCTGTGGCCGGATCTGGTGGCCGGGGTGGAGTCACCGGGACCGCCGGCGCGGGCGGCACCTCCCCAGGCACTGTTGAGACCGGCGGCAATGGCAGCTCGGCAGCAGCCGCAGCCGGAGGGGGCACACGTCTGTACGGTGGCAAGGGCGGTCAGGGAGTAACCAACAACGGAGATGGCGGTGGCGGTGGTTTCATTAGCGGGCAGGGTGGATCAGGAGGCGGTGCCGGCTTCTCAGGCAATGGCGGAACGGGCGGCTCCAACGGGGCCTTTTTCACAGGTGGCGGCGGCGCATTTGGCGGTGGCGGTGGTGGTGGCAACACCTCTTCGACTGCCACATCGCCTGGCGGCGGTGGCGGCGTCGGTGGTGGCGGTGGCACACAACGTGGAGCAGGTGGCTTTGGTGGTGGTGGTAGCGGCGGTAACCCTTTTGGTGGCAACGGCGGCTTCGGCGGTGGCGGTG
>CAYWPR010000006.1:88783-126311 GCA_964460115.1 uncultured Myxococcales bacterium
CCGCAGCCGCAGGGGGCAGCGGTCGGTCCGGTCGCCTCGGCTGCCAGTGAGTACCCAACCCCGGATTCGGCGGTGGCGGTGGCAGAAACGGCGTCACAACCTTGTTCGGTGGTAACGGCAGCAGCGGCGGTGGTGGCGGTGGCGCCGGCATGGGCGGTGCGGTGTTCCTGATGTACGGCAGCTTGACGCTTGTAAACTCCACGCTTAGCGGCAATACCGCCCAAGGCGGCAATCGCGGTGGCACAGGAACCGGAAGTCTGGGCCTTGGCGGGGCATTGTTTATCTTGAACGGCACCGCGAATATCATCAATTCGACGGTGGCTAGCAATTCAGTGATCAATGGCGCCGGAGGGCCATTGCTTGGCAACAACGGCCGGGCTGTCTACATCATGTCCTATAGCAAGGATGCATCGGGCGCCGCCAACGCCACAGCCACGCTGACCCTGGCAAACAGCATCATCTCCGATGACCTGCTCTGCCAGACTAGAGGGGACAAGGCCCTGGTGGCCGACCAGCGCACCGCTGGAACAACCGTCACGGTCAACGCACTGCTGCCGGCCATCGTCAAAAGCCATGGCGAGCTAGGCGGCCCGGCTATAAATGGGGCCTACCTCGTCCAAGAGCCGGTGCTCGCTACCCTCCAGCCAAATGGGGGGCCTACCAATACACAGACCCCGGGTTCGGCAAGCCCTGCGGTAAACGGTGGCGACATCGCCACCTGCACGAATGCACCCGTCAGTGGCGTGGATCAACGCGGCCAGGCTCGTGGCACCAGCACCTGTTTTTTGGGCGCCGTCGAACTGACTGGTATCACTGCAGAGCCCATGGGTTGCTTGTGCACGTTATCTGCTGAATGCAGCAGCGGCATCTGCGCAGACGGAGTTTGCTGCAACACCACCTGTGGTAACAGCGATCCTACCGATTGTCAGGCCTGCTCGATTCTCAAAGGCGCGACGGTCGACGGAACCTGCGATACCGTCATCTCCGCGGCCGCCTATGTTTGTCGGCCGGCCGCCGGCGCCTGTGACATCGCCGAGCAATGTGACGGCACCAATCCCACTTGCCCGCCCGATGGCTTCGAAATGGCGACGACGGTATGCAGGACGGCCCAAGACCTGTGCGACACCCCGGCAAACTGCACCGGCAACAGCGCCGCTTGCCCGCCCAACGGGTTTCAGCCCGCGACGGTCCCATGCAGGACAGCCCAAGACCTGTGCGACACCCCGGCAAACTGCACCGGCAACAGCGCCGCTTGCCCGCCCAATGGGTTCAAGCCAGCTACCACCGTCTGCCACGCATCCCTGGGCGGTTGCGACATAGAGGAGAACTGCACCGGCAGCAGCGCCGCATGTCCGCCCGATGACAAGAAGCCACCTGGGTTTAGCTGCGGCACCGGGCCCTATCTCTGTGGCGCCAGTCCCTGCGTCTGTGAAAAACCCGGCGTCTGCGATGGCACGAATAATACCTGCGGGCCTAACACCCTCTACCAACCCGCCGATATGCACCTATGCCATGCCGCTACTCCAGGGAATGATTGCAGCACCAACAGCTTCTGCGATGGCAGCGGCCCCGGGTGCCACATCATCTGGAAGCCCGCCGGAACCCAGTGCAACAAGACCGTTTCCGGTGTTCAGAAATGCGGCAAATGCAATGCCTCGGGTGTCTGCGGCGCTCCGTTCACCGCTGGCACGTGCATGTAGAAGCCCGTCCGGGGCAGGCTCATACGGAAAGGTGACCTGCCCCCAAAAAACTAGTCCAGGCAGGCTAAAGGAAAAAGCCTTTTTCTTGGACTTCCTGTAACAGCAAGCTCGAGCGGAAAAAGCGCGCCAGCCAACAGCGCATAAACCCTGCACCGCCTACGGGGTCCGGACAGGACTACAACCTGTACCGCCCACACAGTACCCTGTAGAACCGAACTCCCGCAGAATACGAAATCCTGCACGCAAAAAAGGAGTCCCAGAAAAGCGGATCCTAAAGTTTCACTTGGACCAACTTTGGGAAGCAAGCAAGTCGTACAGAGTTTGCGATCAAAGAAACGTGCCCCATGTATTAGATAATCGCGGCACGGGATAGAAACAGAATGGCCACGGCAGTCATGACCCACAGCACGATGGCCAAACGCAACGGACGGTCGTGCAATAGCACCTCTTCCGGACTGCCGCCCTGATCGCGACAGTAGACTAGATATAGGTAGCGAAACATTCCATAAAGGACAAACGGAATGGTCAGCATCATCAGTTGATTGCGCGGCAGTTTCTCGGCTGTAAACGTGTACAGAGAGTACGCCATCAGCGTGCTGGCAGCGACGATGGCAATCATTTGATCGAGCAGCTTGGCGGAATACTCGCGCAGAATTTTGCGATGTTCGCCGGCGTTTTGCGCCAGCAAAAGCAGCTCGTGCCGGCGTTTGCACAGTCCCAAAAACAGCGCGCCCAAAAACGTTACGATGTACAGCCAGGGCGAAATGAAGACCCAAAGCACCACGGCGCCGCTGACCGCTCGAATGACAAAGCCCATCGCGATGATGAATACGTCCAAAATGACCACGTGCTTCCACCACAGCGTATAAGCAATCTGCATCAGCAAATAAGCCATGGTGACAAGGAAAAATAGCGGGCGCAGCACCAAGCTGCCCAAAAGTCCGCTCAAAAGCAGCAGCAAGGCCGTGGACAGCGCCACCGTTGGCGAAATTAAGCCGCTGGCCAGCGGACGCAGCCGTTTTTGCGGATGATGACGATCGTGTTCGATGTCTCGCAAATCGTTTATTAGATAGACCCCCGCCGAGATTGCCGTAAACGCCAAAAATGCCGCACTGGCGCGCAAAAACAGCATCCACATGCTGGACGTAAATGGCTGCCAGGCGTCGTTTATTGAAAACAGAAAGCTGGCGAACAAAAGTAAATTCTTGGTCCATTGACGCGGGCGCATCGCCCGCAGCAGATTGCGTAGGATAGCCAGCATGGCCGCGCATCATACATGCGAGCCGGCCGAGCCGGTCGGCAAGAATTCAAAATCGGCTTGTACGTGATAATGAGGTCTTTATGGATTCCGATCGGCCGCAGTACCGCGTGCTACATGTGACGCCGTCGTTTTATCCGGCGCACAGCTATGGCGGCCCCATCGTCGCGCTTTATGAGCTGTGTCGCGCCCAAAAGGCCGCCGGCTTGCAGGTGCGCGTGCTGACCAGCGATGCAGCGCTGAGCGGATACGGTGGCCGCTGGGTGCACAAGTACGGAGTTCCGACTTTTTACGGACGGGTGGCGCTGTATAAAGACATCGCTCCCGAGCTTCTTTGCCAGCTCCCCTCGTCAGTGCGCTGGGCCGACCTTGTGCATGTGACTGGTATTTTTAGCGCCACAAGCCTCCTAGGAATGGCCAGTGCCGTCAGTTTAGGCCGGCCCTGCGTGGTCTCGCCGCGTGGCTCGCTTTTGCCGTGGGCGCTCGCGCAAAACAGCCGGCAAAAGCATCTGGCGCTGCGCCTTTTGGCTCCGCTTTTTTCTCGAGTGTCGGCTTGGCATGCCACCTCGGAAGAAGAAGCCGCCGCGCTGCGCGAAAGCGGCGCCGTGCATCCGCAAGCGACGATACACGTAATCGGCAATGGCGTTTCTCCATTTTGCGAAAGCGCCACGACGGCGGCAGCAGGTACTGGCAGCATCGCCCTCGGCAATAAATCGCTCGAGCAGCCGCGCATTGTCATCCTAGGCCGCATTCATCCGGTGAAAAATCTAGAGTTAGCACTTTTGGCCCTGGCCGAGCTGCGCCGCCGCGCACCGCAGGCGACGCTGCTTCTAGTCGGCAAGGCCGCGGCAGAGGATGGGGCCTATCTGTGCACTTTGCACAAGCAGGCCGTGCGGCTTGGGCTGTCCGTCGCTTTTGGCCCTGATAAAGATTCGCCATCAGCGGCTGCCGTGCGTTTTTTGGGCACGCACACCGGCGTCGCCAAGCAGCAAATCTTGGCCTCTGCCGATGTGCTTTGGCTGTGCTCGCACATGGAAAGCTTTGGCAACGTGGTTCCCGAAGCGCTGGCCGCCGGCACGCCGGTCGTGGCCGCGCAAACCACACCTTGGCGCTGGCTGCAAGACGCCGCGCTTGGCCGCTGGGTCAGTCCGACGGCCGCAGAGTTCGCCCAAGCGACACATTCCCTGCTGGAGGCGCTGCGCCCGCCCGCGAGGCGCGCCGCCTTCATACAGCGCTGCCAAGAGGCTCTGCAAACCCACTTTGCCTGGCCGCGCATAGAAATCGCGATGCGCGCGCTTTATGCAGCAGCCCAAACCCGACGGTAGTAGAGTAGCGACATGCGTGTAGCAGCCATCGATTGCGGCACAAACACAGTGCTGCTTTTAGTCGCCGAAACTCGTGAATCGGAACTGAAACCGAAACCGAAAAGCGCAACCGATGCACCGGCGCGCCTGCAGGCAGTCAGCGAGTTTCTGGAAATTCCCCGCTTGGGCCAGGATTTGGATCGCAGCGGCCAGCTACAACCTGAGGCCATGCAGCGCACCCTGGACGCCCTGCACAGGCAGCACCAGCGCGCCCTGCAGCTTGGGGCGGAAAAAATCCTGGTGGTCGGCACCGAATCATTGCGCGCGGCGAAAAACGGCCAGGAATTTCTGACTCGCGCCAAAGAAGTCCTCGCCGGTGTCCCCATTCGCGTGATCAGCGGCGAAGAAGAAGCGCGCTTGTCGTTTTTATCGGTGGCCGGCAGCTTGCCGAACGGCGTCGCTCTGGATGGCATCCGCAGCGTCCTCGATATTGGTGGCGGCTCGACGGAATTGGTCGTCGGCAGTGGTAAAACTCCCAGCGAATGGGCCAGCGTGCCCATCGGCTCGGTGCGGCTTAGCGAGCGGCTTTTAAAACACGATCCGCCAACCACCGCCGAGCAGCAAACGCTTTGCGCAAGCATCGATGCCGCCTTAGACGGACTGCCCACACCGCGCGGCGAGCTTTTTGCACTGGCAGGCACCGCCACCACCGTGGCGGCGATTTATTTGGCCCTGCCGCAGCACGACAGCGCGCGCATCGACGGCCTGCGCCTGCCGATGGATGCTCTTTGCGCGATATGCGACAAGCTCGCTAGCCAAACGCTTGCCGAGCGCCGGGCTTTGGCCGGCCTGGATCCGCGCCGCGCCGATGTCATCTACGCTGGCGCGATGATTCTTTGGCGGGTGGCGCTGCGCGCTCGAGCCAAAGAAGTCATCATCAGCGACCGCGGCGTGCGCTGGGGGGCCCTCGAAGAACTGCTCGGCGTTTGACGGCAGCCCTTCCGGTTTGCTAGCTTGCTCGCGCAAGGAGTCTTGATTGAGCAAGCAGCCCCCCGACGTTTCTGAAGGCCCGCGCCAAAAGCCAGGAGCCAGCGCGCCCGGGCCAGGTCTTACTCGCATTCGCCAGGCGCCGCAGCCGGTGCGGGTGCAAATGGATCTAGCCGATGTGCCCGATCGCTTCGCGGCCATCTGGCAGAAAATCGCCGATAAAATTCTGGCTTACTTCAGCCGCGTGCTGCTTTTGCTGGCCGGCGCCGTGCTGGTTTTTGCCGTGGCATGGGGCGTTGGGCAGTGGATGGAATCGCGCAATGAAAAAGCCACCGAGCTTATCGGCAAAGCCTTTCGCATTGCCGAGGCGGATTTGTTGTCCGATACCGAAAAACCGGATCCGGATAGCGAGATTCCGCGCTTTAAGACCGCCAAAGAGCGCACCGAAGCGGCGCTGAAAGAATTGGCTGAGCTCGACAGCAAATACGGCAGCAGCGACGCGGCGCGGCGCGGCAGCTTGATGCGCGCGGGCATTTACTATGAGCAAGGCCGCTACAGCGATGCCGAGTCGTTATATCGGCGCTTTTTGGACAAGAAGTCGGGCGAAAATGCTCTTTTGGCGCTGGCCTATGAAGGCCTGGGCCTGTGCGCGGAAGCCCGTTCGGATTTTGACGCGGCGATTTCGGCGTTTGAACACCAAGCCAGCGAAGGCTTTGCACGCGAACGCGGTCTGTGGAATCAGGCTCGCATCTATGCCAAGCAAGGCAACAAAAAGAAGGCGCTCGAAGTCTATAAAGACCTTTTGGCCAAAGCCGCGGCGCAAAGCCCGCTGCGCGACGACATACAAAACCGCATCGCCGCGCTGGAGCCGTAGTTGTTAAGACGCAGAGAATTGCTGGGTGCGCTGCTTGGGTCGGGCGCCGGTTTGGCGCTTTGGACAAAGCCGGTCCTTGGACGCTCGCGGGTGCCACTGGTTCGAGATCCTTTCATCGCGCCAGTCGGCGTCCTCCGTCCGCGATGGAACCGGCCGCTGGTTTCTAAAATCGCGTTTTTCTCGTACAAGCCGCAGGAGTTTGCCGCCGCCGCGATCAGCGACGACGGTCAGATGGTCTATATCGGCTCTTCGCAGAAGCAGCTTATGGCGCTGCGCCGAACCACCGGCGAAATGGTTTGGGATCGCGCCCTGCCGGGCAGCATTTCATCTCAGCTCTTGCACATAAAAGCCGGGGTCATTGGCAAAGAGCCGCTTTTGGTGGTCGGCGATGACTCGGGACTGGTCAGCGTACTGGAAGCCAAAAGCGGTCAACCGCGATGGAGCTACCATGCCCGCGGCCCGGTGCAGACCCAGCCGGTGGTGCACGGCGGTTTTCTGTACTTTACCTCCAACGATGGGCGCATCTATGCGCTGGATGTGCGCACCGGCAGTTGGCGCTGGTCCTACGAACGCGAAGCCACCGATGCCTTCAGCGTCCGCGGCAGCTCGGGTGTGCTGATCGTCGGCGAACGCTTGTATGTGGGCTTTCCCGACGGCTATCTGTCCTGCCTGAACAGCGAAACCGGCGAAGTGATCTGGAATCGGCAAGTTTCCGGCGAGGCCACACGATTTATCGATGTAGATGGCACACCGGTGCTGCTTGGCGATATGCTGCTTACCTCCTGTTATGCCTCCGGCCTGTTTGCGCTTGATCCCAAGGATGGCTCGACACGCTGGCGCTTTGACATTGAAGCAGCCGGCGCCTTCACCGTCGATATGGTGAACCAGCGCATCTATGCCGTGTCGGCGCAATCCGGCCTGTTTTGCATCGATAAAAAAGGCCGCAAGATTTGGCAGCAGGTCATGACCGATCAGGGAGAATTGGCTCCGCCAACGCTGTGGAAGGACTATTTGCTGATTAGCGCTGCGATCAGCGGTCTTTACATCGCCGACGCCAAAACCGGCGAGCTTTTGCAGTGCTTTGATCCCGGTCAAGGAGCCAGCGCCCGCGCCATCGCCCACGAAGACGACGTTTATCTGCTATCAAACGCCGGTTCCTTTTTTGCCTTCACGCGCGATCGATAAGAAATTGTTTGCAAATTCATTCGCAGCCTAACGCTCGACCGGCGAGGAAGGCAGCGGCGGCCTCATTTAGGAACATAGCTAAAAGCTATTTTTCCAGGTGCGCAGGCGCGCAAAGACTTCGACGTCGTCGAGCTCGGCGTGCTCAACGGCTGGACGCTGCGCGGCTTGGGCTTTGACGGCGGGCTCGGCGGTGCGCACAAAGGGATTGGTCGCCGCTTCATCGGCCAGTGTTGAGGGGGCCGAGGGCTTTAAAGCGGCCCGCTGTGCCCGCACCGCTTGCAAGCGCGCCGTGATGTCGGCGTTGGCGGGTTCGGCAGCGGCCGCGAACAGCAGGTTCTTTTCGGTGTATTCGTGCCCAAAATAGACGCGCGTCTCAGCCGGCAAGGCCATAAGCCGCGTCAGCGAGGCGTGCATTTGGGCGGCAGTTCCTTCAAAAAGCCGACCGCAACCGGCGGAAAATAGCGTGTCGCCGGTAAATAGCGCACCCGCCGCCGGAAAATAGTAGGCCACAGCGGTCAACGTATGTCCGGGAATGTGCAGAGCCCGCCCCTGCCAAGTCAGCAGCTCGAAGGATTCATCGTCGAAAAGCCCGTGCGTCTGACCAGGAATGCGCCGACCGCGCGTTTGCTCATCGCTATGCCCGTAGATGCGGACCGCGGGAAACAACCGCAAAAGTTCTGCATTGCCACCGACGTGATCATGATGATGGTGAGTCGAAAGGATGGCCACCACGCGCCGCCGGCCAAGCGCGCTTTGTATGGGCGCCGCCTCACAGGCATCGACCACTACCACTTCATCACCGCCGCTACTTAACAGATAGGCATAGTTGTCCTGCAAGCATGGAACGATTTCAATCCACATGGGAAAAGTATGGGCGTGAGCCGCAGAATTTTACAATTCACGAACATTAAAAAATGCGTCCCGCGGATTTCTTCTCGCTACGCATGAAAACATGCAAAACATGACCCTGGTGCAAAACCTGCGCTAATGTACCGACGTGAATCAAGCGGAATGGGTCCTCGGCGCGCTGGGCGGCGCTTTTTTGCTACTTGCCGGCTACGGTTTGTTTGGCGGCTATCCGCGACGACGATTGCAAACGGCGCGGCTTAGCGCCAAGGAACAAGCGATTGTTGCCGCTTGTGCCGAAACTCTGTTTCCCGAGCACGGCGTCATGCCGCTTGGCGGCATCCAAGCAGGAGTCGTCGAATATTTGGATCGTCACATTGCGAAATTGCCCAACGACAAGCGCCGGCTGATTCGCTTGCTCTTGGCCTTTGTCGAGCACAGCCCATGGTTTTTTGGTCCGGCGCGGCGCTTTAGCACATTGTCGCCGAAACGGCGCCAGGCCTTCTTGTTTGCGATGTCGCAAAGCCGCTTTTATTTTCGCCGCCTGTGCTTTTTATCGCTGCGTACTCTTTTGTGCATGGCCTATCTGGCCCATCCGGAGATTGCTGCGCGCGTCGGCAGCACCGCCAACCTTACGCCGTTTCGCAAAGCCTCATGAAAAAAACCGCCACAGCGCCGCATGCCGGCCTAAAGACATTTGCCGACTACACAGCGGATGTACACGAACGCTGTGAAATTGCCGTCGTCGGCTCGGGTCCGGGCGGCAGCGTCGTGGCCCAAGTCCTGGCGGCGGCCGGCCTCGACGTACTGCTTTTGGAACAAGGTCCGGCTTTTGACGCGGCAGACTTTCAGCCCGACCCCGCAAATACTTTGCAGCGCCTGGTGCGTGAAGCGGGAATGCGTACCACGCGCGGCAACCTATTCATTCCCACCATGCAGGCCATTGGCCTTGGTGGTGGAACCCTGATCAATTCCGCGATTTGCGCCCGCGCTCCAAATTTTGTCTTTGACAAGTGGGCCGAGACGACCGGCACCACGGCCTTAAGCGGCGACACTCTGGCCGCGCATTATGAAGCCATAGAAAATTTCTGGGGCGTGGCCGAGACTCCACTAGAAGTGCTGGGCGAACGCAACCTTAGCTTCAAGCGCGGCTGCGCGGCTTTGGGCATTGCCGCGGAACCAACGCGCCGCAATGTGAAGGGCTGCCAGGGCTCGGCCGAGTGTTTCACCGGCTGCCGCAATCGCGCCAAGCAGTCGCTGGACCTGGGGTTTATCCGTTCCGCGCAAAAGGACGGCGCCCGTGTCCTAAGTTCCATACGCATCGAACGCATCGCCGCACACGGACGTCGTGCGCATGCACTTTTTGGACACGTGGTCACGCCTTTTGCGAGCCAGCCCACGCACAGCGTACGCATCGATGCCAAGGTCGTGGTCTTGGCCGCCGGGTGCATGGCCACGCCGATTCTGCTATTGGCAAGTGGTCTGGGCAATTCCAGCGGCTACGTGGGTCGCGAACTGCAACTGCATCCGGGGTTGGCGCTGATGGCGGTCTTTGCGGACCCGATTTATCCCTGGCAGGGAGTCACGCAGGGATATCACTCGCTGGCTTTTTTGGACAAAGGCATCAAACTGGAAGTGCTGTGGGCGCCTCCGGCGCTGCTGGCGGCGCGGCTGCCAGGCCTGGGCAGCGAATTTTTGCAGCATTTGGCCAATTATGAGCGCATGGCGCCCTATGATGTCTTTGTCGCCGCGGATGCATCGCGGGGCCAGGTAAGGCCCAAGTGGCGCAGTTTCGAACCGGACATTCGCTTCCATCTGGCGCAACCGGACGTCGATCGACTGATTTCCGGCTTGGCCCTGCTTTCGGACATCGCCTGGGCAGCCGGAGCTGTCGAAGTACTGCCCGGACTGCATGGCATTCCCGAACGGCTGCGCTCTCCAGACGAAGCGCAAGTGCTGCGCCAGCGGCATTTCAAAGCCACCGATACCGTAACCGCCTCAAACCACGCGTTTGGAACCACGCGGATGTCGCGCCATCCTAAAGATGGCGTGGTCGATGTTGATGGCCGCTGTCATGATCTGGACAATGTCTACATTGCCGACACCGGAATCTTTGTGAGCAGCCCGGCGGTAAATCCCATGCTTACGGTGATGGCCTTGGCCCATCGTATTGCGCATGGTATTGCTCATATAATGTAGTTTTCATTAATATTTTATCTTTCACAGAAATCTACAAAACGTCCGGGAACCGATAACAGCCACACTTCTTAGAAAAGACAGCCTCCGGCGGATCATAAGTATGGACGACGATCCGCCACTTAAGACCATTTGGGTAGGGACCTAGGACACTGGCGATCTTGGGAGGCATCGTTTCCGTATCGCATGTCACGGGAGAAAACGGAGGGTAGATGTTCACAACAAGCGTTCGGTCCTTCAAGAGTTTGCTGGTCAAGTGGCTGCCGGTCTGCTCCGTCCCGGCGCGGGTTGGCTTTCAGTCGCACTTATAGCCTCTGCAGGTGCAGATGCTTGAATCCACGCGAATTCAGATGGTCAAGCCGTTCGGGCGGCTGTTCAGCGAGTGAGAATTGCGGCAGCGCCCGCAGCAATCCCTCGATCGCGAGCTGCCCCTCCAACCGCCCAAGGGTCGCGCCGACGCAGAAGTGGCTGCCATAGCCCAAAGCCAGATGGCGATTGTCGGTGCGCTCGAAGTCGAGCGTGTCCGGCTGCGAGAATTGGGTTTCATCGCGGTTCGCAGAGGCAATGACCAGGGCGACTCTCTGCCCCTTGCGAATGGTCTGTCCATGCAGCACCAGATCCTCGCCGGCCATCCGTCCTATGCGCTGAAACGGGCTTTCGAAGCGCAGTATCTCCTCGATTGCCTTTGGAATGGCCGCGGGGTTTGCACGCAGCATAGACTGCTCTTTGGGGTAGCGTGCCAGCAGCCAGGCCGAGTTGGCGATCAGGTTGATGCTCGTCTCATGGCCACTAAAGAGGACCATCGCGCAGGTAGACAACAACTCCTGCTCATCAAGGATTGTGCCTTGCTCTTCAGCTCTGATGAGCCCGGTCACCAAATCCTCCTTGCTCGGCGGCCGGCGGCGGCGCTCGGCGATGAGATCGCGAAAGTACTACTCGAGTTCGGATATGGCTGTCAAGCCCTCTGCCAGCCCGGCCGGCGTCTGCTGCCGCGCGCCCATGATCACAAGCAACGCGTGGGCCCACTTCTTAAGGACCGGTTGGTCACTGCTCGGCAGGCCCATAATCTCGCCGATGGTTAGGACTGGCAGCGGCATCGCCAGCGCCTCCATGACCTCAAGCTCGCCGCGATCACTTGTGAGGGCCTCCTTGAGCAACCATTCGACCCGCTCTTGTAAACGCGGTCGCATCGTCTCGATCAGGCGAGGAGCGAACGCTCGATTGACAAGCCCGCGCAGCCGCGTATGGTCCGGTGGATCCGTAAACATCGTCCAACGGGAGGTGTTTCGGGTAAGTGGCAGCAGCCATTCTCGCTGCGCCGCCGTCATTTCGTTGACATAGCTACTGGTTCGGTTCGCTATCAGGCGCGGATCGCGAAAGCCAGCAACGATGTCGTTGTAGCGGGTGAGCACGAAGCCGTTCCAGTCCTGGCTGAAGTAGACCGGGGCGTGCTGGCGCAGCCAGGCATACGTTGGATAAGGATTATCAAGAAATTCGAGGGTATTAAGTCGAGGTCCTTCACTTATTTCGGAATGAGACATTCAATGATTATACAATGAAACAGTAAGCGAATTAGCATAGCTCGGACGAATGTCTGATTCATATGGCAGCGATAGGGAGAGCATCAGGTCCGCTCGTCAAATTCTCGAGTCTGCGAGGGCTCCTTATCTAGGACAGTCATATGCTGCAGATGGAAACCATCGCCGGCTTGCAATCAACATAAGTTGGCATAAGATCTCTGTTCCAAGGAGCGATGAGCATGAGTACGACCCCAGCTAGGGCGGCTGCGGAGCGGGCCATCGCAGCCTGGCGCGAGCTTCTCTCCCCCGAACGGGTGCAAAGCGAGCAGGAGGCGCTGCGGAGCTCGCTGCGGGACATGGGCGAATATCGCCCGCGACAAGCGATTGCCTGCCTGCAGGTCTGCGACATGGAGCAGGTACAGGCTGTCGTTCGCATTGCCCGCGAGCACCGGGTGCCCTGTTATCCAATCAGCACGGGGAAAAACTGGGGCATCGGCTCTCGCCAGGCCGTGGTCGATGGCTGCGCGGTTATCGATTTATCGGGCATGGGGCGCATCCGCGAGCTGAACCTGCAGCGAGGCTACGCGGTCGTTGAGCCAGGCGTGAGCCAGGGTACGCTGGAGCAGGCGCTACGCGGCACGGGCTGGACCCTGAATGTGACCGCCACCTGCGCCAACAGCAGCATCCTGGGAAACGCGCTCGACCGAGGCATGGGCACCACCCGCCAGCGGACAGAGGATCTGATGGCGCTGGAGGTGGTGCTGGGCAGCGGCGAGGTGCTGCGAACTGGATTCTGGAGTCGCACTCCGGGCAACCATTACTACCGTCACGGCATCGGCCCTGATCTGCTGCCGCTGTTCTGCCAGTCCAACTTCGCCATCGTGACTGCAGGTGTGATCGCCCTCATTCCGCGACCCGAGCATATAGAGCTCCTTGATGGCCGATTCCATGGGACTAAGATAGAGCCGGCGCTCGCCGCCATGCAGCGGCTCTACCAGTCCGGCGTCCTGTCCACGGTCGTTAAGATCTTCAACCTCAGCGCGCTGCGCTCTAAAGGGCACGGCGAAGCGACTATGGAGGGCAGCGAGTACCAACTTTACGGCACCCTGTATGGTCCGAAGGCGCTCGTTCTGCGGCAGCAGGAGATCATCAGGGAGGAGCTTGGTCGCTGCGGCGCGTTTACCCGCATCGCCTTCCACGAACTCGATGAGGCGCGCCCTCTGCCCGCAGACAGGGTGCCGGAGGTGGTACAGAGGTTCCAGGCATTCCAGCCGACCTGCCTGACCCACACCTCGCTCCATGAGAGCTGCGACCTCGATAGGCGCAGCGAGACAGGTTTGTTGCTCTGCATGCCCGTGGTCCCGCACGATGCCGCCGATCTTTGCCATGCGCTTCGCATCGTTGACGAGGTCTCCCGGGGCGCAGGCGTCGTGCTGAATGCCGCATTGAACCTCTTGTCGCAACGGGTGGTCGACATGGTAGTGACCATCCGCTTCCATCGATTGACCGAGGTGGAGCGCGCCCATGCGGCCCTTGAGACGCTTCACCGCTGCTTCGATCAGGCCGGTTACTTCCCATACCGGGTGGATGTGGACCACATGGATCCGGACACACTATACCGAAGCGCCGACTACATCGCGGTCCTCAAGCGCCTCAAGCAGGTCATGGATCCCGACCTCATCATCGCTCCGGGACGATACGTGCCCTGACCGCGCATGCCCTGAGCCGCGCCCAAGCTCTTTCCGATTCTACCCAGGCGCTGGGTCGCAGGCTGAAAATCATACCCCCTGGGCCTGAACAGGTACCAGCGCTGCACCTTGATTCAATATGCTCGGCGTTGGCTGCCAGCCAGTGACTGCTCCGGAAAGAGCCGCCAACTCACGCGGTCCCCCAATCCGGACACTTTCGCGCAACCTTGTTTCAAATCGAAAATTAACGTTCTTCTTCGACGCTTTCGCCATTTGAGACGGCTGATTTGGCGGAAGTAGCGGACGCTTCAAGCGGCGGCGCCGACGGGGACGGGGCCGTTCCCGTTCCAGACCCCGCTGCAGACCGCGCCATGACCGAATTGGGCGCAGCACTCAGGCGCTCATGGTATCGGCCTATCGCTCGCTGCACCATGTCGTTTGCGGCATCCGGTCCCACCCAGCCGCGCACCACCGGATCCTTGCTTGTAAACGCCGAGGACATGATGAAAAAGCGCTCAAGCTCTTGCTGCATGCGCTTTCCCAGATCCGAAAAATTGCGCCAGTCTTCGCGCCGCGCCGCCTTCACCGGCACCACGACCAGACGGTGATTGGGCCGGCCGCGCATGCCGCGCTCTTCGACTTGCAAAGCGCCAAGCAGCCGGCAGCTAATCACCACGCCGGGATAGGTCAGCGCATCGATAAGCACCATCGCATCGATGGGATCTCCGTCCTGGGCCAAAGTTTGCGGCACAAACCCGAAATCGTAGGGATAGGTTACCCCCAGCGGCAAGACCCGGCTTAAGCTGAAGCAGCCAAGCTTGTCGTCGAATTTAATCTTGATGTTGGCACCACGCGGCGTCTCGACCACTACCCGCAGGTTGTGCTGATCGTCGTAGGGTGGTAGGTCGTGAACAAGGTTTGTACCGTACATGGAGGCCATGGCTTTCGAAGACGCGCGCAGTGTAGCACGAGATACCTAGCGCCATAGCGGGAATGGGGTTTTAGCGAAAGTCTGGACCTGCTAGTCTAAACCAGGGTCTGTCTACCTTGTGAGGCAGGGGGGCCCATGCGTTAAGTTCTGATGCCCGGCCGCGCAACTTTCACACCGCCTGAACAGCTTGAAGAATATCGCATCCTTCGTGCGCTCGGCAGCGGCGCCATGGGCCAAGTCTACCTGGCGCACGACACCCTTCTTGACCGCTCGGTGGCCATCAAGTTCATCGCCAACCTGGACATGGAACAGATCAGCGCCAGCGAAATGGTCGAGCGCTTTTTTACCGAGGCGCGCGCCATCGCTCGGCTGCAGCACCCCAATGTGGTGCTCGTCTACCGCGTCGGCGAGTGGCAAACGCGGCCCTATCTTGTCTCTGAATTTGTACGCGGCCAATCGCTGGATCAAATTCACAAGCCGCTCGATTGGCAACGCGTGCATCGCATTGCCATTGGACTTAGCCGCGGACTGGCCGCCGCGCACCGCCGCAATGTTTTGCACCGCGACATCAAACCCGCCAACTGCATGCTGACCCCAGGCGGCGAGGTCAAGCTGCTCGACTTTGGGCTGGCCAAGCTCATGGACATCACCCAAGTGATGAGCGGACCGACCGCCGCGTTCAGCGAAGCTGCGCCGCCGCAGGAAATGCCGCGCGACACCCAGCTTGATATGCTGGTGCCAAGCGAAGAGCTGCCAGGAGAGCCAGCTTCGGAGCTTATCGATACGCCGTCTGGAAAAAATGTACTTGCCGATACGATAACCGCCGGCCTCAAGCGCCCGATTCTGGCCACCGCGCGCAGTTTTCCGCAGTTTTCGACTTCCGCGCCTGCGGAAACGCCGACGAATCTGGCTTTGGGAAAAACGCTGATTGGTCAAAGTCAAAGCGTCTCCAGCAAAAACACGTCCGTGCGCGGCCTGACGCAGTATGGCGACGTCGTCGGTTCGCCGCTTTATATCGCCCCGGAAATCTGGCGCGGCGAGCCGGCCACACGCCGAGCAGATATTTATTCGCTGGGCACGCTGCTTTACGAGCTGTGCGCCGGCGTCGCCCCCTATGAGGGCTTAACCCTGGCCGAGCTGCCGCTGCGCGTGCAGGAAAATGAGGTTCCGCCGCTGGCCGAAGCTGCGCCGGGGGCCGATCCGCGTTTTTGCGCCATCGTCGATCGCTGTCTGCGCCGCAATCCTGCCGCGCGTTACGAATCAGGGGATGCACTTCGTGCCGCGCTGGAACAGCTTAGCGGCGGAGCCCTAGCGGTCAGCGTACCCGCCGGCAACCCTTATCGCGGTTTGCAAAGCTTCGAGCAGCAGCATCGCGGGCTTTTTTACGGCCGCGCCGCCGAAGTCGGCGCCATCATCGATCACCTGCGCAGCGAGTCCATGGTCCTTGTGGCGGGAAATTCCGGCGTCGGCAAAACCTCGCTGTGCAAAGCCGGCGTGCTGGTACAGATCGAGGCCGGAGCGCTCGGAGCGGTGCAAGTGGTTCCCTGGCTGCCCGGACGGCGCCCGCTTGCGGCCTTGGCCATTGCACTGGCCGCGGCGCTCGGCTGGGACGAGGCGATGCTGCGGCATCAGCTTGTGCAGGATCCGCAGCAGATTGGCCGCGAGATCTGTCAGCGCAATCGCCAAAGTCCTTCTCCGCAGCGCATCCTCTTGTTTATCGACCAGATGGAAGAGCTGGTCACTCAAGGCGATGCTGCCGAGACCGCGCAGGCCAGCGAAGCCTTGGCGGCGCTGCTTGGCTACAATCGCGAAGTTTGCTTGCTGGGCACGGTGCGCGGCGATTTTCTGTCGCGGCTGGTCACCTTGCCGGGCATTGGACCGGAAATGGCCCGCGGCCTGTACTTGCTTGGTTCGCTGTCTCCCGATGGCCTGCGTGAGGCGATTACTCAACCGGCCCTAACCCTGGGCTACGCGTTCGAATCCGCGGCCATGGTCGAAAGCCTGGTCACTGCGGCCGGTCAAAGCGAAGGCGGTCTGCCGCTTTTGCAGTTCACTTTGGCGGCCCTGTGGGAAGCCCGCGATCCCGAACGCCGCATCATTCCTGCCGCCGCTTTGCAGGCGCTCGGCGGCGTCGCCGGGGCCCTGGCGCGACATGCCGATATGGTTTACGAACGCCTGCCGCCGCGGCAGCAACTGGCGGCGCGACGGCTGCTTGGTCAGCTTATCACCATGGAAGGCAGCCGCACCATCAAGCGCCACGACGAGCTTCTGGGCCGATCCGCCGAAAAAGAAGCCACCGCTGCGGCGCTAGAGGCGCTAGTCGCTGGACGCATTCTTTCGGTGCGCAGCGACGAAGCCGGAGCTGGCAGCGCCTACGAGCTGGCCCATGAGGCGCTGCTTACCGGCTGGGGAACGCTGCGCGTCTTTTTGGCCGAGGATGCGCAATTGCGCGCGCTGCACCAGCGCTTGGCGCAAGCCGCCGGCGAATGGGAGCGGCTGGGGCGCGGTCCAGACCTTTTGTGGAAAGAGCGCCAGCTTGCCGAAGCTGCGGCCATGGCCGATGTCGAAGCCGAGGAGATGCTGGCCCCGCGCGAGGCGGCGTTTCTGCAAGCCAGCCGCCGGGCGCAGCGTATGCGGCGTTTTGGTCTTTGGGCGCTCGTCAGCAGCGTGCCCCTTCTATTGTTTTTGATCTATGCGGTTTCCAGCTTGCGTGCCAGGCAGACGCTTTTCGAAACCATCGATAGAAAAACCGCCGAAGCCGTTTCTGAACTCGCCTTGGCGCGCGACCTGAAGCAGCGCATGCTGAGCACGCGGCAGGCCGCCCTGCGCTTGTTTGACGCTCGGCAGTTTGAGGAAGCCGAAAAACTGTGGGCGCAGGTTGTCGTCTTAGACACCGATACCCGCCAACGCTACCGCGTGGCGATTCGCACCGCCGAAGCGGCTTTTTTGCTCGATACCCACCAAGAACAGCAGCGCCGGCTAATTGCCAGCATGCTCTTTGATCGAGCCTTGCTGTCCGAACACGATCATCGCCTGCCGCGGCGCGACGATTTGTATCAGCGCATGGTGCTTTACGATCCGGATGGCACGTTTCAGCGCCAATGGGAAGCGCCGGCGACGCTTGCCATCGACAGCGAACCGCGGGGCGCCACGGTGACGCTAACGGCCATCGACAATGACTACCATTTGCTAAGCACCTCGTCGCGTAGCCTGGGACGCACGCCGCTGCGCCAAAGCAATTTGCCGCCGGGTTCTTATCTGCTGACGATCGTCGCCCCAAGTCGAATGGAGGTAAAATATCCGCTTTATCTGGGGCGCGGTGAGTCGCTGCCCCTGCGAGTGACGCTGCCGAGCAGCGACCAGGTTCCTTCGGGCTTTGTCTACATCCCGGCCGGACGATTCTTTTTCGGCTCGGATGCAGACGAAGAAATGCGCAGCGGATTTTTCAATCACGTGCCTATGCACGAGGTGTCTACAGGCGCATTTTTGATTGCGCAGCACGAGACCACATTTGCCGACTGGCTGCTCTACTTGCGGGCGCTGTCACCCGCCGAACGCCAAGGCCGGCTATTGCCCGCCGGAGAGGCCGGCATGGCCACCTGGCTAAGCTTGCAGTTACTTCCCGATGATAAATTTGAGCTGACGATGCAGCGCGCCTCGCAGACCTATCACGCCAAAGAGGGCGAGCGCATTGTCTATCCCGGTCGCAAACAGCGGCAAGCGCAAGACTGGCTGCGCATGCCGGTGGCCGGAATCTCCAGCGAGGATGCGCTTTCTTATGTCGATTGGCTGAATCGTTCGGGCCGATTGTCGGGGGCGCGGCTTTGCACAGAGCAGGAATGGGAACGGGCGGCCCGCGGCGCCGACGGAAGAATCTTTCCGCAGGGCAGCGTGCTGCAGCCAGACGATGCCAACTATGACCGTACCTACGATCAGCGCCCGCTTGACATGGGCTTAGATGAAGTGGGTTCACACCCGGCGTCACGCAGTTTGTTTGGCATTGATGACATGGTCGGCAACGCTTTTGAGTGGGTCGTAAATAGCGTTTCGCAGCACAAGTTCGCCCTGCGCGGCGGCGCTTATTACTACACCGCCCGAACCGCACGCAGCGACAACCGGCACGAGCCGGAACCCAGCATGCGCAATCCCACCGCCGGAATACGGATTTGCGCTGACGTCAAACCCCAGCTGTAGCTAGCGCTGACAACTGCAATGCCCATCTGCGCCGCGGCTTTGCTTAATAGCCGTCGCGGCGCAAAGTAATTTCTTGCAGAATATCGGCCAAGCCGTAGCTGGCGGTAAGCAGCGTCGCAAAGCTTGTGATGCTGGCGTAAACCTGTGCCGGCTCGATGCTTAGAATCAAAAGAGCGCCCGGTCCCCACATAAAAACCAACCAGGCCAAAGTCTCGCCGAGGGCGGCCAGTTCACTGCCGACGTGTACAAGCAGGGCCAAAAGCAGCACGGGAATTGGCAAAAGCAGATAGATGGCAATAAAGCGCGCCGCCGGATCCGTGGGCGCGGTCAGCATGGACCAGGTCTTTTGAATGACAAGCTGCTGCGAAAGTGGCCAAAAATAAAGCCCGGCAATTAACGCGACTGCCGCCATTCCGACGCTGCGCGGCGTCTGCGCCCAAGCCATGTGCGAACGTACGATCAGCGCCGCACTTAGCAGCGCCGCCATGGCGCCTATGCTCAAGCGCAAGGCTACCGAGACGGGCATGCCGCCAATCGCGAGCCAAACCCCAAGTGCCAAAATGCCAAACGCGCTGCGAAACACAGAAGGCACGGGAAGTAGCGCCGCGACACCAAGTACCAATCCCGCCTCTCCCAAATACCACAGTCGTACAAATTCCATTCCGCGCTGCGTACTTAGCAGTTGCCACGGAAATACGGCGCCGCGTGGCAGCGCAAACACCAGCAGCAGCAAGACGGCGGCAATACCCGTTGCTAGACGTATGCGCTGTGGGAACTGCGGAAAGTCGGGCACGGCTAAACGTCTAGCGTATCACCAAGTCCTTTCCAAAGTCGATCTCGACCGCCGCTTTCGAGGGCCGGTTTCGCGCTAGCGTGGTCAGCGCAACAAAAAGATTGGATCGAGGGAGCCGCCCACAAATCGCAACACTTGGCCGCGCAGTCCGGCAATCGAACCATCTCGCCCTTCATCCACCACAAAAATCGCCCCCGAAGGAGCCATGGTCGCCGAGCGCAACCCCTGGGCCGGTTGACCGGACGTACTATCCACTGGGCTAGATTGGGCCGCCACTTGATAGGGCGGCAGGCTGCCCCAGATTCGAAAATTGATCGAATAGCCCTCGGGCGGAATGGACCAAACCGCCGGATTGTAAATTCCCGAAATGCACGGCTTTCCAGGCGGCTGCGGCTGTCCGGCCGGAGCACAGTCGCTATAAGGTTGCGCCAGATCCAAAAGGACGCGCGGGACACGCAAGACGATGTTGCCGTATGGATTCTCGTAATGAATTCGACGAACTCCCAGGCTTTCTGTGTGATCGCCGGGGAAACGGCAAATTTTGTCGGGTTTGCTTTGCGGATTGTAACAACTCTGCACCGCCGCCGTATCCGGATAATCCTCGTCGGAGCTACCGCTTAAAATGCACTGATTGCGATCGCTTCCAAGCGGCAGACTGGCCAAAAGCTCATATTCGCTGCTTAGCCAAGGATCGTCCTTTTTGGGCGGCAGAAATTTATCGCCATGCACCACCTTGATGCTGGGCGCCGAGGCCGGCAATTGCACCTGGTCTACATTGCGCACGCTCTGGCAGCTTGGCGTCGCCACCGCTTCCGCGCTGGCCGCTATGCGATGGGAAATCCACTGCTCATAGCTTGGACAACGCTGCGCATCGTTATCGGGCAGGCTGTCGCGCGGCCCCAGTCGCAAACGCGGTTCCAAAAGGCGGCCGGCCGCATAAGATCGATCTCCCGGCGGCGGCCGACGGCAGATGCCGTCCTTATCGCGCTGAACCAGGATGTTTGTGCCTGAATGATCTCCGCGCGCGACAAAGGAATCGCCGGCGTGTACCTCATAGGAAGACAAGTCAGGAAAGCAGGCTCTTAGCAAAGCATTGGCGGCGTCCTCGCCCATCGGCTGCCAGGTATCGCCGTTGCCGATGTGCTGCGGAGTATCCGGATGAATCAGCGGTGCGCGTACGCAACGGGCACCGATGGGTTTTTTGGGATTCTCGGGCATCCAGATGGCTTTTTCATCGGTTTCATAACGGGAATGGGCGCAGACGAAACCGTCGCCGCAGTCCAGATTGCGCTGACATTCGCGAATGCAGCCCATCTCCAGATTGCCGCCCTTTTGTTTGCCGGTCACTCGGCAGACAAGTTGCGGGGGCGGCTTTTGTACATCCACGGCACGGCCGGGCAACAAAATGGCCCCTGTACAAGCGGCGCTCGAGCCCGCTTGGCTGCAGGACTGCCGTTCAAGCTCAAATTCCGGCTCGGGAATTTCATCCAAAATTAGACGATCGCTGATGTCCCCGGTCGGCGTCATGACTTGCTGCTCGGCGCGCATGATGCGATAGCGGCGCAGCCAACTGGCTGCCCATACCGTATCGCTCCCTTTGTCGACCAGAAGTCGCTGCGACAAAGTTCGACACAAACTAGCCTGCGGATCGGTCAGGCATATACCCGGATTGATTCCTTGGGTTGCCTCGCGGCGGCAGATGCTGCCGTCCAGGCAGTCGGTATCGGCCTGGCAGCCGGTCAGCCAAAGCTTGTCTCCGGACTCGGTGCCATGGCTGCAGTACAGGCCGTTTAAGTCCTGCAGCGAAGCATAGTGCGGCTGCTTCGCGTCGGTCGTGCCATCATTGACGAGCAGTCGACCGGTCGAGCGGTTTAGCCCCGGCAAAAGACCTTCCCAATCAAAGGACCAGAACGAATCGGGCAAAGAAGCGGTATCTATGAATTGCACCATCGACACCGGCCGGCCTGTGGGTTCTTTGGCCAAAAAGCCATCAGGGCTTTTTAGCAGGTTGTCATCGACCACGGCATGACTGGCCAGCGCCACGTCGCAGACTGGATCGACGGGAAGATAGTAGTACGGAGTCGGTGCCGGCAAAAGCAAACGCGGCCGGCCGGCGGCAATCGCGCCATCGTTCAGCGAGCCGTAGTAACCGACGGCCGCACCGTTCATTACCGTGCTAAAAATGGGAAGTCCGGATGCATCACTATCGCTGCGCGGTCCGAAAATCGGATTCGTTTCATCAAAACGCGACGTCGTGCGCCGCACATTGCCCAGCCGATCATTAGGGCTCACCATCAGCGATTGGTAATATGATGGCAGACTTAAGATTTCCGGGCTGGGCTGAGCCTGTGAACGGGTATACAGAAAGACAACGCGGCGTAAGGCCGCAAAATCAGGAAAACAGGCGCGATAAGACGGCGCCGGACACGCATCAGCAATCTGAATGCCAGTCATAACCCCGCCTCCGCCGAGGATCCAAGCAAAGTCGCCAAGCCATAGCGCGGTAGACGCCGGAAGCCAGTATGAGAGGGCATTGGGGGCAAATCGGCAATTGATCGGGTCGCTGACATCGCAGGGACTGCCTAGGTTGCTGTGTACAAATCCGATGTCGCGCGGCAGGCTGCCGTTGGGCAGGGTGATGCCCGGGCTGACCGCCAGCGGATTGCGCGGGGTCGCTGCCGCGCCTTTCGCTTGCACTGGAAAGCAGCTCAGCCGCCGAGCATTGCTATCATTTAGCTCGTCCGGCAAAACTCGGGCGATATCTCCGGCATGGGCTTGCAGATAGCGCGGATCGGGGTTCGTCTCGCACTCGATTTCACGGTCCAAATCGATGACGCGCACCGAGCTGTCGCGCGCCACGACGTAGGCAAACTGCCCGGCCGGCGTGCGCGGAGAAATGCGGATGGAATCCAGACCGCGCTGGCCGCCGCGCAAACTTTCGGGCAATACATCAAAATCCAGGCGCAGACGGCGCGGAGTGCCAATCAAGCGGTGTTCATCGGTCACGGCATTGCTGCCGTCAAAATCGACAAAAGTCACAGAGTCACCCAGGCTGTCGCTAATCAGCAAGCGTTGCCCGGCCGCTTCCACGGCCAATGAGGCCGGAAAGACCTTTAGGGTTGTACCCCCTCCATCCGGAGGGGTACCCGGAGGGGGCATCAGTGGCCCCTTCGCATCTGCGCCGCAGTCGGTCGCGCACTGCAGGCTGGCCAGCTCGGACCCGGGAAGAATACGTGCTTGGCCCGTGATATCAAAACCCACCGCTTCCCAGATGCGGCCCGGCGGGGTGGCTCGATCGCAGCCTTTTTCTGTCGGATCGGTACAGCCCAGGTCCACCGTTGCCACGATGCCACAGGTCGGATAGGCGACGATGGCCGTACGCCGTTCTTTAGACCACGGGGCGATTTCAACCCACTCGGGGCGAGCATATAACGCGGTGCGGCGCTGCCCAGCGCTATCCGGCAGCCAGGGAACGATGCGCTCGGGACAAGTCTCGGCAGTGCAGTCGTGGCTTGGACAAGCTTGCCCGTTTTTAAGGGCATCCTTTTGATAACAAACTGCCGGCTGCGCGGCCAGCTCCGCGATGGGCTGCAAGCGAACCACCGAAAGGTCGCAGGAGCCGCCGTTGGCCGTCACCGCCCAGGCATTGGGTGATTCGTGGCGGCCGCTTGGTCCGTTGCGGTCCGCCGGCGGAGAATACGAACGCACGTGTTCGGGCAAAAGACCGACCGGCAAAAAACCGAAACCGGGTTGACCGCCATGCAGATTTTCAAGCCGGCCGTAGGTTTGCAGCCCCGGCGTCTGAGTCTGGGTATCGGCAACAGCCAACTCACCGCGGGTGGTATTGGTAATCAGCGCCGAAAGCATGCGCCGCGCACAAATCGGAACCGGCTGACCGCAAGCGGTGTTATCACCTGGGCAGCAGGGATAATTCGGATCTCGACCGAGGCGCCGCGCGGCTTTGTAGACCGCGGCTAGATAGTCGTTTTCGCGTGCCGCGCGATGATCTTGATCGCATTCGTCAAGCGTCAAGACATTGACGGTCGGTGGATTGTTGATGCTGAAATCGACAGTACTTTGGTCGCAGTAAGCGTCCAAATAGGCTTGCGGATCGATGTCGGGGTTGATCTGCGGATTGCAGCGCGGATTTGTCGAATCAAAACAAGGCAGACAATTCGGAACTTCTAAATCGACGCAGTACAAGGCGACATCGCTGGGCCTGTCGAGGGTGCGAATCGGCGTCGCAATCGTTGGATTGTTGCAGCCAAGCGCCACCGCCAAAAAGGCCAGACACAAACGCACATCCCTTTTTTTAGACAGCGATGCCGCAGGCTTGAAAGCGGAAAGGGACGCAGAGGAAGCAACGAACATCTCTATTGTACCTGCTTAGGAAGCGGGAACCCGATGCGCGATATCACGCGCCGAAAGCTGGGGCTGCGCGGATCTATATCCAGAACGGCGATAGAATTGTCGTACAGGGCGCTGATGTAGGCACGCGGTCCAAGCGCTGGATCTTGTCCGAAGGGACGCAGCCGTAGGTCGGTCTTTGGACCCGCAGGCGGACAGGTAACGCCAGCGGTCTTGGCGTCTGCATCAGAGACATAGGGATCGACACAAGGATCCATATCCGTACCGCCATTGGCCTGCCCAAAATTCAGAGCAATGTCCCCCGGGCTGCGCCCAATCGAGATGATGTCGAGCAAATCGCCGCTGTCTCCGTCAATCTCAGCCACCTGGCCCGAAAGGTTGCAAGTGACGTAAAGCCGGGTCGTACGAATAGTGCTGCTCATAAAGCTACGCGGTATAAGCGCCCGCGCCACATGCAGCGGCCCCAGGCACAGATTGACCACACCTTGCACTTGGTTGACCGGAATGCCGCTGCGCAGGCTGGTATCGAGCATGGCCAGCGCCGGCGGTGACCTTAAAGCAATAAAGGCCCGATTGCCGCCCGGCTCAAAAACAATGTCGCGTATATCGTCATTGGGCAGCGAAAACTGGTTGTTGATGCTGAGGCCAAGCCCCGGTACCACGCGCGGTCCGGCCGCAGTGGCCAAGCGAAATGAAGCGATGGCGCCGGTCATCCGCGACACGACATACCACGGCTGACTCAAATCGCCCGGCAGTCTAGGAGCCAGTGCATAGGCGCCGCGCCGTCCAGCACTGTCACCAGGGGGCAAAGGCAGCGCGCTGACGTCTTGCAGAACCGGCGGCTCGGGCAAGGTGGGACTTTTGCCAAGGTTATAGGCCGATACCTGGCCCGAAGCCAGGTGACTGGCGACTAGATATTGATAAAACTCGCCGCTTTTACAGGGCGGATTTTGGCCGCGCGCATGCGAAACGCCAGGCTCTACACAGCCGCGGTCGATGCGCAGCTCCAGCGGCTCGGGCGGAACCGTATAACGCGGGCGGCTGCCGGCATTGGGATCATCGGGATCGATAAGCACTGAATCGGCGGTTTGCTGCACAACATTGGCGACGCCGCACAGATGCAAATTGTAGGGTTGCCCGGGTTCATGGGGCGCAAACGGCTGCGCGTCCCCGCCGCAATCCATGTGCACTGCCGGGCTGTCTTTGCCGGTGCGTCCGATGGAAAGCGGCCGAGTGGCATCTATAAAAGTAATCGACGGGTCGCCGCGCACGGTCAAATACAGCCCGCGGTGCAAAGGTGCGTTTCCTGCCGTCGTCCAGTCCGGCGGATCTTCGGCAAGAATGCGCATATCTTCGGGTTCATTGCCGATCATGACCGTCTGGTCGGCAAGAATGAAGCGCTGAGATTCGCAATTGACGATGTTGGGATCGTCTAGATCCCACTCGCAATAGCAGCGATCGAAGTCGGCAGGCGGCCGCCCGGTGACGGCTTCGACGAGCTCCATGCTTTGCAGGTTGGCGGTCGGTCCCAGGGCCGCGCCAGAAGCGCTGCACAAAGCGTCTCCGCATTCATTTTTTCCCTGCACATCGGAAGCATCGATGGGATCGTGGCGATATTTACGAAAGCACTGCGTCGCGCGCTCGTGACGCAAAAGGTCCACAGTGACAACAGTGGCGCCGCGAAAACTGGTATCGCTATTATGGTTGGCGACATACAGAATATCGCCCAAGGGATCTAGGGCGACACTGCTTGGAAAAAAGAAGCAATGGGTCGGCGGTGCAGATCGGTCGTCGCCGGCTTGCCAGTCGCGACAGGCCGGCGCCAGCGGCGTCGGCGTTGTGCATGCCGATGCCCAAAGCATAAGACCGCTAACAAGAAAGCGCGCGCGCCCAATTGCCGGCGCCAAGCGCGCTAGGCGGCATACTTTATGGAGAGGCTTCTTCAAGCAGCTTGGCCCAATAGATGATGCGATTGCAGTTGGGACATAGCTCGAGCGAGCTGCCTTTTTGCAACACGTTGTAAAGCTGTGGCGGAATGTTCATGTTGCAGCCACGGCAAGTGCCGTCTTTGACGGACACAACCGCCATGCCACGCCGCATGCGGATGGTGCCGTACTTGCGCAGCACATCGGGGCGCAGAAGTTTCGCGGTGCCCTCACGCTCTTGGCGCAGCGCGCTAGCTTGCTCTTTCATTTCCTCTAGTCGCTGCTCTGTGGCTTTCCGCTGCGTTTCTAAAGTTTGGCGTTCAGCGATAAGCACCGCTTCGTGCTCGCTTATCTTTTCGCGCTGTTGCGAAAGCGCCGCCGCCAGCTTTTGAACTTCTTCGTCGCGCGTATCGATTTGCCGGCGCGTTGCTTCTACTTCACGCTGTGCGGCATTGGATTCGCGCAGATTCTTGACCTGCGAAAGTTTGGACTTGGCCCGGCTGAGGAGCTGCTCGGCATCGCGCTGCTCATCTTCTTGACTCTTGCGAAAGCCCTCGGTGTCGATGAGCTCGCTGCGCTCTTTGGCCAGCAGCTTCTCAAGCTCCAGGATGGCGGTTTCGGCTGCCGCGAGCTTCACTGGCAGCTCATTCATCGCATTGTCTAGCTCTTGCAGCCGGGCGTCATATCGCTGCAGCTCTTCGAGCAGCTTCAGTTGGTCGCGCAAGTACTATCCTCCCGTGCTTTTTTGTGAGTGGGCCCACCTGGACTTGAACCAGGGACCAGCCGGTTATGAGCCGGCCGCTCTAACCAGCTGAGCTATGGGCCCCATTTCGAGCGGGAAACGTAGCCAAACCTCGCACAAATAGCAAGGCTAGCCGAGAGGAAAACCTGCAAAAAAACTATTTTTTTTAGCCATGTCGTAAAAATAACTAGGCCAGTTCTTTTTAGGCGTCAAGCAGCCGCGCCGCCAGATCCGCTGAAGTAGTCAGCGGCGGCGTGCAGCGCGGACCACGGCAGACATAGGCGGTGGGCTGGCTGCGTTGAGCGGGCTTGTCGCGGCGCAAAAAATCAAAGCGATCGAGCAGCGGCCGATGCGGATGGCAAACGATTCCAAACAGATCGGGCAGGTAGCGCGCGCTCATCGTTTGCCAAAGGGCTGCCGCCGCCGCGCTAAGCTTGCCGTCGTCGCTAAGTTCCGGATCGACGATGACCACGGTGGTCAGACCGTCTTGCAAAAGATCCATCGCAGCGATGAGGTTGGCCATGCCGTGCGGATTGCGCAACGCCGACGCGCCACGCTGCTGCAAGACCACAGCAGCGATTGAGGAGTAGCGCTCGCGATCGGGATCGCCCGGCCCAAGCAGCGCCGACAAGCGCAAAAGGTTCATGCAGGCGACGCTGACTCCCGAGGGAATGGCGCTGTCATGCAAGCTGATCGGGCGGGCGCACAACTGCACACCGGCGCTTTCCACAGCTCCCAAATAAAAAATCTGCGCTTGGGCGTCATAAAAGGTGGCGAGCAGCGCATCCATGACTTTTTGCATCTGCGCGATATAGGCCAGATCTCGAGTGGCGTGCGCGAGGTGAAATAGCCCCTCGGCGAAAAAAGCATGATCGTCCAAAGTAGCCGGCAGTTTGGCGACGCCTTCTTTATAAGTACGCAGCAAGTGGCCGCTATGGTCGTGAAGATGATTGTTAATAAAATCGGCGGCGCGGCGCGCAGCTTCTACATAAAGCGGCGTTTTCAGCAGGCGCCCGGCCTCGGCCAGGCCGGTGATGCACAGGCCGTTCCAGCCGCATAAAAGTTTGTCGTCGGTGCCGGGTGGAATGCGCTTTTGGCGCGCCGCCAAAAGCATTTGCCGGGCGGTGTGCAACTGCGCGGTTTCGGCAGGGCCCGGAGGATGCGCGACAAGGTGCAAAATGCTTTTGCCGCGTGGTCCGTGGCCGTGCGGATCGTTCCAGTTGCCGCCCGGCCGAACGTCGTAGTAGCGGCAAAACAATTGCGCCGTGGGCGCATCGAGCACGGCAGCGACCTCTTCGAGAGAAAACACGAAATACTTGCCTTCAACGCCTTCGCTGTCGGCATCTTGGGCGGCGTAAAAACCGCCGCTCGGATCACGCATTTCGCGTTCCAGCCAGCCGTGTGTTTCAGCGATGACCAAAGCGCAGCGCGCGGCAAATTCGGGCTGCGCGAGCTCGACAAAAATATGATGAGCTTCAGCATACAAACGCAAAAGCTGCGCGTTGTCGTAAAGCATTTTTTCAAAGTGCGGCACCAGCCAATTCGCATCGGTGGAGTAGCGCGCAAAACCGCCGCCTAGATGATCGTAAATGCCGCCGTCGGCCATTTTGCGCAGGGTCAAAAGCGCGGGCTCGGCAAGTTCCGCCTGGCGTTTTTTGCCAAAGGTCCGCAAAAACAGCGTCAGAACCGTGGGATTGGGAAATTTGGGCGCGCCTTCAAAGCCGCCCTGCCGGCGGTCGATGCGAGTCGCAAGCTTGCTGGCGGCGCGCTCGGCGACATCGGCCGGTATAGCGTTCAAAGCTTGTTCGCCCGTATTCTGCGCTTCCAGTTTCTGCAGGGCCGCGACAAGCTGCTGCGCCTGGCCGATGACCTCGCCGCGCTTTTGACGATAGGCGGTGGCCAGCGCGTCCAAAACGCGGCGAAACGACGGCCGCCCGTAGGCATCGCGCGGCGGAAAATACGTGCCCCCGTAAACCGGCTCGCCCGAAGGCAAAAGAAACATGGTCAACGGCCAGCCGCCATGCTGATCAAAAAGATTTAGCGTGTGCTGATAGACCTGATCGACATCAGGATGCTCCTCGCGATCGACCTTGATATTGATAAAGTCGCGGTTCATCTGCTCGGCGGTGGCGACATCTTCAAAGGACTCGTGCGCCATGACATGGCACCAGTGGCAGGCGGAGTAGCCGATGGACAAAAGGATGGGTTTGTCCTCGGCGCGAGCGCGCGCAAAAGCCTCGGCGCCCCAGGGGTACCAATCCACCGGATTGTCCATGTGCTGGCGCAAATAGGGGCTGGTCTCGTCTTTTAAACGGTTGGGCACGGCAATCTCCTGCAAGCGGTTGCGCGATCAGAGCATATCCTGCGACAATGCAATTACGGCCCTTACAAAAACCTTCATGCTAATTGCTTGACCAGTGGCCGTAAATGGAGGTACTTGTCGCACATGGATTCGATGGGCAGTATTGTCCAGTCCGACGGCTCGCGCCTTTTTGGCAAATCTGTTTCCTCTCGCAGCGACATGGCATCCGACGTGTCCAGCAGCGGAGCAGCCTCCATGGTTTTGCTGCTGGAGGATGACAAAGAAGTCGCCACGCGCATCGCGCAGTGCCTGGCCCGCGGTGATTACCGCACGATGGCAGTCGCCGATGTCGATATGGCTTGTTCGCTGGCGCAAAAGCGTTCGGTGGCCGTGGTGCTGTTAAATTGGCGGCTGCTCGGGCGACTGGGCGGCAGTGCCCTCATTGACGAGCTGCGGCGGCGCAGCCCGCATAATCATCTGCCGATGATTGTCATTTCGGCGGAAAAAAGCGAGCTGTGGGAAGCCAATCAGCTTGGCATCGACGACTATCTGCCAAATCCCTTTCATGCCGACGACCTTTTACACGTCGTCGATGAGCACTGCCGCTAGCGCGCCTCACAATCCGCTATCCACAGACAGCTTATAGGCTGGTAAGTTTGTCTGCACATGCGCAAGTCCGGCCGCGGCCCGCGTACATCAAGTCCAGAACTGGCGAGCAGAATTTTGACTCGCCGGCGGCTGCGCCGTCTTGCCGAACTGCCGACCAAACTTCCTGAGCAGATTCTGCGCGACCCCGTCGGGACTGCGCACAAAGTCATCGACACATTGCAGGCGCCGCGCGGCCTGGCTCTAGGTTGGGCCATTGCGCTTTTGTTGCCGATCCTGCTTTATTTGATTGATCTGGGTACGGGCAGCCTGTGGCCCGGGGACGATGCGCAAATCGCCACCGCGCTCTTGGCGCTAGGCCGCCATCCGAATCAAGTTCGGCAAGCGGCGGTGCTGCTGCCGCTGCCAAACGGCGCGCCGCTCGGACTTTTGCAAATGGCGCTAAGCGTGCGGCTGCTTGGAATGAACGAAGCGGCCCTGCGGCTGGTTCCGGTGCTCTCGGCGCTGGGCTGCGCGATGTGCCTTTTGGCCATCGCCATCGACGTGGGAGTCGGTCGTCATGCCGGAGCGCTGGGCGGTTTGGTGCTTTTGGCCATGCCGCTAAGTTACGAACTGTCGCACCGGGCGCTGCCCGAAATGCTGGTGGCCTTGGCTTCCACCGGAGCTGTGGCCTTGGTCAGCCACAGTTTGCACGGTCATAAATTCGACCGACACATTCTGCCGTTTCAAAAAGAAGCAGAAGAACCGCAGCCCTTGGCGCTGCGCCGGCTGCCCATGCTGTTTGCCTCGCTGGGCATCGGCGCCGCGGCGCTGGTCGATCCGCGCGCCGGCTTTGTCGCGCTTTTGTTTGGCCTGCTCGATATGCTATTTTCGCATCGCTATCTGCTGCGCCGACGACGAGTTTGGGGAATGCTTACCGGAGGGCTGGGGCTGACGCTTTTGGCGGTCTGGATACATCCGCAGGGGCCACGCGCCTACCTCGGCTGGCATGGCACAAAGCAAATGCTGCAAACTTTTATGGCGCTGTGGCAGCAAGGTCCAAGCTGGTACGGTCGTCACGTCGGACAGGTGGTCATCGTAACCACTGGCTTTGGTTTGCTGCTGGGTTCGCTGCGGCGGGCCTCGAGACCCCTTTTGGCCTGGGTGCTGGTGGCGGCGGCGCTCAGCATGTTCACCGATCAAAGTCCGCCGCCGCGCGGTCTAGGTCTTTTATTGCCGCCGCTGGCGCTATGTGCCGCGGTAGGTTTGCAGTCGCCGGCGCGCTGGCTGGGCGGTCTAGGCGGCATCATCACCGCCGGGGTATTGGCCGGTGTGGTCGTGGGCATGGTCGAAGGCAGCGGTGGTTTGCACAAAAGCGATACGCTAAAACTGCTGGCCCAGTCGCAGCAGCATGCGCCGGCGACCGCCAAGGTCTGTACGCTGGGCATGCCGTCGACCTTGCCGGCCTTTTATGCCGGTCGTCCCATCGAAGAATTTGCCTCGGTGGCGGCGCTGCGCGTGGCGCTTGCGCCACACCAGCCCTTTAGCTGTCTAGTCCCGCAGAGCTTGGTGCCAGCTTTGCAGCAGGCCTTTGCCGCACAGCCCGCGGAAACGGCGCCGCCGGCCCCTACGCGTACCGGGGCGGGAAATGCGCCGGCCGGACGTAAGGGGATTTCGAACCCTGAATCGAACGCGCCTTTTGCGCCTTTTGAATCGGTGTTGGCCACTACTTTGGATATTGAAGAAGCTCCGCCAGACATCGCCGGGCCCAAAGTGGCCCTGGTATCACGGTAAACCATGACGAAAGCTTCCTCTGCCGCAGAACCGCTGAAGGGTCGTACGATCATCCTGGGCATCGGGGGCGGTATCGCTGCCTATAAATCCGTCGAGATTTTGCGCCTTTTGCGCAAAGCCGGGGCGGATGTTTACGTGGTCATGACGGCGGCGGCGCAACGCTTCATCACGCCGCTGACCCTGCAAACACTTTCGAGTCACCCGGTTGGCACCGATCTTTTCGATCTGACGCAGGAATCGCAAATCGGCCATATTTCACTCGGCGACCGCGCCGATTTGCTGCTGATTGCTCCGGCGACGGCGGATCTTTTGGGACGGCTGTCACTGGGGCTTGGCGACGACCTTTTGACCACGTTAAGTTTGGCCTGCACCGCGCCGCTGCTTTTGGCACCGGCGATGAACGTCAATATGTGGCAAAAGCCTCCGGTGCAAGAACACGTCGCGCGGCTTTTGGCGCGCGGGGTCGAGCTTTGCGGACCAGAGCCCGGCGATTTGGCCTGCGGCTGGGTCGGGCCGGGGCGCATGGCCGAGCCTGCGGCCATCGCCCAGCGCGTCGAGCAAATTCTTGGCCTTGGCAGCCCTGCCCTTGCGCCAGCCGCCCAGTTGCTACGCGGGCGGCGGGTGTTGGTTACCGCCGGGCCGACGCATGAGGCGCTTGATCCGGTGCGCTTTATCGGCAATCGCTCGTCGGGAAAAATGGGCTTTGCGCTGGCGCAAGCGGCAGCGGGCGGTGGCGCCGACGTGACCCTAGTGGCCGGTCCGGTGGCTTTGCCGACGCCGCCGGGTGTACGCCGGGTGGATGTGAAAAGCGCTGCCGACATGGCGGAAGCGGTACTGCCCGTCATGGCCCATTTCGACGTCATCGTGATGACCGCCGCCGTCGCTGACTTTCGGCCGGCGACGCTGGCGCCGCAAAAGCTAAAAAAAGCGGCGCTCGGCGAGAATCCGCGCATTGAACTCGTGCGCACGGTGGATATTCTGGCCGAGCTCGGTCAAAAACGCGGCCGAGGAAAAAAACCGCTGCTTATTGGCTTTGCCGCCGAAACTCACGCTGTCGAAGAATATGCACAGCGCAAGCTGCTTGAAAAACGCTGTGATGTCATCGTGGCCAATGATGTGGCGGAAGCGGGCTCGGGCTTTGGCACCGCGACCAATCGCGTCACGCTATTTTTCGCGCCGACGCCTACCAGTACCGGCCGTGCGAAAAAAAGCAACGCGCCGCGCGTTGAAAGGCTGCCGCTTTTGCCCAAACTGGAAGTCGCCTACCGGCTGTGGGAAAAGTTCGCTACGCTTCTTTCCTAATTTCTACACGATCGCTTTGCCCAGCGCCGACAGCGCAAGCTCTATACACAATCGCGAGGTTTGATGGTTGGTGTCGTACATGGGGTTGATTTCGACAAACTCCATGGAACGCAAAAGACCAGAGGCCGCGACCGATTCTAAAATGAGATGGGCCTCGCGATAGGTCAGTCCGCCGGGCACCGGGGTACTAACGCCGGGCGCCCACAGCGGATCGACCGCGTCGAGATCAAAAGACACGTGAATGGCGCTGCAGCGTTGCGAAATATGATTCAGCACGTCGCTGATGATCGGATACATCCCGCGCTGATCAATGTCGGTCATGGTGAAGTAATGAATGCCGGTCTGGCGCACGAACTCTTTTTCGCCGTCGTCCAAGTTGCGAATGCCGATGAGCGCAACATTTTCAGGATTCAAGCGATGACCGGATCCACCGATACGCGTCAGCCGCTCGTGGCCCAGCCCCAAAACCGCGCTAAGAGGCATGCCGTGTATATTTCCCGAGGGTGAAGTGGCCGGCGTGTTCATGTCGGCGTGCGCGTCTATCCAGATGAGCCCGAGCTGCCCGCCTTGGCTATGGCAGTGGTTGGCGGCGCCGTTGATCGTACCGATGGCGATGCTGTGATCTCCGCCGATGCACAATGGAAAACGCCGCTTCATGAGCGAATCGAAGATGCGCTGGCACAGCTCTTCGCAGACTTCAGCGATGACGTCGAGGTATTTTTCGCCGGCCGCGGCTGGTCCCAAAGTCTCGCGCAGCGGCACGGTCACATCGCCGCTGTCTAAAGCTGTAATGCCTAGACCGGCCAGCTTGTCCGCCAGACCGGCGTTTCGAACGGTGGCGGGGGCGATGTTGGCGCCGCGCAGATTGCAGCCAAGATCAAGCGGGGCACCGAAGATTTCGACTTCATGGGGGCGGCGTGGCATCAAACGGCTCCTCGTCGGCAAAGAAGCTATCCTAGCTGATTTTTGGAATCAACTGCCGCGCGCAATTTCCAAGTCATTTCCGCAAGTTACAACAGGCTGGGCGTGGCCGGCGGCTGCCTTGCCAAACGCAGCGTCGTGCAGCCTGGGGCATTTCTGATATAATACCTTGGCCTTGGTGTCGCAGAGCCAAGCAGGCTCAGACGGGGAATGCTGTGGAGAATACTAAGATCGGTGCCTACACCATTTTACGGCTTCTCGGGTCAGGGGGAATGGGTCACGTGTACGAAGCGATGCACGATCAGATCCAGCGTCGGGCCGCGATCAAAGTTCTACACAAACGTTATGCCAACAACCGCCAAATCGCGCAGCGCTTTATCAACGAGGCCCGCGCGGTCAATATCGTACAGCATCCCAGCCTGGTGAATATTTACGAATTTGGCCAATCTGCCGACGGCAGCGCCTATATCGTCATGGAATACCTGGACGGGGAAACGCTGCGCCAGCGTCTAGAGCGCTCGGGAGGCAAACTGCCGCCCGAGGTCGCGGTACGTCTGTGCCGACAGATCGCCTCGGCGCTTTCCGCCGCCCATCAAAAGGGAATCATTCATCGCGACCTCAAGCCGGTCAACATTATGATCGTGCCGGATGTGGAGGCGGTCGGCGGAGAACGCGCCAAGGTGCTGGATTTCGGACTGGCCAAAGTGGTGTTTCCCGACAATGAATCTGACGGATCGGGATTGACGCATACCGGAACGATTTTAGGCACCCCGGCCTATATGGCGCCTGAGCAGTGCCGCAGTGCCCGCTCGGTAGACGACAAAAGCGATGTCTATGCGCTGGGCATCATTTTGTACGAGATGCTAACCAGCGACATTCCTTTTGATGCCGAAAGCGACGCCGAGCTTTTGTCCATGCATATGTACAAGGCAGCGCCGCCCATCAAAGACAAGGCGCCAAACATACATCCCGATCTGGCGGCCCTTGTCGAGCGCATGTTGGCCAAGCAGCAAATCGATCGCCCCTCGGCGGCCGAAGTAGCGGGTGAGCTTGGACGCATCTCGGCGCTGCAGCCGCTTGCCGCGACGCCCGGTCAGTCCACATCGTCGGCCTCTCTCGGGCTTTACGAGCAAGAAACCATGGTGCGCCCGCAAAAAGCGCCGCTTGGCGCGGCGAACGCGGGAGGCGGCAAAGTAGCTGCCCTTGATGGCCTGAAGGAAGGGGTGGCCCCAAACGGCCGCAGCCTCATAGTGGTCTTTGGCTTTGTGCTGGTGCTTCTGGCAGCGCTTGGCGGCGGACTGCTCGGCTGGTTGCGCGGACAGCAACAAGCGATGTCTCAAAGCGGCCGTACTCAGGCCAATATTGTTCGCTGGTCGCTAAGCAGCGTGCCAACGGGTGCCGAAGTCATTGGATCCGATAATCAAATCCTTGGGCGCACTCCGCTGATGCTGGAAAATCCTCGCGGTCAAGGCGCCTCTAGCCTGATCATTCGTGCGCCGGGCTACCGCGAAGAACGAATCACGCTGCCCCTCGACCGAGACGACGTCCGCGGCATTACGCTGACGGCTCAGCCCAAGTCGTCCACTTCGGCTCATTAATAGGTTTAAGGCGTCAGACGGATGCCGAGCCGAGTTTCGTAATAGAGCAATTTGTCATACAAAGACCGTCGGCTGATTCCCAAAACATCGGCGGCCTGGGTTTTGTTGCCGTTGCTCATGCGCAGCGTTTGCAGAATCGCTTCGCGCTCTATTTCTTCCAGTTTGGTGCCAAGCGGCAGGCTGAGAAAGCCTGGTCCGGGCGGCAAATTGTTGCGTACCACCGCCGGCAGCCGGTGCGCATGCAGCGCATTGCCGCGTACGCCAAAGACCGACTCTTGAATGCTGCTCTCCAGCTCTCGAAGGTTTCCGGGCCAGTCGTAGTCGCATAGCAAGCGCTCGGCCTCGGCGGTTAGGCGCGTCGGCTGCGATACTCCTTGCTCGGCAAGCTCGCGCAAAATGCTGGTGGCCAGCATCGAAATGTCCTGGCGGCGCTGCCGCAAGGGCGGCACATAAAGAACGCAGCTTTGCAGCCGATCATAAAGCTCAGAGCTAAACGTTCCGGCTTCCACCCGGGACTTCAAGTCCGCTTGCGTACCTAGGATGATGCGAACTTTGGCCAAACGCGAAATGGTCTCGCCAATGCGGCAGTAGCGCCCGGTTTCAATCAGCGTCAAAAGCCGCGACTGCGACAGCAAACCCAAAGCGGCGACATCGTTTATGTACAGACTACCGCCCTCGGCTTGTTCGAGGCCGCCGATGATTTCGCCCAGGGTCATTGCGCGCCCGGAAACCAGGCTCGGCGCTTGGCCAAACAAGATGCGCAGCAGCCGCCTTTCCGAATGTGACGCCGTTGTCACAGTTACAAGCGGTCCTTTGGCAACTTTGGACCGGTTGTGCAAAGCCGCGACGACGTAGGCTTTGCCCGAGCCGTCTTCGCCAACGATGGTGGTGCAATAGCGATGCGGGGCGGCAGCGCGAATTCCGTCAAAAAGGCGCAGCATGGCCGCTTCGCGCGAGGCCATGCCTTCAAACTCCGTCCATTCGCGCGGCTCCGCCAAAAAACGATTGGGCAGATAGCTTGGCGCCTCGGCTTCCACCCGTTTAAGCAGCCGCATGACCTCGCGCGGCTTTATGGGCTTTATCAAAATTTCGATGGCCCCGCGCTTAAACGCGGCGGTCACGGTTCCCAGGCTCGGCTGTCCGGTCATAAGCACACTGTGTGTGGCCGGACACGATTCTTGCAGCTTTTGAATTAAAGCAATACCCGTCTCGCCGGGCAAATTCATATCGCAGATGGCAAGATGAAAGGATTCTTCGCGCAGGCACTGGCGCACCGCGCTTTCGGCATCGTGAGTATGCCGCGAGTTCCAGCCGTGCTGTTTCAGTACCTTGCTCAGCGCTGGAGCGGTTTCGTTGTCGTCTGTGACGATGAGCGCTTTCAGATGACTTTTTTTCTGCATGGCCGCGCCATTTACAAATACGCCGGATCGTGGTGCTCGCCGAAGACTTCGCGAAATAGATCGGAAACTTCGCCCAAAGTGACGCGAGCATGTACAGCATTTAGAACCGCAACCATCAGGTTGTCGCGCTCGGGGTCGTCTCCTTGCGCGGCCCGCCGGACTTCGGCAAGCGCCGCCTGCACTTTTTGGCTGTCGCGCTTTTGGCGCAACTCTTTCACACGGCGTATCTGAGTTGCTTCGACGACGGGATCGATCTTCAGGGTGGGAATGCGCTCGGGCGGACCTTCGCTTTTAAATTTGTTGATGCCGACGATGGTCCGCTCGCCATTATCCACCGCGCGCTGAAACTGATAGGCGGCATTGGCAATCTCGCGCTGCGGATAGCCCGCTTCAATAGAAGAAACGATGCCGCCCATTTCGTCGATTTTGCGAATGTAGGCCATGGCTCGCTCTTCCATTTCATCGGTAAGCCGCTCTACAAAATAGCTGCCGCCCAGCGGATCGGCGACGCTGGCCACTCCAGATTCCTCAGCGATGATCTGCTGAGTACGCAAGGCCAAAGTCGCTGCATCTTCGGTCGGCAGCGCGTAGGTCTCATCATAAGAATTGGTGTGCAAAGACTGCGTCCCACCCAGCACCGCCGACAAAGCTTGCAGCGTGGTGCGCACCACGTTGTTTAGCGGCTGTTGCGCAGTCAAAGACACTCCGGCGGTTTGCGCATGCGTGCGCAAAAGCCACGAGCGCGGATTTTTCGCCCCAAAGCGCTCGCGCATGGCCCGAGCCCAAATGCGACGGGCGGCACGAAATTTGGCAATTTCTTCAAAGAAATCGTTGTGAACGTCGAAAAAGAAGCTCAGCCGCGGCGCAAATTCATCGATGTCAAGGCCCGCCTTTTGGCCAAGCTCAGCATAGCCAATGCCGTCGGCCAGAGTAAAAGCCAGCTCCTGAACTGCGGTGGCTCCGGCTTCGCGAATGTGATAGCCGCTGATGCTGACGGTGTTCCACAGCGGCATGTGCCGCGTGCAGTAAAAAAGCATGTCGCGGACGATGCGCATCGCGGGACGAATCGGCGTGATCCATTCTTTTTGCGCGATGTACTCCTTGAGCATGTCGTT
>CAYWPR010000007.1:0-124963 GCA_964460115.1 uncultured Myxococcales bacterium
CCACGAGCTACGGGCGCCCTTAAACGCGGTGGTGGGACTTGGCGAAGCGCTTCTTCGATTCGACGACCCGTCGCAAGTATCAGGGCACAGAACTCGGACTATACGGAGATATTTCCTTGGAGAGTGTACCCGGGCAAGGTTGCACCTTTATCCTATCGATTCCCAATCCTCTTTTAGCCGGTGAGCGAGGCGATGAGTAATATTCTGATTGTCGATGATGATCCTGTGTCATGCTTGAGTCTTGAAGCCCTACTGTCGCCTTACGGCCATTTACAGTGGATAGTGCACAGTGCCAAGGAGGCGCTCTTGCATCTTGCCAAGGCGCCGACGGATCTTATCATCACCGATGTGATGATGCCGGAAGTAGACGGTTTCGAGCTGTGCCGAAGGCTAAAAGAGCATCGCGAGTGGCGCTATATTCCCATCATCATCGTTACCGCTCTTGATGATGAAGGCGACTTCGTGCGGGGCTTTGAAGCTGGAGCGGACGAGTTTTTGGCCAAACCTATCAACAAATTGGCTTTGCGCGCGCGGGTGCGCGTGCTGTTGCGCATCCGCCAACAATATAAAGATCTCTTAGGCCGGCAGGTTGGCGACGTCGAAGGCCTTATCCGCCGCCGCGTCGACGAGCTTGCGCAGGAGGTACACCTGTCGGCGCGCGAGCGCGAGGTACTTAACCTGCTGCTATTGGGGCGAAATGGCGACGAGATCGGTACTGTCCTGTCGATTAGTCCGCGCACGGCGAAGTTTCACCAGGCCAATATCCTGCAGAAGCTGGGTGTCGAATCCCGCCACGAGCTCATACGCTTATTTATGTAGCCATAAAGCACATACTTGAGCCAGTCCTGATACGTTTGCACCTGTCTTTTATACTAGCTGGATAGATGTAAGCCTGATCGAAAAGACAGGTGCACCTGCGATTTTTCCTCGCCGAACGGACAGTTGTTGCTATGGCAAAGCTGCAATAACCTAAGAACAGTCGAGTGATACTGCCCTTACGGTTCGTCTAGCGTACGGGAGATTTTCTTGGATGTTCAGCGTTATATAATTTTATGTAGCAATGAACCATCAATGTATGAGTCCACAATTGTGGATAATATAGATGAATCAGATCGGTTGCTTTGTTTTAAGGTTTCCGAGCTGAGCGCCTTGCGTTCTGCACTTAATCATTATATTGTATCAGCGGCTGTTTTTGATCTCAATTCTTTGAATGAAAGCATTCTTGAAGCAATCGGCTATGTTCAAAAGGCCGGCACGAACTGCCGAATCATCTGTGTTACCGCGCGGAAGGTCGTAGGGCACGCCGTCAACCATCCGCACGACACATTTGCCTACGTCCATACCCCGCTGCGGGCAGTGAAACTGCGCAAGCAGCTTTTACGTCCCGTAGAGAGCGAAGCATTGCCGTTTCAGGGTCCTTGTCAAGGTCGCAGTCTGCTTGAAATTATTCAGCTTTTGCTCTTCGCCGGTTTGTCTGGGCGGCTCATCGTATGGAGCGCTTTTATGCGCGGCGAACTGTGGATACATCGCTCGCAGCTTGTCCATGCCGAGTTTGGCGACCGGCAAGGACAGGCGGCGCTACAGGCCATGCGTGAGCTGCCGCGCGGCACGTTTCGATTTCAGAAGGGCCGCACCTCGCTGCAGACGCTCCAATTGGGCCTGTATCATCCGCAGCTCATCACGACGGGCACAAGCAGCGATGAGCTGCAAGACCCCGCCGATAGCAGTTCTTCGTCCGGTGGGGCCGAAGATGAAGCTGCGAGTGTGCTGGAACCAAACGGAATGGCTGGCAGTGAATACTCGCCGCTTCTCAATGGCAGCGCTATAAGTGGCGATCCGCAAGAGCTGCCGCTTATCGCACCATCGCCGCACACCCCGCCGAGTACGCAAACCGTCTTGGCATTGATGGCTGAGTCTGCCGATCCAGGGCCGGGCGCTTCTGCATATGCGCCATCGTCGGTGAGTAATTTTTCCTGGCAGTCAGCAAGGGGCAAGGAGCGCTCGTTAATGCCAGTCGAAACCAGCACTCTCTATGGTGCTGAATTGTCGCTGGCAGATTGGCTGGCCGGCCTCCCCTCGAATGGAAGTAGCAGTGCCCCCGAGGAGGTGCAGAAAAAGGAATGGTCGAGCTCCTTGGCAGAGGAGGCTCTTTCGGCAGAGGCCAATTTCTCACGGGTATCCTTCGCCGACTGCGAACTCTTGTCTCCGGTCGTGGCCGCCGACGTTACAAGCGGTGTCCACTCAGAATGGCCAAAGGTGCTGCCACCGATCAGCACACCAATCGATGCGAGCCAGACTGCGCCAATGACGATACCGCTTTCGGGCGATACCTATATCGATGACCCATCGCAACAGGCAGTGCAGCAAGGCAATGAGCAAGCAGTGGAGCAGAGCAGCGAGCAATGCTGGCAACAATTATGTGTCAGTGACATTTCACCGCCTTCCAAACAAGAACAGGAGAGTCCTATGGCTGTAAATGCTAGTACCGTAAAAGAAGTCCTTGCTCGTACTGAGCTTACCATCGAAGGTTTCATTGGCGCCGCCGTCGCAGATAGCGACAGCGGTATGTGCCTAGGGGCAGTCGGGGGGGCTGGCGTCTTGAATGTCGAAGTCGCGGCAGCCGGCAATACGGAAGTCGTCCGTTCCAAACGGAAAGCGATGAAAGCGCTAAATCTTCGTGATGAGATTGAAGATATCTTGATTTCGCTCGGCAAGCATTACCATCTTATTCGCCCGCTGCGCAGTCGGCCAGCTGTCTTCATCTATCTAGCGGTCGATCGAGCCCGCGCGAATCTGGCGATGGCTCGCTATGCTCTGGCCGATGCTGAGCGCGACCTCAGCGCCTGATTCGTCTCCGCACGTCTTCCCGCTAGGATTTGGCTACGTTCTGGTGTTATCGGTCCCATCTTTATTGGGAAGGTTACCAGCGCTGTTGCGAGCGACCGCGCTTGGTTGAGGCCAGCGTCATTTTTCCCGCAGGGGACTCTTTATTCTCTGTAGAGGCCAGCGCCAGCGCGTGCGAAGTGCTAGCGGACACGAACTTCGGAAATAGGAATTCCGGAAAGCAGACTGCGGTTTTCAATGTGGCGAATTAGGACTAGACCTGTGGCGCTGCCGCGATACGCGCCCTCTAAAAGCAGCTTTAGGCTGCGACTGCCGCGAAAGGGAACCGTCAGTAGCTGCATTTGCGTTCCGCCTTGGCCCTGCTGACCGTAGATGAGCTGACCGCGATAATCCGAAAGGATGTCCTCGGTTTGCTTGACCGAAGTGGTCGTTGGCACGGCGATGATTGCGTAATATTCAAGCGGATCGCGGCTGCCATCTAGTTCGATGCTAAGCCCTATTTCTTCGCCGACTTGTGCCGCATTTTTGCTGACGCTGACGCGCCCAAATAGGTTGGAAGTAGGGACCATCCGCAAGACGTCGCGCCTATCGATGCGCACGATGGCCCCGGAAGGTACGGTCAGCGTCGTTGGTCCGCTTTGTGTTTGCTCAAAGCGCAGCGCCGCGCCGCCCTGCTCGGCAGGCGCCGTCGGCTTGGCATGCCCATTTAACAGAAGCTGCAATTCCAAAAAGCGCACCAGGGCCATTGGGCTGGAATAGACACCGCCGAGCAGTGCCGGTCCCTGCAAAAGTCCCGGCTCTTGCGAAAGAATCATGCCGCGGGCCACTTGCCGGTACAGCTTGGCAAAGGTGGCGTGATCTCCCTTCAGGTAGTAAGCCGTCGCCAGATCGGTCAGATACTGCAATTCGCCGACGCGCTCGAAGGCGCGCAGAAATCGAAAAACATCGTAGAGCTTGCGCAGAGAAATAGCGGATTCCGAATCCGTCGAAAAAGTTCCCTCGGCAGCATCCAGATTCAGTTGCGGCAGCAATTTTTCGCTGGCCCAGCGGGTCACGGCGTCGTCGGTTTGTACGCGATAAACCACCTGGCCATTCAGTTCAATGGGAATGACCCACTGTCCCTGGCTGTCGAATCCGGCTTGCTCCTCGGTCTTTACGGCGCGTTTGGCAAGTTCTAGGCGCAGCCGCTCGCAAAGGGCTTGGGCCGTCGTCAGCGCTTGTTTGACGCGCGGATCGGGAGATTTGGCCAGTTCCAATGCCTTCGTTGCCGACAGCAGATTGCGCGTGACCCAGGCGCTAAACGCAATGCTGGCGGGCAACTTCGGATAGGGACGCATAAGGCCCGCTTCTTTGTCGAAGAAAGCCTCATTGAGGTCGCGAATGTCTTTGTCGACGCCGGTGCGAATATTTTGTGCCAAGCCATCGTCGCTGAGCAGCCCTTTGCTGATCGCGGCGATAAGGACAGCCCGGACCGCGGCGCGCGCCGACAGAGCCTCGGCGTGTCCAAACCACGACTCGGTTGTCGTCATGACATTTGCGACGATGCCGCGTAAGAGCGGTCCGGCCCCAGCGTAGACGCGCACCGTTTCGCCAGCAGCGACGGATACTTTGCTGCCATCGCCAAAGAGCAGCCGCGAATAGGTGACGGGCTGCTGGTCCAGCGTCTGCAGCGGCAAATCGCGCCGATCAAAAAGCTGACCGTTAGAATCGCGCAGCGTCAGGTTCAATACGCCGGGCTTGTAAAGCTGAAGGGGCAGGTCGATGACACTATGGCCAGGGGCCACGGCCCGCGTGAAGGGACTGTCCAGGCCCGCGCCGTCTGCGGTCAAGCTAAGCGTCTGCGAAGTCTGGTTGGTGGTATCGATGGGCACGCTTAGCTTGGCCCCGGGCACAAAGCTGCGCGGCAACCGCGCTTCCACCCCGGCGGTACGCTTGACGTCCATTTCTCGACGGGTCTCGGCATAGTCCAGGGCGCGTACGCCCGCCAGCCGCAGAATCAGCCGACCGGTCTGCGGCGGCAAAGTGATATCGACTTTGGCCTGGCCGTTTTCGTCGGTGACGATGCGCGAGCAAAAAACAACTTTGCGATCTCCTTCGCGAATTTCCTCGCCGACTTCTTCATTTTGGGCCCCGGCGGTGCTGCCTTGGCTGCCGCGACTGCTCGGCTGGCTGCGCATCGACATTCGCGGCGCCGGAGGCGGTGGCGGCGGCGCGCCCATAGACGGAGCGGCGGCGGCCCCATAGCCACCGCGGCCGGCGCCGTGTCCGACGGTGCCTATACTCCCAATGCCTATCATTTCGTCGGCGTCAGCGCTGAGTTTGGCCTTTTTGGGCATTTCCTTTCTCTCGATCGGTCGGCTGTTTCGCGGCGGCGGCGCATCTTCCTCTTCATCCTCTTCGATGTAGCCGGTATTGTCGGTCCAACTGGATACCGATCGGGAAGTGTTGCGCACCGAGTCACCGATTGCCGAGGCCAGCGGAGTCGACGGGTTACGCGCCGGAACGCGATTGTCGTAAACTTCTAGCACCGCCGAAACCGCGACGCCCTTGCCGGCCAAGTCGCGGGCGCTGACTTGCACCGGTACGCTCGAAAGCGGTCTGCCCTCGGCCGCAGCTTGAAGCTCAAGCTTTAGGCCCGTCGGTGCAAGTCCTAACACCCAGCCTTCCTTGAAGTCGGCGCCGACAAAGCCACCGATTGTAATCAGGGTGTAGGGAGTACGAACTTCCACATCTAGCTTGCGTCCGGAAGCCAGCTCAGCCGGCAAGGCGATGGGCCGAGATTCGAAGCTGCCGTCGGGTTTGGCCTGATGGGTGAGCAGAATCGGCGATTTTATCGCCTGATTGATCTGAATCGTCAGCTTGCCGCTATGTGCAATGACCGACTCGATGGCAAACGGATCCGCGCTGCTTTTTTGCGATTCCACAAATAGATCGCGGCCGGCTACCTGGACGGTCTTTTCATAGGGGGCTAAGCCGACGCGGTGGGCGTAGCTAACTCCGCCTGAGATGGCGAGCATTTCACGCTCGACGTGACTGGAGCCTTCAAATTGGTGACGCAAGCTGCCGCGCGGCGAAACCACTTCAATCTGAAAGGGTCCAGAATGGCTGCTGATGTTCAAAGTCCCGGCAATGCGGCCGTTTTCGACTTGCAAGCGCTGCGACGGCCCGGCGTGGACGCCGTTGCAGCCGGGAAGCATGCAGCGGCTGTGCACCTCGACTTCACCGGTGTAAGGACGATTGGAGACGCGCAGTTCGTTCTTGAAGGACAAGCCATTGCCCCAGCGCGCGCCCGGAGCGCTGTTGCCCAGGTACCAGCCGCCGGGCACTTGATCGAGCTCATCGGACTTGGTTACTTTGCGAAATTCGTGCGCAAACGAGACGGCGCCGAGCGTGCCTTCGACCACCGCGAAGCTCGCGGTGTTTTTGCCCTTGCCGCCGGCGACCTCTACATCCAGGCGGTATTCGCCAAGCTCTAGTGGGGCCTGCTCGCCGTCCAGCACTTGCACCACCGCAACGCCTTGGCCGTCGAGCTTGCCCGTAATATCGCGAGCTTGGCTGTCGCGCTTGGTCAGCTTGCCGCTAAACGCCGCGCCCGCCCGTCCCAGGGAAAGAATGCGCAAGTGTACTTTTTCATTGGGCCAGTACTGCGGTTGATCGGTGGTGACCGAGGTCAGATCCAGCCGCAGCGCCGCCGCCACGCGGTCGCTTGGCCCGACGACCTTGTGGCTGTCCATGTTGACCTTGAAAAACTTCGACTCGCGTATTCCCGTCGGTCGCTTTTTGGTGCGGGCCGTGCTGTAGCCAGCAATGCCTAAACCCAGTGAAAAAAGGACAATTCCAATAGCAATGCGCTTATGCATGACACTCCTTGAGAAAAGGTAGGCCAGTGGACTCGTGCAGACGCGAAAAAGGATTCTGCGTGCTGATGAATCATAAACGGAGTTGCCAGCTCTGGCTACATACGTCCTTGTCCGATTGATTCGCGCTTGAAGAATTACATGTATGGAACACGCCGTGTTTGCCCCCTGGCCCGTATCCGCGGCCCGTCCTTTTTCTGCGTGTTATAATGAGTACTATTTCGTGAACCGAAGGCGCTGCGGAGAAAGCCATGTCCTTATCTGCCTCTGAGCAAACTTTGGCGACGCTGCAAGCGCTGATCGTCGAAAAAGATGCGCAGCTTTCGCATTCCGAAAAAGTGCAGCGCCAGACGGCCGCCGAACTAGAGCAAGCCAAAGCGGACGCGGTGCAGTTGCACCTGGTTAATGAGCTGATGCAAAAGCTTGGAATGGCTGCCGAGGAAAGCGAATTTTTTCGCATCACGGCCATTTCCCTTCCCGGCCTTTTTCCAAGCATTGCGCGTGCCAGCATTGCCGTACTAAATGCTGCCGGAGATGGTTTGGAGCTTTTTGCGCTGGAAGGGCAGGCGGGAGCCCTTCCGGCGGGATCTCGGCTGCCCATGGATGGCACAATCGTCGGCCTGACCGTGCGGGGACAACAGCCGGTCTTATTGGCCGGAGCGGAGTTTGCGCACAGTCCTTTGCTTGACATACAAAAACTCAATCAGATTGGCATGCGCGCCGCTTTGACAGCGCCGCTAATTGCCGGAGGACGCACCATTGGCAGTTTGAATACAGCGTCCAAGCGGGCCGATGCTTTTGGTCCGGGGGACGAAAAGCTGCTTGTAAAAATTGCGTTATTGCTGGCCGCGCATGTCGAACGCTGGAGTCTTCTTATCAAACTGAAGTCGCAGCTTGCCGAGTCGCAGCGGCACGAGCGGCTGCTGCAGCAGGCCAAGGTCACGGCCCTGCGTGCCGCTCAGGCGATTTCCAGCGAGATGAGTCCGGACAAAGTTCTGGAGCAAATTCTGCGCATCGTAGTAAGCGAGGTCGATGCGCAGCGCGGCGTTCTTGTTACTGCGCCGGGCGAAGCAGCTTGCCGCGGCGCCGCCTTAAAAATCGAAAACGAAAAATGCTTCTTTGAGGCCATTGAAAATGGCGTCGTCAGCGGAGGCATTCCGAATGGCATCGTGGAGCATGTCACGCGCACTGGTGAAACGGTACGCATGACCGAGCATGCACCCGATGTTCGCTTCAGCGCGGATTCCTATTTTGCGATGCAGCATCCGCGGTCACTATTGGCTCTGGCGCTTGGCAGCCGCGGGCGGCTCGTGGGAATTCTGTATCTGGAGAATTTTAGCGATTCGAATGCTTTTACGCAGGATCGGGTCGAACTTCTTTCTATTCTTTCGACGCAAGCCGCCACCGCACTTGAAAATGCGCAGCTTTTTGCCGAAGCCCAGGCGATGTCGGAACGACTGCGGCAGGCCCATGCCGAGCTGATGCAGCAAGCTACAGAGCAGCTCAGCATCGCTGAGAAGCGCTGGAAAGATGAATTGATGCAACGCATACGCTCTGAAGAAGAACGTACCGCGCTGCAAGAGCAGGTGATTCAATCGCAGTCTCAGCGCTTGGCGGAGATGTCCACTCCGCTTATTCCAATTACCGATTCCATTGTTGTGATGCCGCTAGTCGGTTCAATGGATACGGCGCGTGCGGACCAGGTGCTGCAAACCGCTTTGCAGGGCGCGCAAGCGCGGCGCGCTCGCATTGTTATCATCGATATTACCGGAATGAAGCAGGTGGATAGCCATGCGGCCAGCTCGCTAATCAATACAGCCAGCGCGCTGCGGCTGCTTGGGACCGAAACTTTGATTACCGGAATACGTGCAGAAGTTGCGCAGACGCTGATTGGGCTCGGTATTGACTTGGCAGCCATTCGCACCCGCAGCACTTTGCAAAGTGGAATTGCCTATGCGCTTGGAAACTTAGAAAGGCAAAGGGACAAGAGGGGCGAACAGACTGGAGAAAAAAGATCGCTTACTCCGCGGTGAGGACAAAAGCTCGCACCGGAAAGGTGCCAAAGTCCCGTACTTTGACTGGCGTGGCAAAAAAACGGGCCCGTGCGTCCGGAACTTGCTGAAGCTGCGTAAGATGTTCCACGATTGGAATGTCCGCACCGAGCAGATGAGTATGGACCGGACGGCGCGGATCCGCCGTGTCATCAATGTTTAGTGAGTCGATGCCGACGATGGCCGGCGCGGCCTGCACGAGCCAACGTGCCGCTTGTTCGGTCAGAAAAGGATGTCCTTCAAAGTAGCGGTCGGTGCCAAAGTGCGCGTCCCATCCGGTATCTATCAAAACCGCTTTGCCGCGCAGGTTGCCAAGCGCTGCAAAGCTGTCCACATCAATGGCCGACGATTGGCGCTGGCGGGCGCGTACAACGACCGCCTCGACGTCGGCCAGTCGCGCAAGTTCCAGATCCGCTAGATCCTTGCCATTGGCGTAGCGATGAAAGGGACTGTCCACATAAGTGCCGGTGTTGGCGACCATTTCGATCTTGCCGATGTGAAATTCAGTGCCCGGCGCATAACGCTCGCGCGAGGCCGCGCGAGACATGTAATCGCAAATGATGGGTGCGGGTATGCCGGGATAAGTGACCAGCCCTTGGGCAATCGTATGGCTTAGATCGATGTGACGGGGCACTGCGCGCATCGCTTCGCTCGGTTGGGCAATAAGCTCCATGAGGATTCCATCGTGAAAGCGACCGTCGCGGCCACGTTCATAACGCTGCAGAATTCCTACTTTGCGAAAGCCCACCGCGGCATAGGCGCGAATCGCCCGCTGATTGTGCGCGGCCGGGTCGATGGTAATGCGGTGGTGGCCGCGGACGGCAAATAGATAATCCACCACGGTTCGAATGGCTTCGCGGCCTAGACCTTGACCGTGCCATTTGCCGCTTAGAAAAAGGTCGATGCTCGCATGGCGATACTGCGAAGCGGGGTTCTCTGCAAACTGAATGGCGCCAATCAGGGCATCGGCATGCTCAATCGCCAACACGGTTAGATTGGGCCTTTGGGCAATGAGTTCCTGCTCCACGCGAGAAAGGTCATAGTCTGGCCAAAATTGCGCAACCTCAAGTTCTAAAAGGATGCGTAGCAATTGCGCTGCATCGCTTGGCAACGTAGGGCGCAAGCGCAAACGAGTTGATGACAAGAGTATTGGCGAATTCATGATGAAAAGACGCTAGCACAAAAGCTTTGGGAAGTAGTGCCCATTCGCTTCGTCCTTTTCCGCCATGGGAGTGGAGTGGCGGCTTAAGGAATGGTGCGCAATAGCCTTGCAAAAAGCGTGGGATTTATCGGCAGGAGGCCTTCGGATAGGGGATTGCGCGCGCGGGTCTTGGCTCCCATGTCTTGCAGAAGCGCATCAAGATAGTGGAAATTAAATGGAGCGATGCAGGTGCCGCCAAACTCCGCGGCAATGCGGCGGTCCTGCTTGCGCCAGAGAATGTCCTTGGCAATCGCCAAAAGCATCGCATCTCGAGACGGAAGTCGCAGTTTTTGCTCTGCATACTCCGCGATCCAGCGGGCGCCGACTTCGGAAGTTAGGGGACAGAATAAGCTGGAATTATAACCGTTAAACGCCAGGCCCGAAACATCGGGATGGATCAGATTTCTATACAAATGAACGAACCCTTCTTCGTCGACGAGCTTGCTGCGTTCGGAGTTTGCAAGAAAGGGCAAGCCTTGCGTATATCCGGTTCCAAAGATCACCATGTCGGCGTCTAGGTGTTCGCCGCTGGCGAGCTCGAGACCGCCGCGGAAAAAGCGTTGCAGAGTGGTCCGTCGAGCTTGTATCTTGCCGTCACGAACTGCTTCATAAAACCCCGGCGGCGCGATACTTAAAGAGCAGCTAATTTGATCTTCGATAGAATGGGTAGGAACCATATCACAAGCATCCAGATGCATTTGGCGGCGCAGCAAGTTTTCAACTGTCCGCCAGTGCATCCACACAAGGGGCTTGCCAATGGAATGCAGAATGCGCAAAGCCGAGCTTTGCGCATAGTGCGCAAAAAATGCCTCGGAAAAACGTGAGAAGAGTACATATCTTAGACTGACGGCGTTGCCAAAGTAGCGCGGAACCTTCCAATAGGCTTTGCGGTACACTAGAGTCGTGGACTTGCTACGTCCTAAGGAATAGGTCGCGATATCGGTGGCCGATTTGGCAAAGCCTACGACGATAAGCTTTTTGCCGGAAATGCGCGCTGGATCGACAAATTCACTGGAATGCAGAACTTCGCCGCCGCCGGCGACAAATTCCTCGATACCGGAAACTGCGGGTTTTTTAGGTTGGTGAAATACGCCGTTACAGATGACGATGAAGTCAAAATCTTGGGTCGTCGGCGTTTTCGCTTCCGCGCTTTGCGTGTTGGCCGTAAGTCGAAAGCCGCGGTGCCGACCGTCTTGCGAAAGAGGTTCGACGGCAGTGACCTCGCTGCGATAGCGAATGCGCTCGACGACATCAAAGTGCTGGGCGTAGTCGCTTAGATACGCATGCACTTGCGCACCGGAAGGCCAATCAGGATAGGAAGACGGCATCGGAAAATCGCTAAAAGAGTACTCGTCGCGCGTAGTCTGCGTTGTGACATTTGGATAGGATCGCGATGGATTCCAGACTCCGCCGAGTGTGTCGCTTTTTTCAAACAGCGTGACCTTGTGCCCTTTGGCGATAAAGGTCTTGGCTGTAACCAGGCCGCTAATGCCGGCACCAATGATTCCGATGTGCATGACTGCTCCCTGTTTCTTTACATTTATGACTATGGCATCATGACAAATTCGCTGTTTCCTGGCTCCCAGGAAATGGCCGAATCGACTAAGCTGCGAGCTTCAAGGAGAAATTCATGCTGTCTGATACCCTGCCCCAGTTGATCAAGATGTTGAAGAACCTGGACAAGTGGCTGAACAAGGCCACCGAGTATGCGCAAAAGAAGTCCTTTGATCCCGAGGTCTTGCTGCAAGCGCGTTTGGCTCCGGATCAGTACCCGCTTTTGCGCCAGGTGCAGATCGTCTGTGATACTGCCAAGTTCACGGCGGCCTATTTGAGCGGGCAGCAGGCGCCGGCGCATCCGGATACCGAAAAAACCATGGCCGAGGTGCACGCCCGCATCGCCGCGTGCCTGGCGTTTCTGGAAAGCCTGGCGCCGAGTGCGCTTGCCGATGGGGCGGAGCGCCGCATTTCGGCACCTTGGATGTCCGGAAAGTGGGTGCGCGGCGATCACTATTTGATGCAGCTTGGCTTGCCAAATTTCTACTTCCACCTCAGCACCGCGTACGCCATTTTGCGTCACAATGGCGTTGAGCTTGGCAAGATGGATTTTATCGGCGGACTGCCGTTAAACGACGCTTAAACCTGTCAGCGCCTCAGTCTGTAAAAGGGCGGCCACGGGGGGCGGGCCGCGCCAAGATTTGCGGGGGCACTTTCGGCCCCCGCGACGACACAGCGGGCAATGCACCACGGAAAACGCTGAAAATATTCGAAGCAACTTTGCTTTCGCGATACTCTGTGGCCAAGGAGACGTTAAATGCCCAAGATGGCCCCCCCTATACTTCCGGCTGCTTTGCTGTTTGGCGCTTGGTCTGTTTGTCCTGCTTGTGATCCGCAGCAAAGCGCGGGAGCTCAGCATGAGACTCACATCGCGGCCAGTACTTCGGCGGCCAAACCGGCGGCAGCCCCGCTTCCGACTCCGGCCGCACCGGCACCGGCTTCGGCATCGTCATCTACAGGAACGCCCGGGGGAAAAGAGCTGCAATTCGAGCTCGTCGTCGATTACGCCGACAACTTCATCGGTACCGACAAAGTACACTTGCGCTCCTATAATGGCGGGCTTGTCGGCCCGACGATGCGGGCGCGAGCCGGTGACACCTTGAACGTTCATCTTGTCAACAAGCTGCCCAAAAATCCGCCCACTCCCAACAATCTGCAGGCGCAGGCGGCCGAGCTGGCGCGCGAGATGACGCGTCATGTGCCTCCGCTTTTGACTTCGAACATTCCGCATAACTTCAATACGACCAATTTGCATACGCACGGCTTACACGTCTCGCCGGCTGGAAATAGCGACAACGTACTAATTGCCATCTCACCAGGGGAAGAATTTTACTATGAAATCAAGATTCCTCCGGACCACCCGCCGGGTACGTTTTGGTATCATCCGCATGTGCACGGCTCTACCGCCTTGCAGGTGGGTAGCGGCATGGAAGGCGCGCTTATCATCGAAGGGGATATAGACCGAGTACCGGCCATTGCCGCGGCCAAAGAACAGATCTTTGTCTTTCAGCAGATTCCGTACGGCAAGATCGACAACCCCATCGTCAAGGAAGACAAAAAAGGCGGCATTGAAAGCTTCAATCGCTCCTTTTTAAACGGCGCTTGGGATCGCGGCGGCTGGCGCACTACCATCAATGGCCAACTAGAGCCAGTCTACGAGATGCAACCCGGCGAGGTGCAGCGCTGGCGCTATATCGATGCCGGCGCTGAAGAATCATTGCATATAAAGATTGAGGGTCCGGACAAAAAGAGTGTGCCCCAGCAAGTCATTGCCATGGACGGCATCACCACCGGCAAAATCGAAGCAAATGAGCAGATTGACATGTATCCGGGGTACCGCGTGGACGTACTTGTGCGTGCCCCGGATGTGCCTGGGGAATATCTAATCGTCGATGAGGAATCGTCCTCGCTGACTTCGCTGCTCGGCCTAAAAGAGGAGCGCAAGCCGATTGCGCGGCTGCGGGTGAAAGGGCCTAAAAAAGAAATGGCTCTACCTGCCGAAAGCGAATTGGCTCCTTTGGCACCCTATAAATCGATTGCCGATAGCGAAATTACCGGACAGCAAAAGGTGCACTTTGGGGTCATGCTGACCGGTGAGTCGGCCTATCCTTTTGCGGTCAATGGTCGCGGCTTTGATCCCAAGGCGGCGCCGCGTCAGCTAAAACTTGGCGGCGTCGATGAGTGGACGGTTAGCAGCGAGCGCATCGGTCCGCACATCTTTCACATCCACGTAAATCCCTTCGAGGTGATCGAGCCGAGTGGGAAGCGTTATTGGAAAGACACCCTTTTTGTCAAGGGCGGCGAAAAAGTGAAGCTGCGTTCGCGCTATGTTCGCTATGTGGGTAAGTACGTGCTGCACTGTCATATTCTGCCGCACGAAGACTTAGGAATGATGGAAGTCGTAGAAGTGGTCGCGCCCACCGCCCATATACATTTCTAGGCAGCGTCTTAACCGATTTGCTGCTCGATGACTTCTAGAATTCGCGCAGAAACCAGATCGAGATCAAAGCGACTATCGGGCAGGGTCGGGCGAAAACAGCAGACCTGCGGCGCTAAATCCCTCGCAAGTTGTTCATAAGAGATTTCATCTTTAAGCCGGTGGCGATGCATCCACGGATAGGACTGCTGCGGCAACGCGTATTTCTGCACCTTTTTCGCGGTGACTTCGGCGGTGTTCAGAAGTAAGAAAGTCAGAAGCGGCAACGGCTGAAACAAAGCCCGCGCTGCAGAGTTGGCTGTCGCGATGTAGCAGGTGGGCCAACCGCGATCCCAAACCAAAACATCCGCACCGCGAGCACGCTGCCGATGTCTGTTCATGATTTCTAGGACGAGCCGCGCCGCTCCAATCGGATTTTCATCCCACAGCGTATATACTTCTACTTCGCGATACGGAGACGCAGTTTCCACCTGCAGGTTTTGCGCACGAAGTCGCTCGACTAGACAGTTCACAAGCGGAGTCTTGCCGCCAAAATTGGTGCCATCAATGACAAGCTCAAGCAGCTCGGGCATGGCCCCATTATCGCTGATCAGCGATGAAGTTTGGCGGCAAGCGGCTCGGCCTAATCTTTATCGAGGGATACTTTCAGCTCTGACCATTCTTTTTCGAGGCGGGCTTTGGTGTCATCCCAAGTCTTTGCGGTCTCGTTTTCAATGGCTTTGTAGTTTGCCGCAAACGTGTCGCGCGCACTTTGCACACGCGCTACTTTGGCATCCAAACTCGCCTTGGCCTTGCCCGTAGATTTTTTGGCTTTGGCCTTCAGGTCGGCGATTTTCTTATCGAGCTCGACCATATCGGTGTTTACCTGATGACGAAAGTCCTCTCGCATCTTCAAAAAGTTTGCCTGCGCCGCTGCCGTCTTTTTGTCCGCATCGGCTTCAATGTCATTGATCTTCTTGTCTGCGGCATTCTGAACGTCGGCGACTTTCTTATCGGCTGCATTTTGCGCTTTCTCTAATTTTTCGTTGGCTTCATTGACGACTTCGGCGGTTTTCTTGTCGGCTTCATTTTGCGCCTTCTGTACCTTGTCGTCTGCTTCCTTAGATACTTCCGCAATTTTCTGATTGGCTTGATTCTGCGCGACGACGGCCTTCTTCCGTTCATCGGCAGCATCATCACAGGCCACGGCAAAAGTCAGGGAAAGCAAAGCACCAATAAAAAGGGATGGACGTGTCATCGGAACTCCTTCTAAAAAAGGAAACCAAGCAAACGATGTGCCATGTGTGCGATTTTCATCGCACAGCGCAGTGTTTGAAAAGGAATGCAAGTGAACATGCCAACTTGCTCGAATCAATGGGAGGCTTCTGTAAGCAGGATCGTGCTGTGCGCTCTGTCACGCTGAGCGATTTTGTCACAGTAACTGGTACTTTCACATGCAGCACCTCGAAACTGTCGTGGCGGCGCTTAGCTTTTTGCGGCTTCGTGTAGCAGTTGACTCATGCGAAAGGAAAACTGACTGCATAAAAAAGGCCACAGTGAATAAACTCGATCAGGACTACCAAGGCGGCGGATTAATAATTCTCGGCAGATTGTTAGCCAGCGAGTGCGCCCTCGCTCTAACCAGCGTGCAGCCGTTGCGCGATGGATGCCATGGTGCGCTGCCAGCTGCTCCAGGGACCAACCTAAAAGCCAGTGCTGCGAAAGTAGCTCGTATTCTTTATCTGACAATGAACGTAACGCTTGGGTCATAATTTTTACAAAGTCATGTTGACTGCTTTTTTTCAAATAATTTAGTTCTGGATCGGCTGCAAATGCTTGGCAGGCAGCAGCCGATAATGCCTGCTCATCCGTATGATCTTTTGTATGTTTGGCTTGGTTTCGACTCCAATCAATTTTAGTCCGCAAAAGCACGATTTTTAACCATTTCTTTAAAGGACCGCTTCCATTGTATTCGGCAATCTTAGGTGTCTGCCCAACAAAAAGCTTAATACACGCCAATTGCCAGACTTCTTCTTCTTCTAAGCTTGGATTGCGTGGCGAAAATGCTCGATGAAATTCTTGCAAGGCTGCAGCTTCACGACAAATACAAGCATATGCCAAATATAGATCTTCAATAAAGCATTGCGTCAAATGCTCGATTTCGGTAATTTGTGAAGCAAGTTTTTCGGCTAAATATTTTATGAATTCTTCAACATTGCAGGTCAGACCCGGCCAGCATTTTTGTGCAGATTCTATTCGGCTGGACAAAACACGCTCCAAATCCGTCCAAGTGGCTGCCTTTTCTCTTAAATTTGAAGGTAGCGTGTACATAAACCGTGAAACCCAATTGGGATGTGACATGAGCGAATGATTCGCCAAACGAACAATGATGTCAATAATAATAATATGCTACAGAAATAACAATTCTGCACAAGAAACATAGTATTGCCATAAAAGGAGAAATTATTACACTTCCGCCATGCCGACTCTGCTTTGCCCTAGCGAAAATCAGCTTTTGGCCTTCACCTTGGGACGCACCGACCCAGAATTGGCCAAGGACATTGCTCGGCATCTTGGAAATTGTCCAAGCTGCGAAACGGTCATGGTGGCTTGTATGCAGCAGTCCATGCATTCGATGTCGCTGCACAGCGTTCGAACTGTGGACGGGCAGCCAGAGCTACACGCGGTACAAAATCCGCATGAACGCTATCGCATCGAAAAAACACTGGGCGTTGGCGGTATGGGCATTGTCTATCTAGCACAAGATCTGCAACTGGGGCGTACGGTTGCATTGAAGTTGGTACATGCCAGTTTGTCGGGCCAAGGATTTGGCGCTCAGGCGCGTTTGCTTCGTGAAGCGCAGACGATGGCCAAACTGAATCATCCGCATATGGTTCCGGTTTATGACGTAGGTCTATTTGACGATCGGCTCTTTTTTACCATGGAATATATAGAAGGCCAGACGCTGCGCGAATTTTTGACAGAGCGCCCGACCGCTGCTTTGCAAAGAGGAGAGCGATTGGCGGTATTTGCCGCGATTGGCAGCGCAATCGCCGCCGCCCACAATGCAGGTGTCATTCATGGCGATTTGAAGCCAGAAAACATCTTAATTCGTCATGATAAAATGGTAAAAGTAGCGGATTTTGGATTGGCCCATCTTGAAAACCAGCATCGAACCGAAACGGATATGTCTTTGCCGCAAATTGTCGGCGGTACGCCGGCCTATATGGCGCCTGAGCAGAAATGGCAACAGGCGACCGCGCAAAGCGATCAATACAGTTTTTGCCTGATGCTATATGAAGCAATGGCTGAAGAACGCTGGATGCCTACGGCCGTTGGCTCGGCGGCCTGGCAGAAGATTCCCAAGTTCTTAAAGCCGATTTTGCTTCGAGGTTTGGCAACACTTCCGGCGCAGCGCTATCCAAGCATGGAAAGACTACTGCTCGACTGGCCGGCGCCGGCGGTCGGTTTCAAACGATACTGGATTTGGGGGGGGATTCTGATCCTCCTTCTGAATGTATTTGGAATTTTGGGATGGCAGCGCTACGTGCGGCAAGCGCAGCGGTGGCAGTGTCAGGCTGGGACGCGGCAGATGGCTGAGGTCTGGAATGCCAAGAGCCGACAAAAATTGGCCCAGCGTTTTTTGCACAGCGCGCTGCCTTTTGCCATGGATCTGCTGCCGCGCGTTGATCAGGCGCTAGATGCATATTTTCAAAAGTGGGCGGCGCAATTCGCGCAAATCTGTACGCTTACGGCGAGTACGCCATTCGAAACCCAGCCAAGCATGCAGCAAAAGGAGTGTTTGCAAGAGCGCTTATACGAGGCCACAAAGCTCCTGCAGCTCTTTGACAATCGCGATGACAAGCTCTTAGAGCGCTCCGTGGCCATGGTGCAGCAATTGCCCGAGCTGAACTGCCAAACTGTACTAGCGAATCAAGCGGCGGCGACTTTATCTTCAGCGCAGCGGGAGCAAATGCGAAGCTGGCGCTTGACTCTAGTCGATGTCCGCTTGTTGCGCAACGCCGGACAGTTGCGAGATGCCGAACAAAAAGTACAGCCGCTAATCGCCCAAACGGCCGCGCAGCAGCTTTTTGGCATGCAGGCGCGCGCGCTTTATTCGCTGGGGGACATTCAGACGGTTATGGGCAAGCTGCCCGCTGCCGAGCAGAGTCTGTTACAAGCGGTCGATGTTGCAGAAGCCAACCAGGAAGACTTGGTGGCGGCGCAGGCTTGGACCGGAATGGTCCTAAACGACTGCCGCCAGCTAAAACTTGCCGAGGGATATGCGCATGCGCGTCGTGCCCAAGCGGCCATTGCGCGCCTGGGCGATCCGGAAGAGCTACTATCCGAGCTGGACAACAATATGGGATGTCTTTTGCAGCGCGAAAATCGCCATCGCGAGGCGGTGGCCAGAATCGAACAAGCGATTGCCAGGCACCGCACCAAGCATGGAGAATTATCCTTGTCCATGGCTAGCGTCTACAATAATGTAGCCTTGTCTTATTGGCGCTTGGGGCGCAAAAAGGAAGGATTGGCGGCTGCGAAGAATGGACTTGAGATCATCGAAACAGTCTTGGGTAAGCATCACCCCCAAATCGCCATTCCACTTCAGGTCATTGGAAATTTTTTGGCTGAGGATGGGGATTCCGCGGGCTCCATTCCTTACTTGTTACGGGCGCTATCTCTGCTGGAAAAGACTCCCAATCCCGGCATGCTCGGATTTGTACACTACAACTTAGGAATCTCGTATGAAGAGATTGGTCAGAAAGCAAAAGCGCTTGCCGAATATCGACAGGCGCTGAAAATCAGACAGGAACTGCTTGATCCGCAAAGTGAGGCCGTCAAAGAGGTTGAGCAAGCCATCAAAAAGCTCGAAAAATAGTTGCGACGCGGTCCTTTTGCAACGCGCTGCTATCCTTCGATTGCTTTTTTCGTCTCGCAGTAGCTCGCGCCTTTTTCGGCTTGCGCGCTAAGCTGGCGAATCAGCTCGATGAATGGTCCAGAGTCTGTAGGGCCGGCGAACTTTTTGAACAAGTAGCCGCGGTAGACGACGGCCAAGGAACCCTGATTGCTTTGAAAGTAAGGTATGCGCGTTTTTCCCGGACACTTGTTTGAAGTGCCGCTCTTGGTCATGCACTCGCCCTTATCCTGAAGAAAAATCGTCTTGGGATACTTGGCGATTTTGGCGCGCAGCGCCTTATCGATGGCCCAGCCGGGAACAAACCAGCCTTCCTTGTAGTCGATGATGGGGAAGCCGGCCCACATCTCGCCAAGGCGCGTGTTTTTGCCGATGATCGGGTCGCGCTCAAGCGCTACGCGAAGGTTGTCGAGTACGCTTCCGGATTTATAGCCCTGATAAAAAACCAGCACCACCGGAGCTTTGGTCACTGACTTCACTCCGTCGAAAACTCGTCCTTCTACGTCTTGCAGCGTAAAGCGGAAGGCTTCGCCGCCGCATGCCGCTTCGTCATCGGCGCGCGCTGCGGAACCGGCCAAACTAAGGGCGAGGGCCAAAGTTGAAACCAGGGTAGGGGACATGACTACCTCCGCGGAAGCACCCTACAGGATAGCATATCCTCCTTGACATTGCTCGCGCGTCCTACAAAGAAATACACGCTTGCATTCGCAAGGCTGCGCAATATCTCAAGAGCTGCGCGACCTCCTGAACCAAGGTTTGGCGATGCATTGACGTCGCTTTTTTTGCGCTGAAACGCCTTGCGTCAAACCTTCGAATCGCCGCTTTAGACTGCTTCCCGTTCCGTTTGTGCCTCGGCGGCTCGGCGTAGCGACGCTTCCCTGGGCATTGCGCTTAGCATCGCCAATGCCGAGACTGCGGCAAAGGGAATGATTTTCATCGGCGTATGTCCCAAAAAGACCAAAACCAGACCATAAATCGTCACAGACTCATACAGCGCCAGTCGTAAAATGCTGGGCACGGTAGCGATCTCGGCCAATTTGGAAATAGGAATGGAACTAGGCGTCTCGGCCGTTTCGACCAGTTTGCGCCGCAGGGTCTGCACAAAGATCCGCTGCGGCAGAAATGCGGCGACGCCAAGGCTCATGATTGAAAGCAGCGCAAAAATGATTTCGAATTGGCGAATCTGCTCAGGATTTAGCGGCGACGGATCGGGAAAGGGCACAAAGAATGATACGCCGACATAAATCGCAACCGTTCCTAAAAGCGCCCCCCAGATAATCTGTAGCGACAGGAGCTTCGACGCCGGCTGCGCAGAACTTTGTTCCATATCTCAGCATATCACGAAACTTCTGCGCCGGCCAGCCAGGCCAGCCAGGTGTACTTTCTTGGCCGCGATACGCGCGGCGCTAACTTTTACGACTGCTACCGCAAGTGGCGCTGCAGTAGGTGTCAGACCGCGATGTAGTGGCTGCAAAATCTGCACGACTGCTTGCGGAATTCGCACGACTCTGGCGTTGCGCAGCAAACTCCTATTTGCTGCGATTTTGTGATCGCACCGTCGCAGATCTAAGGATGCGAGACTGAATGGGCAGGCGCCGCCCAACCCCTTTTTCTGCACTCTTCCTCTATTTCGAACGCGGCACGAAGCTTGCGGAGGATTTCGATCATCCATTTCAAAATGGAAAGAAACGCGAGTTTCCGCTTCCTACAGAACTCACTTTTTCACGGATGTGGCTGTTATGTGCGCAATTGCATATGCAAAAAGGAGAACGACCATGAAGACCAAACTATGGACGCGCTGGATGGGAATTTGTCTGTTTAGTCTAAGCGTTGGCTGCGGCAGCGCCGACAGCAGCACCCAAGAGGTCTCGGCATCCGTGCTGGCTGCGGTCGGCGGTGACGTAAGCGGCGAGCAGCTGGCGCTGCCAGATGGAGACGGCGCGGGGGCCAAAGACAAGCCGGGGCGATGCGCAGTATCAGAGCTCGATCATTTGAAGGAATTGCTCGATCTATCCTCCGATCAAGTCACGCAAATTCAGCCGATTCTGGATGCCACGCGCACGGCCTTGCAGAACATTCGCGAACAAGTCAAAGCCGGTACTCTTAGCCACGCCGATGCGCAGGCCCAGGTCAAGGCGCTTCATGATCAGCAGCGGACGCAGATACTGGCTCTTTTGACGCCGGAGCAGCAGTCCAAGTGGACGCAAATGCGCGACCATCATCGCGGTCCTTTTGACATCGCCGGACTTGCCAAAGTACTAGGGCTTAGCGCCGAGCAAAGTAGCCAAATAGAAACACTGTCGAGTGCCGCGCAGACTAAGATCAACGATGTGCATGCGCAAGTCGAAGCCGGCTCTCTGTCCAAAGACGATGCGCACAATCAGATCGAGCAGATTCTTAGTGACACGAAAAATGCGATTTCTGCCGTGCTGACGTCCGCGCAGCAGTCGCAGCTCGAGCAGATCCTTGCACACAGCGGACCCGGAGCAGGAGGACCGCCTCGCGGACCTGGCCCCGGTGCTCCGCCGCCCCCCAAGAAATAAACCTACTCTGCGCGCACGCTTTCTTCGTCGCTATCAGCCGGACCATCGTGCAGGCCGATGCCCAGTCCCAAGCCGCAGGACACAAGCAGAAGCAGCACAATAAGGACAATTTGCCGCTGATATTGTCGGCGCTGGCGCAGTACGGATGGGTCGACCGCCTCCGGTTCTACGCGCGGGCGCGTGACCTCTTGCCGAGCTTCAGGTTCGAGCGCCGGCGGCTGGCGCTTGGCACTTTCGACGCTTGATTCGGCGCGAGGCTTCTTTGCAATGTGTGGGGCGGTCGCGTGGATCGCAGGCGCAAAAGTAGCTGCTTCCTGAACCTGTGCCGGCGGTGCCGTGCGGGTGATTACTGTAGGCGCATCGGGACGTGGCGGCGCCGTATGTACCGCTGCGGGCGCAGGTTTAAGCGCCAGCCAGGGTCCCCCCTCGCCGCCCAGCAAAAAGCGCTCTTCTGGATGCAGCCGGACTTCGCCCCGTACAGCGGTTCCGTCGGCGCGAAACGTGCCGTTGGCGCTGTTTAAGTCGGTAAGATAGATGCCGTCCATGCGCACTTCGATGCGGGCGTGGGTGCGGCCCACCACCCGATCCCGTTCCGGATCGAAGCGAACGTTGCAGATCTGCTCGCGCCCAAGCAGCAAGGCACCTGGCGCTGCGGGCAGCGCAAAACGCTGGCCGGCCAGACTGCCAGTCTCGATCATCAGATACCCGGTAGCGGGCGTAGGTGGAACGATGAGCGGCGAAAGCGTGATGTCCGACATGCCGATTTCCACTGACTCTTCTAGCAGAATTGGCGCAAAAAATTGAGATTTCTTGTTTCGGCCCGAGCCAGCCGCTTTTTTTTCGCGTGCTATAAAGCCGGCTTCAGAAACCGCTAGGAAAAATAAGATGTCTGCCGATGAAATGCTGCTCGCGCTGCCTTTGTCGCAGCTTGGCCGCGCCGCAGTCGCCGCCCCCGACCCAAGCGATAGCGACCCTTTGTTGCAGGAATTTGGTGCCGCCATTGCGCCCTACAGCACGGATCGGGCGAATGTAGATTGGTCGCTGGTTCAGCGCCTGGGCACGGCGCTCGGGGCCGAGCGCTGCGATTTAAAAATCTATGGCTATCTGTGCCTGGCGGTTTTTGCCGGCAGCGATGCCGAGGATTCGCCCTATTTGCCTTTGGGGGCGGTGCTGCACTCCTTGGGAGATGTCATTGAACACGGATGGGCGCGCTGTACGCCGCGCAGCGATACTCGCCGGCAGGCGCAGCTCAAGTGGTTGTCCGAAGAGCTGGCCGGCATGGTGAAATCGCGCCCACCAAAGCCGGCGCAGTCCGCGGCATTTATGGCTTGTCTGCGCGCTGCAGAGCAAAGCGCCGCGCTTGCTGGCGCCGCCCTTAATCTTGGCTACGCACTTTTGCGTGAGCTGCGCGAAGCGCTTTCTGAGCATCAGCGAAATTTGCCGGCCGCTTCGCTGCCCGCCGCCGCGCCAGCTTCGGCGAAGGCGTCTGTTTCGCCTCCGCCTATTTCGCCGGCGGTGGTTCCTGCTGCTGTCGCGCCCGCTGCTGCTGCGCCCGCTCTTGCCGCGCCCGTAGCTGCCGCCGTTTTCCCAGTTTCCGCTGCTGCGCCCCCGGCGACAGCGACAGCGCCGCCAGACACTGCGCAGTTATCGACCGAAACCATCGCCGACGGGCTTGCCGGGTTGGTTGTGCAACTGGTCGAGCGCTTGCGAACCGAAGCCCCGCTGGATCCGGCGGCTTTTTGGCTGCTGCGGACGCTGCGCTGGGCCAATCACGATCTTTTGCGCGCCGAACGGCTGGCTGAAGTGCAAAGCAACAAAGGCCGCACGCAGATTCCCTTGCCGCACGGACATACTCGGCTGAGCAAGGATTTGCCCCGTCGCCTTGGCGAAGGTGCCAGCGCCGCCGCGGCAGTGATTGCAGAATGCGAAGAACTGTTTGCCGCAAATCCTTTGTGGCTGGACTTGCAGCGCTACGTCGCCGAAGGGCTGCAGGCGCTACAGGCGGAAGCGGCGCTTGCGGTCGTAAAAAGCCAAGTGCAGCTGCTTTTGCATTGCTGTCCGCAGATTGGCGAGCTGCGCTTTGCGGATCGCGATGGAACTCCGTTTGCCGATGCGCAGACTTTGAGCTGGCTCGCGACTCTGCAAACGCCAACTGCGGCGGGCGATTTACCAGGGCCGCCACAGCCACCATTTGGCGCTGCGGCGGATCTGCTGCCCGAAGGGCTTTTGCCGGGGGTGCAGTTTCTGCAAAAACAACTGGCCCAGGCGCCGTCGGGGATTTTGCGCTTTGAGCTTCGCCTGCGCCTTTCTGAGCTGCTTTTGGCCCACAATCGCAGCGATATTGCCATGCCCTGTGTAGAGCTGCTTTTGGAAGCCATTGAAGCGCATCGCTTGGCGGATTGGCAGCCCGAACTGTGCAACAAGGCGCTGCGCTTGGCGGTAAAGACCGCGCGCGCCGCTGAACTTTCCGCCGCGCGTCGAGCATTGCTGTGGAGCCGGTTGTGTCAGCTCATGCCCACCGCGGCCTTGGAAATGGAGCCGGAAATTTTGCCTCCGTAAATGGCAAAGAGCGTTGTGAAATCGAGAAGATGAACTTGCAATTGTCTAACCGCTTTGCTACGCACTCCATTTGAGTCATTTCAGCAAGCGGTTTTTTGGAGGCAAGAGTCCATGGCAGCTACTCCAGGTAAAGACGGTGCCGTTGCTCCGCAAGAGCGCATCAATATCAAATACAAAACCGAAACCGGGGGCGCTGTAGAAGAAGTCGAACTGCCCCTGCGCTTGCTCGTAACCGGCGATTTTACCGGCCGGCCAGACGCCACGCCGATTGAAGAACGCAAGCCCATCAACGTCGACAAGAACAACTTTGATGAAGTGCTGAGCAGCCAGCGCGTCGGTCTGAAATTGCAGGTCGATAACACGCTTTCGAGCAAAGCTGGCGAGCAGCTTGGCGTGGACCTGCACTTTAACAGCATGAAGGATTTTGAGCCCGAATCTGTGGCCCAGCAGGTTCCCGAACTGCGCGAGCTTTTGGAGCTGCGCGAAGCACTGACCGAGCTAAAAGGTCCGCTGTCGCAAAACGCCGAGTTTCGCAAGCGCTTGCAAAAACTTCTCGACGACGAAAACGAGCGCGGCAGCATTCTGGATGAAATTGGCATGGGTTCTGGCCAATAAGCCAGTTTCCCGGCGGCTTGAGCAAAACGCATTTTGTAAGGCCATACGCCCAGTTTAGGAAACCAAGGAGAAGCAGTGGCGCAAGAGTCTTCTACTACCGGCGGCCAACCAGCCAAAACGCAGACGACCACCGAGCATGCTGCACCATCGCTAAGCATGCTCGATCAAATTATCGAGCAGACCCGGGCGGCCAAAGTCGAGGCCAGCAAGCCTCTTATGCAAAAAGGCGTGCGGGCCTTATTGCGGCAGATTTTGGAAACCCAAAAAAGCGATTCTGCCGAAGAAATGGCCCGTATCGATCGCGCCGCGGTTGATCGCGCCATCGCCGCCCTGGACAAAAAACTGGGCCAGCAGATCGACAAGATTCTGCACAACGAAAAATTTCAGCAGCTTGAATCCGGCTGGCGCGGCATGCGCTTTCTTGTCGAACGTACTGACTTTCGGCAGAACATTCGCGTCAGCATGCTCAACGTCAGCAAGCAAGAGCTGCTTGACGACTTTAAAGATGCGCCGGAATTGTTTCAGTCCGGGCTTTACTACCACGTTCACAAAGCCGAATACGGCCAGTTCGGCGGCAAGCCCTACGGCGCGATCATTTCAAACTACGATTTTGGCCCCGGTGAGCAAGACGTAGAGCTTTTGCGTTATGTCGGCGGCGTCGCTGCGATGGCTCATGCGCCGTTTATCGCGGCCGCTGGGCCGCAGTTTTTTGGCCTGGACAGCTTCGAAGGACTGCCGCGGCTTAAAGACGTGCGCAGTATGTTCGAAAGCAAGCAGTATATCTCGTGGCGCAGCCTGCGCGACTCTGAGGATGCGCGCTACATTGGGCTGACCTGTCCGCGGTTTTTGCTGCGGCGTCCCTATGGCGCCGACAATCCCGTCAAATCGTTTCAATACAACGAAGAAAGCGGGCGTCACGACCACTTTTTGTGGGGCAATACCGCATTTGCTTTCGCGACGCGGCTGACCGAAAGCTTCGCCAAGTACCGCTGGTGTCCAAACATCATCGGCCCGCAGGGCGGCGGCTCGGTCGAGCAGCTTCCCGTCCATCTTTTCAAATCGGATGGCGATCTGGTTCAGAAGATTCCCACCGAAGTCCTGATTCCCGAAGTGCTGGAATACGACTTGTCCGAAGAAGGCTTTATCGGGCTGACTATGCGCAAGGACAGCGACAACGCCTGTTTCTTTTCGGCCAACTCGATTCAGAAGCCCAAGACTTTCGGACAAAGTCCGGAGGGCAAGGCCGCGGAAACCAACTCGCGGCTTGGGGCGCAGCTTCCTTATATGTTCATCATCTCGCGGCTTTCGCACTACATCAAAGTGCTACAGCGCGAGGCGCTCGGCACCGACAAAGAAAAAAAGGATCTGCAAAACGATCTGGAAAAATGGATACGTCAGTATGTCACCGAGGATGACAATCCCATGCCTGGCATCCGTGCGCAGCGGCCGCTGCGCATGGCCGAAATCAAAGTCGATGACGTGGCCGGGCGGCCCGGCTGGTATTCCGTCAGCCTAAAGGTTCGGCCGCACTTTAAGTACATGGGAGCATCGTTCACCCTATCGCTGGTTGGGCAGCAAGGGCCGCCCAGCAAATAGTCGCCTCATCGCGAAGGACTGCCTTCGCACTGATTCAGAGACTGATACCCACAAGGAGGATTTTCTATGGCACTGCAAGCTCATATGACCGTCGAAGGAACCGAACAAGGCAACATCGAAGGCGAGTGCCCGATGAAAGGGCGCGAGAAATCTATCGAGGTGCAGCAGTTTGATCATGAGGTGTATATGCCGCATGACAACAACAACGGATTGCCCACCGGCAACGCCGTGCATCGCCCGATGACCGTCTGCAAAGAGTTCGACAAGGCCTCGCCCAAGCTTTATAAGGCGCTGACCCGCGGCGAGCGGCTCAAAAACGTCGAAATCAAGTGGTACCGCATCAAGCCCGATGGCAAGCAAGAGCACTATTTCACCCACAAGATGGAAGACGCCATCATCGTCAGCATCAAGCCCTATATGAAAAATCGCTTGGATCGTGAGAAGGAAGACTTCAAGCACATGGAAGAAGTCAGCTTCACCTACCGCAAGCTGACCTGGAATTACGAGCCCGGTGGCGTTGGCGCCGAAGCCGATTGGCGCGAACCGCCCTCTGCCTAATTTCAAGTTTTGCATCGAGCTGCGGATGTAAAGCCGCAGCCAAGGCAGTGCGCTGCCTTGACCTCGGTGAGGCCAGGCCTGATTGGCGTATGCAAATCAGACCTGGCCTTTTTTGTAAGGGTGCCTGCGTAAAAACAAGCTGGAACGCAGCGCGCTCAGCCAATCAAGAAAAGGGGTGCAATGATGCGGGCGGCACGTTCTTTATTTGCTCGACTTCATCGCGAGCGCGGGCAAAGTCGCGCCATTTCCGATTCTGCAGATGACTCTTTGCGCCATTCCATTTTGCAAAATCTTGAACGCATCTTGAACAGCCGGGCCGGAATGTCGGTGGCTTGTGAAATGTACGGAATTCCCGATCTGACGCAAATCGTCAATGGCGTTCCCGAACGAGCGCGCGAGATCGAACGCGCCCTAGAGCAGTGCATCCGCCACTATGAACCGCGTCTGCATCACGTCGAAGTCGTTCATGTTCCAGATGCGCACGGTCCGATGACTGCCTGTTTTAAAATTCGCGCTGCGGCCTCGTCGGGAAAAAGCGCAGAAGATCTATGGTTCGAAACGGTGGTTGTGTCCTCGGGGCGGGTTCGACTATCGTAGCCAGCCGTGGCGGGTGCCAATCACTTTAAGCGCTACTACGAAGATGAGCTGTCGTTTCTGCGCGAACTCGGCGGCGAATTTGCACATACCTATCCGGATATCGCTCGCGAGCTCGGCCTGCTTGGACACGACCCCGATGTCGAACGGCTGCTGCAAGGCGTTGCTTTTTTAACCGGACGAATTCGTCAGGGTCTGGAAGCGCAGTTTCCCGACCTTTTGTATCCGCTGCTCGGCCACTTGTGGCCGCAAGCGCTGCGGCCGTCGCCGTGTACAGCGATGCTGGAGTTTTTGCCGCGGCCCAGCATGTTTCGCGAGCCCTTTGTGCTTAAGGCCGGCGCGCAAGTGCGCTCCGAGCCTATCGACGGCACTTCTTGCCAATTTCGCACGGCCTATGACACGACGATTCTGCCCCTGCAAATCGACAAGGTGCAGCTTGACGTGCCGCAGCCGACGCTGCATCGGCTGACTATTGGACTACGTCCATTGTCAGGCACGATTCTGGCGCGCCTTGGTCCTTGTCCGCTGCGACTGCACCTGCATGGCGCGACCGTCAAAGGAATGGGCCGCGAAGCCTATGGCCTTTATGCATCGCTTGGCCAGTATCTGCGCGCCATTCGGCTGCGCGTGTTCGAAAAAGGCGGCAAAGTGGCGGCCGAACTGCCATTTTCGCGCGAGCAGCTTGTTTCGGTCGGCTTTGGGCCTGAGCAATCTCTATTGCCAGCGCCGCGCTACAGCTTTGGCGGCTACCGCCACTTGACCGAGTATTTCTTATTTCCCGCCAAGTATCTTTTTTATGATTTGCACGGTCTGCAAGTGCTGGCGGATTTTCCCACTGCCGAGCGCTTGGAACTGGTGCTGGACATGGCGATGCTGCCGGGCGAACCTCTAAACGACGCCCTGCTGAAAGATTGCATACGCCTCAATTGTGTACCGGCGATCAATCTGTTTCCGCATACCGCAAGTCCCATCAGCATGGACGGGACTCGCACCGAATATCTGCTGCGTCCCGAGGGATCCGCGCCGCAACATCTAGATATCTTCAGCGTGGAAAAAGTCTTTGGACATGTTCCCCGTCAGCCGCGTCCGTCCGAATACTTTCCTTTTTTCTCGTTTCATCGTCCCAAAGCCGCGGTTTCTCAGCAGCCGGTGCTGTATCAAGTACTGCCGCGTGCCCCGGTGGCCGAAAGCCGCCTGGGCAGTGAAGACATGCCGACCTACGCGGCCGTGCCGGTGTATCTGTCTTTTGTCACCGCAGGCGGCGGAGCGGCCGATCTTGACGCGATCATTTCGGTGGATTTGCTGTGCACAAACCGCGATCTGCCGTTGCGCCTGCGCAGCGGCGATTTGTGCCAGCCGACAACCGACATTCCTTCGACCTTGCAATTTCGCGACATCGGTCCGATTGCTGCCCCGGCGCCGGCTCCCATCGGTGGAGACGGACTGTGGCGGCTTTTTGCGCATCAACTGGTGGCGCAGCAGCATTTTAAGGACCGCGATGCGCTGCGTGTGCTCTTGCAGCTTTTTGCATTTCGCGCTCGCGTGAATCAATCGGCCCGTCAAAAACTGGAAACTCTGCTTGATGCCATTGCCGAAGTAAACGCCAGCCCGGACACGCGCCTCGTCGGCAGGCCCCCGGCGGTGACGCGCGGTACGCAGGTGCGTCTTCACGTTCATGAAGATCGCTTTGCGCACTTTGGCGAACTGGTCTTATTCGGCAGCGCCCTCGACCATTTTTTGGCCGAATCGGCAGAGGCCAACACCTTTACGCGGCTGTCCATTGTCGGCATCGATCATGATCTGACGCTGGACTTTGCCGCGCGCATCGGAACCCAAGGGCTTCTGTGACTGCGAAAGCGGATGACAAAGAGCCATTTTTGGGCCACGCGCTGCATCGCTATCAGCTCTTTCAGCTTTTGCGGCTGCTAGAGGCTGGTGGTCTAGACGCGCCGCGGCTTGGCGAACGCGGACCCGCGCGCGCCGAAGCCATAAGGCTGCGTCCGTCGACATCTTTGGGCTTTCCCTGCGCCGAAGTCGTCGAACTTAGCCAGCAGCCGGGACTAGACGGCAAGGCACGTACGCTCATTACCGCCAACATGACCGGCCTTTACGGGGTCGGCTCGCCACTGCCCCGTTCTTATGCGCACCAGATTCTGCTGCAGGACGACGAACAGCCGCAGCAGCGGGATTTTTTAGACCTTTTGCACCATCGGCTGCTGTCGGTTTGGTATCGCGCCTGGTGCCAAAACCGCTATGAGCAGTCGTTTCGTAGCGACGGCAGCGATTTGCTATCGCGGGCGCTTTTGGACCTTTTGGGAATCGCGCCCGAGACGTCCGCCGCAGACCTTGGTACCGAGCCGTTGCGGCTTTTGCGCTATTTGAGCCTTTTGCTTTTGCACACGCGGCCGGTGGCCGGGCTGGAAACGCTTTTGGCGCAAGAATTAGAACTGCCGATTCGTATCGAAGCGCTGCCCTTGCGCTGGGTTTTACTGGCGCAAAATCAGTGGCTGCGGCTTTCGGCGCAATCCCCCCGTGCCCTCGGCCGCGATGTGGTCATCGGCAGTCGGCACCTCGACCGCATGGGATCTTTGCGTCTGCACATTGGCCCCGTCAGCTATAAGACGCTGCTTGGGCTCTGGCCGGACGCCCCTTTGCACCGCCGGCTGTACGCCCTTTCGCGCTTTTATTTGCGCCAACCGCTGGATTTGGAACTGCATGTGCAAGTTCCCGCGGCCGAGGTTTTACGTCTGCGCCTCGGCGGAGACGATTCGCAACGGGGGGCGCTGTCGCGGCCGCAGTCCCTGGGCCCTCCGCAAAGCGATCCGGTGGTCTTTGTCATTTCCAAAACGCTCGCCTCAAAACCCCCTGAAGCTTCAAAGAAAGAGGTGTAGGTCATGTTCCTAGTTGAGTACCGCGCCCTGCTAAAACGCTTGAATCCGCTTTGTACTCGTGCGCTGGAAGCCGCCGCCGGATTGGCCATCAGCCGAGGTCATTATGAGATCGGCGTCGAGCATCTTTTGTTAAAGCTCATCGAGGAACAAAACGGCGACATCGCGGCGATTTACCGATCGCTAGACCTTTCGAGCACGCCGCTTTTGCGCCTTTTGCAGCGCGGATCGGAAAAGCGTCAGCGCGGCAATAGCGGCAAGCCGGTCTTCTCGCCGCTTTTGGTGGGCTGGATACAGGATGCCTGGTTGCTCGGCTCTGTCGAAGGCCAAGCCACCCGGCTGCGTTCCGGACACCTTTTTGCGGTGCTTTTGCTACAACCCGAACGCTACGAAGCCGCCGACTACGCCGAACTGCTTTCCGCAATCGATCGTGAGGCGCTGCGCCGGCGTTTTGACGAACTCGTGCAAGGCTCGAGCGAAACTCCGGTGGTCGCCGCCACGGAAGCATCCGCGGAAAAAGCCGCCGGCAGCGGACCCGCCGCGATTGCCGACGACAGTGCGCTTGGAAAATTCACCTACGATTTGACGGCGCGGGCGCGCGCCCAGCAGATCGACCCGGTGCTTGGGCGCGATCGCGAAATTCGCCAAATGCTCGACATTTTGGGACGTCGTTCGAAAAATAATCCCATCATCGTTGGCGAGTCCGGAGTCGGCAAGACCGCGCTTGTGGAAGGTCTGGCGCTGCGCATCGCGCAAAAGGATGTGCCGCCGGCCCTTTTGAATGTCGAGGTGCGCAGTCTGGATATGGGCCTATTGCAGGCCGGCGCTGGCGTCAAAGGGGAATTTGAGGCCCGCCTGACCGCGGTCATTGGCGAAATCAAAGCCTCGCCTCGGCCCATCGTTTTATTTATCGATGAGGCGCATACCATGATTGGCGCGGGCGGCAGCGTTGGCGGTACCGATGCCGCCAATTTGCTAAAGCCAGCCCTGGCTCGCGGCGAGCTGCGCACCATCGCCGCCACCACCTGGTCCGAGTACAAAAAGTACTTTGAAAAAGACGCCGCGCTGAGCCGGCGCTTTCAGCTTGTCAAAGTGGAAGAGCCCTCGCGCGAGGGTGCTATTGATATGCTGCGCGGTCTGTGCGCGCGCCTGCAAGCCAGCCATGGGGTGCACATTTGCGATACTGCCGTGGTGGACGCGGTGGATCTATCGCGCCGCTATATTTCGGGCCGCTTGCTTCCCGATAAGGCGGTCGATTTGCTGGATACTTGCGCGGCGCGCGTGAAGCTTGGACTTTCCACGCGCCCGGCCGAATTGGAACAAGCCATGCGCCGAGTTGAATCCATCGAGCGCGAACGGCTGGCCCGACGCGAAGATTTGCGGCTGTCCGGACAAACCGAAGTGTCCGCTGAACTCGAAGCGCTGAATGCGGAACTTGTCGAAACCGAAGCCGTGCGCAATCGACTAGAAGCCCGCTGGCGCGAAGAGCAGCAAGCCGCCGAAGAAGTTCTCCATTTGCGCAAAGAGCAGGCCAAAGCGCAAACCGCCGCATCGGCTGAGCCGCCTACGGCGGTGCATATGCAGCCGGCGCTCGGCAACGCGCCGCCGCCTGCTGCTGCCGATTTGTCGGCGCTTCCCCTCGAAGAGCGACTGAGGCAGGCTTTGCAGCGACTGCGCGCTTTGCAAAAACAGACTCCGCTTATCACGGTCGAGGTTGATTCCGATACTGTGGCTGCGGTTGTTGCCGATTGGACGGGAATTCCGGTCGGAAAGATGGTGCGCGATGAAGTCTCGGCGATAAACGCCATCGAAGAACGCCTGATGCAGCGCATTCGCGGTCAGGATGCGGCGATTTTGGCCATTGCGCGCCGCCTGCGCAATGCCCGCGCCGGTTTGCAGGATCCGCGACAGCCGCTCGGCGTCTTTTTGCTAGTCGGACCAAGCGGCACCGGCAAGACCGAAACCGCGCTGTCCGTCGCCGATCTGCTTTTTGGTGGCGAGCGTTTCATGGTCACCATCAACATGTCCGAATTTCAAGAAAAGCATACCGTTTCGCGCCTGATTGGCTCGCCGCCGGGCTATGTTGGCTATGGCGAGGGCGGCGTGCTGACCGAAGCGGTGCGTCAGCGGCCCTACTCTGTGGTGCTTCTCGATGAGGTCGAAAAGGCCGACCCCGAAGTCCTAAACCTGTTTTATCAAGTGTTCGACAAAGGAATGCTCGCCGATGGCGAAGGACGCGTGGTCGACTTTCGCAATACCGTGATTCTGATGACCAGCAATCTGGGATCGGACATCACCATGCGCCTGGCCGCTGCAGAAGCGGCGAGTCCGGTGGCTGACACCGAGGAGCTCGGCAAAGCGCTGCGTCCGGTTCTAAATCGGCATTTTAAGCCTGCGCTTTTGGCCCGCATGACCGTAGTTCCTTACTTTCCCATCAGCCAAGAAGTGCTGCTGCAGATCATTGGGCTTAAGCTACAGCAGGTCGCGTCGCGCATGCGCGACAGCCATGCTGCCACTTTAAGTTTCGCTCCTGCCGTGCTGTCGGCGATTGCCGCCCGCTGTCAGGAAGCCGAGACCGGCGCGCGCAATGCCGACCATATCATTCGCGAGCATTTGCTGCCGATTTTGGCCTCGCACGTTCTTGCCTGTCTGGCCGACGGCGCACCGCCGACTAGCGTCCACGTGGATCTAGACCTGAGCGGCGGGTTTTGCATTGCCGGAACAGCACCTACAGAGATTGCCGCATCTGCTTAACAGCAATGTTTCTAAATTAGGAGGACGCTGCCGCAAGCTTCCTCAAGAAGCGTCCTCTTTCTGCCTTTCGTGCTTCACACTGTTGGACGCGGAAAATCGACGGCAAAACGCCCAGTTAGACGGGCGAAGCGCGCACAAAATCAGAGCCTGCCCATTTTAGATTCCCTTCTCGCTTGTCTTTGTTGCGGTGATATCTTGCCCGCCATGCACAGAAACAAGTTCACCAAATGGTTACTCGCTTTGTCGTTTTGCGCGATTCTGCCAAATGAATCGTCGGGGCAGGCTCTGCTTGGAGAGGCAGTGCTACAGTGCCGTGCGGTCTCTATGACAATGAAAGGCTACGTCGAAGCCGACTGCTTCAAGGTGCAAACCGCAGCGCAAGACCCTTGCGCCGTGAGTTCGCTGCAGAAAAAAGCTTACATTGATGCGGACTGCCTGCGGCTATCGGCAAACGGCGGCGGTTGCGCGGCGTCCTCGCTCACTCGAAAAGGCTACGTTGATGGAGACTGCATGAGGGTCGCAAACCCCGTGCAGGATCAGTGCGCCGCCGCCGCGCTGACCAAAAAGGGCTACGTCGATGCCGACTGTCTGCGCTTGTTGAGCGGTGGCTCATGCGCCGCGGCGTCGGTGGCACGCAAAGGCTATATCGATAGCGATTGTTTGAAAATCGCCAGCGCCGCGCAGGATCAGTGCGCCGCCGCATCGCTGAGCAAAAAAGGCTACGTCGACCCCGACTGTCTGCGGCTTGCGCAGGGCGGCAGCTGCGCCGAGGTATCGCTTGTACGCAAGGGCTACGTCGATGCCGACTGCTTCAAGGTTACAAGCGGCACGAGCGACGTATGCTCCGCAGCATCCCTGACCAGAAAAGGCTACGTCGACCCCGACTGTTTGCGGCCCTGAGGATTGCGGCCTTGGTTTCTGCTTCTCACAGTACTATCCGCGCATGCTTTATCTTCGTTTGAAATCCTTTCGATTGCTGCCGCTGCTCCTTCTTGCTGCCTGTAGCACCGATGATGCGCCCGCGCTGCGCGATCATCCTGCTCTGGTCGGCCCGGTCGGCGTCGCAGCTGGTACCAGCTGCGATGGTGCTGCCGATGTCTACGCTGCCCCGGCCGGCCGCGGCAGCGCCTGCACCGCCGCAGCACCCTGCAGTCTTGAGGGGGCACGCGAGCGGGCGCGTGTGCTCGGGCCGCGTCTGCCGCGCGATCTGGTGGTCCAACTTGCCGGTGGCATCTATCAGCTCGCTGCGCCTTTTCTCCTGACCGCCGCGGACTCGGGGCAGAACGGTCATGCCGTCGTTTATCGCGCTGCGCCCGGCGAAGAGCCGCTGCTCAGTGGCGGGCTGCGTGTCACCGGCTTTCGCACTCACCGCGGTGCGGTGCGCGTCGCCGAGGTCCCGGCCGGAACGCGCAGCCGCCAGCTCTACGTTGACGGTCGGCGCGCCACCCGCGCCCGCGGCAGCGATGCGCCCGCGGGCTATGTCTGGAAGCCAAGTGGCTTTACGCTCGGCGACTCTGCCATCGCCACCTGGCCAGACCGGCTGGGTCTCGAAGTCGTAGGCATCAACGAATGGAAGAGCTTTCGCTGCGGCGTCAGCGACGTCAACATCGCAGATGGACTGGTCCTTAGTAAGCCGTGCTGGAACTATGCCCAGGAGCAGCCGGGCTACAACTTCGACAGCGTTGCCTGGCTGGAAAACTCGCTCGAGCTTCTCGATGAGCCCGGCGAGTTCTATCTAGACGCTGGCGCCGGACGCCTTTACTACTGGCCGCTCCCCGAAGAAGACCTCACTACTGCCGAGGTAGTGCTGCCCGTCGCCGAATCGCTGCTGCGCATCGAGGGCACGCCCGCCGCGCGCGTCCACGACCTGCGCTTTTATGGGATCGGCTTCGCCTACGCCACCTGGAACGGTTCGAGCAGCAACGACGGCTACGCGACCCTGCAAGCCGGAGTAACAAAGCGGGGTCCGCAGGGCGAGGCGCAGAAACCGCCGGCCCACGTCACGCTGCACGCCGCCGAGCGAGTGCAGCTAGTCGGTTGCCGCTTCACCCACCTGGGCGCCGCCGGCGTCGCCATCGAAGTCGGTGCCCGCGATAACAGCGTCGAGCGCTGCCGTTTTGAAGACCTCTCAGGCAGCGCTGTCCTCGTCGGCGATGTCACCCATGAAGAAGACCACCACCCGATGGATCAGGCGCTGATGGTACGCGACAACACCGTACGCGGCTGCTATGTCACGCGCACCAGCGCCGAATACTTCGACATGGTGGCGCTGTTCGCCGGCTACACCAGCGGCACCTTATTCGAGAAGAACGAAATCTTCGATGTTCCCTACACCGGCATTTCGCTCGGCTGGGGCTGGGGATTGGTAGATCCGGGCGGCGCCAGTGGCTACACCACGCCGACCACTGCCCATGACAACGTCGTGCGCGATAACCTCATCACCCACCACAACCGCCGCCTGCGCGACGGTGGCGCCGTCTATGTCCTAGGCGCGCAGCCCGGCTCCATCCTGCAAGGGAATGTCAGCACCGACCAGGGCAACTTCGTCAGCAACTGGTATCTGGACAACGGCTCCAAGGGCTGGACGGTGGCCGGCAATCTATCGCTTGTGCCGGCCAAGGAGGCGGGTACCGGCGTCGAGCGCACCTATTGGCTCTACGTCCAGGTCTATCCGCCGCTGGCGCTGGACAATACGGTGGGGCTAAACTACACAAGCGATGCGCTTCTATTCACTCCCAAGCCCATCGATCCCTCGAATCTTTTGGCCACGCCGCAAGCGGATACGCAGGCACCGTCGACGCTGTGGAGTGACGCCGGGTCGCCGCTGCGCTCGCCCAACCTCGCGGTTGGAAAACAAGTGACTGCTTCCTCTGTGTACGATCCCGGACATCCGGCCGCGGCGGCCAACAACGGCAACTCCTACGACGGCTGGTCTGCGACCGCGGACGACCCTGCCGCCTTTTGGCAGATAGACCTGGGCGCTGCCTATGCCATCGACGCCTTCGAAATAGTATCTCGTTGGGGATATGACCAGGCGGCGACGCGGCGCAACTATCGCGTCCTCGCCGGACTGACTTCAGACTTGGCCAAGGCGCAGGTGCTGGGCGCGGTGGGCGCGACAGCGCTGCCGCATCGCGCCATCTACGCGCGCACCCTGCAAGCGCCCGTGATCGGACGCTACGTGCGGATCGAGAAAACGCAGCCGGAGTACTTTTTCCTTGCCGAGGTTCGCATTCACGGCAAGCCGGCGCCGTGAGGGATGAAGTCCGCTCGCGCCTTCAGTTTTGTCAAAAGCTTAGCGCGGCGGAAGGACGATTCGGAGAATTCCGGACTGCCGGCCGGGCTCGGTTTCATGAACTTCCAGCAGCACTTCTTGGCGCTCGGGCAGAAAAGTATTTAAAAACAAAATGGAGCTGATTCCGTTGATGCTGTGTATCAGGGACTCGGCCACGCCGCGCTCGACATCGATCAGTTGCAAACGATTTTGCGGACCGACGACAGCTAGATCGACTGCGGCCAAAAGCTGGCCCTCCGCAGTCAGGCGGTTAAATCCGACATTGCGTCCAAGCCGCCGCGACGGTAGCTCGCCACTTTGAAAAAGCTCCGAAGCCGCACTGCTTGGTAGGTCAGCCGAACGCAATTCGCCAAGCTTGCGCACATTGGCCGCATGTTCCTTGAAATAAATTCGGTTGCAGTCTTTGGCAAAACGGACATCGCGTCCGCGTTCCATAAAGCGCTGATTTCCTATCCATCCATCGCTGACGCTTGGTCCATATCGGTCCGTGGGATCTAGGGAATAGGCAACCGCGCGATCCTGACAGATTCCTAAAATGCGATTGTCATAGCCACGAGTCAGCACAGTGGGAGGCTTTGTGCCATCTACACGCGCCGCACGCAGCTCGCTATTTTGCAGATGGTTCCAATCCGGTAGCGGCGTATAGGTCACAAGCGAAAGGGTCGGTAGCGTCGAAGTACTGGCCCGACAGGGTGTAGCATCTAGTACACGTTGCTTGGCGACATTTGGTGCCACTTGCTGCGGCTGCGGCAGGCTTACCGCACGCAGCCCATCCCAGTCGCAAGTGATAAGCTCTTGCCCCTGTTCATCGATTCCTATGACCTGGCCATAAGGGCCCAGCCGAAAGCCGATGCGCTGGCTGGCATGGTTTGCGACATCAAAAACATGAATTTCACCATCAAGGTCTATATAGATGTAGCGCCCGTTCTGGCTTTGCCCCCAATACACAGTGTCTAAGCTAAGGACTTCCGGAGTATCTAGATAGTACGCCAAAGTTCGATAATCGCCATCAGTGGCCAAAAGAACTGTCTCGGTATCGTCAAAAGCGTAGGGCCCCTGCTGATAATCAATGCGTGCATCTAGCGGCCAGGGCAGTTGCTGATGAGAAATCACCCCATCGGCCGTTCGACGCAGTACGTCCATATAGGCGTTGTTGTTGGCATCCTGAAAGTAGACCATCGTTTGCTGGCCGCATAGAATTTGCGGCGCCATCGGTCCGCTTGGAAATTCCGCAGCCACCGGCTCATCGGGATGGCGAAAGCTGACCATCCACGTGGCGTTTTCGCCCTCTCCGGAAATTCGATACGAGCAGATGGAACGCGACGGAGTCGGCGAAAATACGCTGATGCCGGCGTTTTGTAGCTGATAGTCGCCATAAGGGGCGGCGATGCGATGCAGGTGTAGATCGCCGTAGAGTCCTCCTTGAGACTCGATGACGGTCGAAACATCGTGAGAGCGGTTGGTGGTTGGCGCGGCCAACCAAGGCAAGCCAGCGGAATCGACCAGCAAGCGCACGTTACTAAGCTGATAGGGCAGGAATTCCTGTTTGGTGGCATCAAGCGGAGTTCCTATTTCAACCACATCGAGCTCATCCTGGCCAAACGTTGCACTGCAAGCACATAGGCTGAAAAGCAAACTCAGCCGCCACATTAGAAACCTCCACGCAAACCAAGCGATGGCAGAATCCAGCGAAAGCCGACTTCTTGCGGCGGACTGGCCATTCCCATGGAATTGCCGCCAGTTCCCGCGGAGTCGGTCGTCAATTCACGCGCATAGGAATAGTAAAAAACCGTGCGCGAAAATGTCGCGTTTAGGACCTCGACAAACGCTGTCAAATGCCAACGAGCAAAGCGCCATTCTTTGTCAAAGCGCAGGTCGAGCTCGACAAAATCGGGCAGCCGTACATTGTTGCGCAGGGACAATGCATCATCGGCGCTGTCTGCGGTTTTGATCAGCGTATCGGGGCGCCCGGTGGCGACATAAAGGCGAGTCCCAAGCACAATGCGATAAGGCAGTCGCACTTGCAAAACGACGTTTAGGACATGCGTCTGATCGTAATCTGCCGGCCGCAGACCGCAGGGAAGGTTGCGTTCCGAACGGCTTAGCGTATAAGCAATCCAGCCGCTGATTCTGCCGCTATGACGACGTAACAGAACTTCCAGACCATAGGCTTGTCCGCTTGTCAGCCGTACCAAAGTTGCAGCCGCGCCGCTAAGCTGCGGCGGAGGTGGAGCGGCACAAACATGAACTCCGAGCGGTGGCAAATCGGTAAAATTGTCGAATCGCTGGTAGTAACCGGTAAGCTGCGCGCGAAATGCCGCGGGAAGCTGAATTTCTTCGCTGAGCGATCCGCCGGTGGCCCGTTGCAGTCCAAGTTTTAGCGCGAAGGTGTCGATGCCCGGCAAGAGCAGCGGAAATGAAGGCGGCTGCTGATAAATGCCGCCTCCCAAGTGAATTTGTAGCCATGGCCGCAACTGCAAGTGCAATTGGATCCGTGGATCGAATCCCAGAAGCGTAGTCTCTGCGGCGTGGTAGACGTCTAGACGCGTTCCGCCGGTCAGACGAATGCGGCGCTGCGCAAATTCCAGCTCGGTCTGCGCATAAAAGCCGGCGACAATGCCTGTACGTTCATCGCCAATTTCGCCAAGCTCGTCACGCGTGGCATCCGTTCCGCTGGCCGAGGTGCGCGCCGGTCCTTCCAAATCATAAATGAACTGCAGCCGGCGCAGTCCGATGTCGAAGTTTTCCGCAGAAAAGCGCGAGACTTCGCCATCTGTGCCAAGCTGAAAGCGCAAGAAGCGCCAATGGCCGTGTAATAGTGCGCGCCAGCCGATAAATAATTTATGAATGCCGCGTCCGGACAGATCTCCGGCTTCATCAAGTCCGCCGATAAGCGCGGCTTCTACGCCGACATTTTGAAAAGTCGCTTGTTCGCGAATCTGCAGACGATGAAAACTTAGCCGCGTGCTTTGGCCATTTAAAGGAAGGTCTGCATCGGATAGTTGTAAGGACAGACTGTCAAAGGCTCCTAGCGCCTGTATCGTCAGCCCGCGCCAGTCGAGCCGCACTTGGTAGTCCCAATAGGAAAGTCCAATCTTGTTATCGATGGCATGCAGAATCGGTCCCGGATATCCGTAATGACCGGACACGGTGATGCGCAGATCGCGAAATAGCTTCAGCTCTAGCAATGCGGATACGTCGTAAAGGCGCAGTGCCACCTCAAAGTGCTGACCGTCGCTACGCCCCGGACGAGTCGTTGCACTGACGATGCCGCCGGCAGCACGACCAAAGCGGGCATCGTAGCCGCTGGGATAGAAATCGACCTGATCGAGGAGCTCGGCATGTACCACGCCCCCTCCGATCAGCAGATGAAAAAGCTGAGGCAGACGCATGCCGTCTAGGAAGTAGGCGCTTGTGCCCGGACTGGCGCCGCGTACCGCATAAAGCGGCAATCCCGGAAAAGGGGCGACGACTCCTGGCAAAAGGGCCAGCGTCCGCAACGGATCCCCTAGTGTGCCGGGCAGGGTGCGCATTTGTTCGCCCTGCAAGCTGAAACGCTCAGCCTTGGGGCCGCGATGCGCCGGCTGCTCTGCTACCACTTCGGTGGTAAACCGACTTTCCTCTTCCTTTTCTTGCTTGTCACTACTACGCGGTTGCGCAATCGCTTGGTCCCAGCATAAAAGGACCGCCAGAATCAGAAACTTGATGAGGCCAAAGCGATACTTCGGCAAGCTTCTGACAGCAGCGCGCGCAACCGCCGACTGCTCTGCCACGGCCTCATTGTAAAAGTAAAATCACATTAAAATCAGTAATATAGAAAACAAATTTTCCCTAGGAAATCTCTAGATCGACGAGGATGCCGGCACGTCCAAGGACTAGGTCTCCGGGCTCCTCGGTATTCCAGCACAAGCGGGCCTTACCGCTGCGGGCTTTGTCTTCGGGGCGGGCGCGGAAAAGCACATAGCGACCGGCGGCAGCGCCGGCTGGAGAGGGACAGTCCACAAATCCGGCCTCTGTCGTCAAAAAGCGCATCTCGGCGGAATCGGGGGCAATTCCCAGATCGCCAAGCAGAACCGGCGGCAGAATGCGCACATGGGCGGGGACGCGCTCGGGAAGCACTGCTTGCTCGGTGGCGATGTATTGCGCGATATTTTCAAGCTGCGCGCGAAGATGGGGCGCGGCCAAGGTCGGAGGAAGCTGGGTGATATACACCGGCAAGAGGCCAACCCGTACGCTGCACAACGCGTATAAAAGCGACGCGGTGGGGCTTGGCAAAAAATGCTTGGTGGCGTTCGCTGCGCCTGGAGTTTCCGGCAATAGTTCGGTGCGATGCTCGCGCAAAGGAAAGCGCGAAAGCAGCGCGTTGCCAAGTTCTGCCGGAACCGGTTTTACAAATTGCGCGCTGCGCGAAAAGCACACGCGATAACCCAGTCCTTCGCCAAGCTCGTCGGCCTGCGAGCTGCTTGAAATCTGCGGCCGCAGCACCTCCTGCAAGGCCACCAAATCGGGCGTTTCTTGGGCCAAGAGCCGTCGCAACTGGCGCTTGCGTATGGGCCAGTGCGCACGCATCTGCTCGATATTCATCGTCAAAAGGCGCAGTTGGCGCGGCAACTGTGTGGACATGTCCCCATTTTGAGCTTAGCGGCAAAATGCGTTTCTCGGCAATGCGCACCAAATTCACAGTTCACTTTGGAGGCCGTATAGGTCCGACCCGATGCGGGTGACGCGCGCCTATATTTTTATAAAAATCGGCAAAGACGCGAAAATCGGCGTCTATGTCGCCGGTCGGCAAAAATTCCGGACCTAGGCCACTGACTTTGCGCGAAAAATCCACGTAACCAAAGACAAGCGGAATTTGCGCTTGCTCGGCAATGCGGTAAAAGCCGGTTCGCCAGTGCGGCCGAAAGGCACGCGTGCCTTCGGGCGGAATCGCGACATAAAGCGACTGCGCTTGCGCAAAGCGCTCGGCCATGTGCTTTACCATATTGCGCCTACTGCTTCGATCGATGGGGATGCCGCCGAGCCAGCGCAAAAACGGCCCAAGCGGCCAAAAAAACAGGCTGTCTTTGACAAACCACGACAGCTTCACGTCGAGCAAAAAGGACGCAAGCAGCATAAAAAGGCCGTCCCAGTACGAAGTATGCGGAGCCGCCACGATGATACAGTGCGCCACGGTGGGCGCTTTTCCTTCGGCCCGCCAGCCGCTGATGCGATAAATGGCGCGAGCCACAAGCCGCAAGAGCGGGCGGCGAGTCCGCGGCGATGCGCCTTGGCGTTGCAACATGCTGCGCAGCATAACCGGGGATTTCTACGCCGCGCCAGCCTCAGCTTCTGCCGCGTATACGTCTTTGCCCTGCTGCGCCGCCAAGGCGTATTAGGATGGAGGAATGGGAAACGAATTCGAAACGGCGCCAAGCGCAGGGCAGGGGGCAGCTTTCGCGCCGGCCATCCAGATCGAAGATGATCGCACTTCGATGTCCTCAGAAGGCATACGCCGCGCCTTTTTGGATCATTTGCGCTTTACGATCGGCAAGGACGACCGCCATGCCACGCCCTACGATCGATTTATGGCGCTGGCTCTCGTCGCTCGCGATCGGCTGACGGGGCGCTGGATCGACACGCAGGCGCTTTATCGGACGCAGGATCTCAAACGCGTCTATTACCTATCCGCAGAATTTTTGCTGGGCCGCGCGCTGCGCAATAACCTATTCAACCTGAATTTGCTGCAAACGGCAGAGCAGGTCATGCGCGAGCTTGGCTATCACCTGGGCGACCTTTTGGAACAAGAGCACGATGCCGGCCTTGGCAACGGCGGCCTTGGTCGTCTGGCGGCGTGCTACCTCGACAGCATGGCCACACTAGATGTGCCCGGCCATGGCTACGGCATTCGCTATGAGTTTGGCATTTTCGATCAAGTCATTCGCAACGGCGCGCAATGCGAGCGGCCTGAGGAATGGCTGCGCATGGGCAATCCCTGGGAAGTGGCCCGTCCCGAATATATGCAGCACGTCCATTTTTACGGCCGCACCGAAAGCTACAAAGACCCGTACGGCGAAGAAAAAGTGCGTTGGATCGACACGAGCGGCGTGGTCGGCGTTCCCTATGACATGCCGATTAGCGGCTACGGCAGCCGCACGGTCAACACGCTGCGGCTGTGGAGCGCGCGTGCTAGCGCCGAATTTGACCTTTCCGTCTTTAATGCCGGCGACTACGAGCGCGCGGTGTTTGACAAAAACGCCAGCGAAAGCATCAGCAAGGTGCTTTACCCCAACGACTTGCTCGTCGTTGGAAAGGAACTGCGCCTCAAACAGCAGTATTTCTTCGTCGCTTGTTCCATCGCCGATCTGCTGCGCCGCCATGTATCAACGCCGCACTATAAGCAGAGCCGCGCCGCGCTGCTGGATCGGCTGCGTAGTTTGCCCGACAAAGTGGCGATACAGCTAAACGACACGCATCCCTCCATCGCCATCCCCGAGCTTTTGCGGCAACTCATCGATATCTACGGTCTGGAATGGGAGGAGGCTTGGGCCATCACCACGGCTTGTTTCGCTTATACCAATCACACGCTTTTGCCCGAGGCCCTAGAACAGTGGAGCGTCGAGCTTTTGGGCCGGCTTTTGCCGCGCCATCTGCAGATTATTTATGAAATCAACCATCGCTTTTTGCGGCAGGTATGGACCGCCTCGCCGCACGACCCCGGGCGCATGGAACGCATGTCGCTTGTACAAGAGCGGCCGGTCAAAAGCGTGCGCATGGCTTATTTGGCCACGCTGGGCTCGCATTCGATAAATGGCGTGGCGGCGCTGCACAGCCGGCTATTGCGCGAGACGCTTTTGCCAGAATTTGCGCAGATGTTTTCGAATCGCTTCACAAATATTACAAACGGGGTGACGCCGCGCCGCTGGCTTTTGCAAAGCAATCCGGCTTTGACCAAGGCCATCGAAAAGCGAATCGGCACCGCTTGGCATCGCGATTTGGAACAACTTTCGCAGCTTGCCGCGTTTGCCGAGGACCCGGCGCTGCAAGCCGAACTGCAAGCGATCAAACTCGACAACAAACGCCGCTTGGCGGAATACATTCGCCGCCACAACCACATCGAAGTCGAACCAAGCGCGCTTTTCGACGTGCAAATCAAGCGCCTGCACGAATACAAGCGCCAGCTTTTGAACATTTTGCATCTCATTGCGCTGTATCAGCGCATCAAAAGCGGAGCGCCGCTGCCTGCGGGCGTGCCGCGCGTGGCGATTTTTGGCGCCAAAGCGGCCCCGGGTTATATGCGGGCCAAGCTGATCATTCACCTTATCAATTCCGTTGCCGACGTCGTCAATAACGACCAGACGATTGGCGATCAGCTAAAAATCGTATTTTTGGCCAACTATCGCGTCTCGCTGGCCGAAATCATCATTCCGGCGGCCGATCTGAGCGAGCAAATTTCGACGGCCGGTCTAGAAGCTTCGGGCACCGGCAACATGAAGCTGGCCATGAACGGCGCTTTGACCATCGGCACGCTCGACGGCGCCAATATAGAAATTCGCGAGCGGGTGGGCGCCGAAAACTTCTTTTTGTTTGGCATGACGGCCGAAGAGGTGATGGCGCTGCGGCCGCATTATCGTCCGTGGGAGGTGTATCGCAAAAGCGCGGCTCTGCGCGGCGCCATCGATTTGGTGCGCTCGGGCTTTTTTTCCTATGACGATCCGGCGCGTTTTGCGCCGCTTATCGACGCGCTTTTGCCGCCTGAATCAAGTTCCGCATCAGCCCGCGGCGATGATTTCTTCGTGCTGGCGGATTTTGACGCCTACGCGGCTTGTCAAACTCGCGTCGAGCAGGCTTTTGCCGAGCCGGCCCGCTGGGCCCGCATGGCCATATTGAACATTGCTCACATGGGCTATTTTTCGTCGGATCGCTCGATTCGCGAGTACGCCGAGCGCATTTGGAACGTAAAAAGAGCGTCTCTATAAATTGGCAAATCTCTTCTATCGTCGCGCTGCCGAGTCGGCAGCTTTGGAGGGAGCCGCCTTTTTGGCGCGCGGCGCTACCGCTTTGCGACTGTCGAGGCTGGACAGGGAATTGCGCGAATTGCCGTAGCCGTCTGCACTCGGCTCGGCATTTTGCGCCGGACTGCTGACAGGAAGCGGCGCCTGGTTTTGCGCAGGCGCCTGCGACTGACAGGCGCGTTGCCATTGGGCGCGCATTTCGGCCGAACTAGACGTGCCGGCAAAAGACTGTTCCAGCCGTTGCAGCGCGGCGTAGGCATCGCTACAGCGCCCCTTTTGCAAGTGCATCTGGACCGCTGCCACAAGTGCACTGCTTGAGTTTTCCGTATCGGTGTTGCTGGCGCGCTGCGGTCCGGCGCCGCGCGTGTAGCGCGGGGCTTCGACAGGGGCCGCCGGCGGTGCGTCCGGGCCCGGACTGTGATTGTTGCGAGCCCGCTGAATTTGATTGTCGGCGTATTGTCCGCCTGCAGCTTCTTCGACACTGGCTCCGGTGCTGGCGGGCGCATTGGCCACTTGGGGCGCCGCGCGCGGCGCTGCAGGAGCTCCCGCTGCTCCGCCTAGCTCTTGCTGCTGGGCCAGGGTTTCGACGATTCGTTCGCGATGGCGGTTCTGCGCGGCGGCCATCTGATCTTTTACCGTCTCGGGTTCGGCCGGAGCCGGCGCGGCTGCTTCGGCAGCGGGCGGCTCGGGCGGGGGCGGCGTAACAAAACCGGATTCTTCTGCCGCCTGCTTCTTGGCTTTGCCAGATGAAAGATCGTCAAGTTCTGTGAGAAGCCCTCCGCGCGCCTGTCCTTTGCCGCTATGGGCGACTTGGGCCGCCGCATAAACCGGCGCTGCATGGGCGGCAGCCACCGGCGGCTGCCGTGGTTCGAACGTGGGTTTGGCGGGGGCCTTGGACAAGGCTTCGACAAACGCCTCTTTTAAAGGCAAGCCGCTCGGCGGGGCGGTATTTTTTTCGCTCATGGCAGGAACTGCACCGCTTGCCGGCGGAGCTGCTGCCAAACGCGGCGCTGTTTCCGCCGATGGCGCGAGCATAGCGATCTTTTCTGCAGGCTGTAGCATCGCAGGTGCTTCTGGCGCAACAGGCGGCGCCTGCTGCGATTTTAAGACCACCCAAAACAGGGCCGCGGCCGCCGCAGCAAAGATGCCACTCGCCGGACTTTGAAACAGGCGTCGCAGGCCGCGCCGCTTTAAGCCTTCGGCCCGGCTGGCTTTTTGCGCCGACGAAATGCTGACAACCTTGCTCGGTCCTTGCGCCGCTTGCTGCATCAAAAGCGCGGTCATCCGCGCCACCGACTCTGCGGACTGCTCTGGAGCGGGCAGCTTTTGATAGGCGCGGCGCACCCCTTGTAGCGACTCGACGGCGGCGCGCAGGTCGCTATCTCGATCCAATTGCGCTTCAAAGGCCGCCCGCTCCTCAGCGCCAAGCTCGCCGTACACGTAATCGAGCACTCGCTCGTCTTCTGCTCTTGGCTGCATCATGGGAGGGCCCGTGCCATATCTTGGTACTCGGACAGCGTTCCGCGTAACTTTTCTAAAGCATAGCGCATTCGACTTTTGACGGTGTTTTCCGAAACGCCAATGACCTCGGCGATTTCTTTAAAAGAAAGATCGGCGCGTTCACGCATCAAAAACACCTCGCGCTGATCTTCGGGCAGCTCGGCAATCGCGGCTTCCAGGCGTCCTTGCAGCTGCCGACCGATGGCCTGACGATCTACCGCCAAATCCGGGGCCGCGGTGCGATCGAGCAAGCTGCCGCCCTCCTCATCGGTGGCGTCCAGACTCTGCGTTTTGCGATGTTTGCGCCGACGCGAGGCGTCGATACACAAATTGCGGGCCAGCGTAAACAGCCAGGTCGTAAACTTTGCCCGCTGCTCGTAGCTGGCGGCTTGTTTGACCACGCGCAAGAAGGTCTCTTGCGTCAAATCCTCGGCTTGCGCCGTATTGTGCGGCCCCACCGAGCGCAAAATGAACTCGAAGATCGAGTGCCGGTGCCGCGAAAGCAGGATCTCAAAGGCGCGCACGTCTCCATCGCGGAAGCGCAGCATCAGCGTTTCATTGGAGTCGGCAAAGACTTGGGCGGCCAAGAAAGCCCTCAAATTCCACGAGGATGTTTGAACTCGATATGGTATCTCACTCGCCAGTGTGTACAAAGCGACATTTCCTGCCTATGTCTTTTGTGAACGCACTGCGCGCCGCGAGGTTCTAATGAGGTTGTAATTTTATGGCCCTGTCCCTGCCCCAAGTCGAACTGCCGCGCATAAACGGCTGTCGCATTTTGTCCGAGCTGTCGAGTGGCGGAATGGCCATTCTTTATCACGGCATTCAAGAGACTTTGAATCGTCCTGTGGCCGTCAAAGTCCTGCGCAGCGATGCGGTAGAAACTGCCGCCGGGCCTGCAGCTACAGACAATGCCAAAGCCGCCCTGAGGCATTTTCAGCGGCAGCCCGACTGGGCCGATCGCTTCATTCGCGAGGCGCGGCTTTTGGCGACGCTGCAGCACGAGAACCTGCCGCAGGTTTACGACTTGATCGATGCCCGCGGGCAGGGCGGCACGCTCTATATCATTATGGAGCTCTGCACGGGCACGGATCTTTTGGAGCTTTTGTTGCGGCAAGCTGTATTGCCCGCGGCGCTGGCCGCCTACATTGCCTTGGGGGCGGCGCAGGCGCTGGCTTATATACATGCTCGCGGAATTTGGCATCGCGACGTCAAGCCGGCCAATTTGCTTTTGACGCGGCAGGGTACCATCAAGCTCGTTGATTTTGGCACGGCCTGGAATGTCGAAAATGCTCGCGATCGGCTGGGAATCGAAGTGGGACTCGGCACGCCAAGCTATATGAGCCCGGAGCAGGCTCTGGGGCAGCCTCTTGATCACCGATCCGATCAATTTTCGCTCGGCATCGTTCTTTATCAGATGCTGACCGGGCGCAAGCCTTTTGCAGGCACGCCGCATTTGCCGGCGGCGTCGCCAAATGGCCTGCTCGCGCAAGTGCTACGCGCTGCGCCACCGCCGCTGCGTACGCTAAATCCAGCGGTCCCGCGGCGACTGGCCGCCGTTGTCGAGCGCTGCCTACGCCGCCGCGCCGATGAGCGCTTTCCTCACACCGAGGCACTGGTGCAGGAACTTAGCCGCTCAGTCGAAGGTGCCCATATCGCGGCCGACGAGCTTTGCCGACTGCTGGCGGCGCATAAGCTTATCGAAACGCGAAATCTTGGGCCATGGCGCGCTCAACCGCGAAACCTAGCGCCATCTTGGCTGCGCCATCTGCTACGCGCGCTAAGGCAATAGTTCCACGAACAAATCGGCTGCTGCGCTGTGGTAGAGTGGAAACTTGTGACGTTTTCTGGGACGACACCCCGCGATTCGGGCCAGCAAGCAGAAGAGCCGCCCAGCCAAAGTACCTTGCGTGTTTGGCGCCGGCCGGCGGCGCGGCCGCGCTTTGGCTTGCGAGTTGCGCTGATTGGCCTGCTGCTCGCTGTTGGGCTTGGCGTCGCCGTTCCATTTATCGGGGCTTCTCTTATTAAGAGCATGGTCATCCCCAAGCTGGCCGAGCGCTACGGCGTCGAGCTGCGGCTGGCGGATGCCAAGATTCGTCCGAATCGAGTGCTCTTGCGCGGTCTTATCGTGCGGGTTGCCGGCCGCGTCGATCCTTTGACTGCGCCGCGCGCCGAAGTGAAATTCGCCTTGGGGGCGCTTTTGCGCGGCCAGGTCGAGCTCATCGAAGTTACGCTGGACCGGCCGCTGATTCAAATTGTACGCGGTGGTGACGAAGACAATATCTCGGCCATTTTGCACCGCTTGCACAGTTTGGCGCCACCAAGCGGAGGCAGCAAGCGTGCTCGGCTGAGCGGTCCGCAAACGCTTGTCATAAAGTCCGCCGAGGTGGACGTTCGCGATGATGCCGGAGTGATACATATAGCGGCCCTAGACGCCAAGGTGCAGCGCCAAGGTACAAGTCAACTGAGCCTGTCGGATTGCATCGCCGAGATCGCCGGCGGCGCGACGGCGCGGGCCGAGCGAGTCGATGTACGCTTTTCAAGCAGCGGTCGCTTTTTACCGACTGGGCTGCCCGAAATCTCGGTGGCCGGCGGCGCAGTGGTTCCTTGGCGGCGCCTGGCCATGACCGGAATTTCCGGCACCATTCGTCCGGATAAGGCTGAGCCGACGCGGGCAGTCATTGAATTGGCCGGCGGCTACGGCGGAGTTGCCAAGCAGCTTTGGCAAGCCAGCGGCTGGGTTCAGCCGGACGGCAAAAACGGCTTGCTCAACCATCATGGTGCCGAGGCCGAGCTGCATGTTTACGCGCAGCGCTTTTTGCTGTCTTCGCTCGAGCCGATTTTGAAAGACACGCCGATTATCGATGCCGATAAGACCGAGGTAGACGCCAACCTGGATCTGCATTTCGCGCAGCGGGCCTTGGATTTTTCCGGATCATTTCACATGTCCGGACTGTCGGTGTTTACGCCGCGGCTCGTCGCCGAGCCGGTGCGCGATCTGGGCATTGCGGTATCGGCCAAAGGCCGGGTGGATTTAAAAACCCGCCGCTTTCGCTTGGAACGCGGGGTGCTGCGCTGGAACGGCGCGACCGCCGAGCTTGAAGCCGAAGCCGAGGCCCAACCGGCTTCGGCGCAGCGGACCTCGGTTGCGGCAGTGGCGGGAAGCTCGGTCGGCATCGCCCCAAGTGGTCCGAGTTGGCGCGAAAGATGGCGCACCGTGTCCATGCATTTGACGGTTCCGCCGATTGCCTGCCAAGCGCTGCTGGATTCATTGCCGTCTGCAATCGTGCCCCGCATTCGTCCCTTTCGGCTGGCCGGAACATTTTTTACCGACGTGCGACTGTGGGTCGATTTCGCCAAGCTGATGAAGCTGCCTCCGGCGGTCGATCCCAATAATCCTGATCCGCCGCTGACCGCAGAGGACGAAGTCAACGAGCTGGCCGCCATGCTGCCGGCTGCCGCCGTCGCTACCGCCAAAAGTCGAGGCCAACGGCCAGGGCCAGGGCCAGCCGGCGGTCCCGCCATCAAGGATCCTAAGGACGATCCCGTGCAGCTTAACGGCCGCGTCGGCATCGAGGGATGCAAAGTTTTAGAGGCTCCCAAAGATCTCAGCGCGGCGCGTTTGCTGAATTCTTTTGAACACTCGGTCCTTGTCGAAGGCGATCGCGAGCTGCGGTTTAGCATCGGTCCCGCCAATTCCGACTTCGTTTCCTACTCGGAGATTTCGCCGCACCTTATCAATTCGATTATGACCACAGAGGACAATGGCTTTTTGCGCCATCGCGGATTTATCGTCTCAGAATTTCGCAGTGCGCTGCAGGCCAATTTGGAGCGCGGCTATTTTCGCCTCGGGGCGTCTTCGATCACCATGCAGATGGTCAAAAACGTTCTTTTGTCTCGAGAAAAAACCCTGTCGCGCAAGCTGCAGGAACTGTTTTTGACTTGGTACTTAGAAAGCAGCCTGACCGATGATGCGGATTTGTTGAGAGCGATCGGCAAAGGGATTTCGCCGAATCAGTTTTGGCTGAACAAGCTGCAAAAAGCGATGCTGGCTACGGCCGCGCCGCCAAGTCCGGCGCCAATTCCGCCGGCCCAGCTGGGCTCGCCGTCCTTGCTAAGTCCGCCCCCTGCACCTGAAGCTTCGCCTGTCGTCCCTGAAGGGCCAGTGACCGCGGCGCAGGCTTTTAGCCCACTGCGCGATCTGACGCCGATAAAGCGGCGCATCCTTGAAATCTACTTCAACGCCATCGAGTTTGGTCCCTACCTATACGGCATCGGCAAAGCGACGCGGCACTACTTTGGCAAGGCGCCCAAGGATTTGACTCCGCGCGAAGCGGCTTGGTTTTCGTCGATTTTGCCAAACCCCAAGCGGCGCTACATCCACTACTGCAAAGGGGCACCCGACGAGCGTTGGGAAAAATATATAGACCGCATTCTGCGTCGGCTTTATGAACGCAGACGAATTACCGACGAAGAATACGCGTCAGCACTACAACAACGGCTGGTCTTTGATCGTACAGAAGCGCTGCCTGAAAAAGAATGTCTGGCGCTGATTTTGCGCATGACCGAGCCACCGCCAAGCCCCGCCGAAGCCGGCTCGACGGCGCGGCCGCTGAGATTGCCGCCGCCACCGCCGTGGGCGGAAGACGATGTACACCTGGCGGCTCGACCGCACCCCAGCAATCGCTGAAAGACTTCCGGCACCATACCCATGCAAAAACACTTTGTTCTCGATACCAATGTTCTTCTGCACGACCCCCAGGCGATGTTTCAGTTCGCTGACAACATCGTCATCATCCCGATCACCGTGCTTGAGGAAGTCGATCAGTTCAAAAAAGAACTTTCCGACCGCGGCCGCAACGCGCGCGAGGTTTGCCGGCGGCTGGATGATTTGCGCATGGGCGGCGGTCATCTGTCGGAGGGCGTGACGCTTCCGCACGGCGGCACCTTGATGGTGGTCATCGGCGCGTCGGAAGTGCCTTCGACCTTGCGCAATGATCGGGCGGGACACAGCGCCGACAACTTGATTCTTGGAACTGCGCTCAAAATCCGTCAGGCCCACAAGGATGTGCCGACGATTTTGGTCACCAAGGACGTCAATTTGCGCATTCGCGCCGATGCGCTAGGGCTAACTGCCGAAGACTACGATGTAGAACGCATCAACATCGAGGAGCTTTATTCGGGAAGTGCCGAAGTGTCAGTCAGTGCCGAGGCCATCAATAGTTTTTACCAGGAAGGTCGGCTGAGCCTGGAGCAAGTACGTCCGGGCAGCGTCGTCAGTGGGCCTCGGCAGGGCAGCGGCAATGGCACGGGCAATGGGCTTGGCGGAGGCTTAAACGGCCTATCCAATGCTGCGGAACGGCCGCGCTCGTTTTTCACCAACGAATATTTGCTACTGCGCAACCGCGACAACCCTTCGCAAACGGCCCTTGGCCGCGTTGATTCTACAGGCGGCCAGGGCATGCTTTTGCCGACCCGCAAGCTGCGCGAGGGCGTGTGGGGCATTCGGCCGCGCAACAAAGAGCAGCACTGTGTGCTGGATCTTTTGCTGAACGATGACATAAAGCTAGTGACCCTGGTCGGCAAGGCCGGTACGGGAAAGACCCTTTTGGCCATCGCCGCTGGCTTGCAAAAAGTCGCCGAGGAAAAAGTCTACAGCAAGCTGCTTGTCTCGCGACCGATCTTTCCGCTGGGGCGCGACATCGGCTACTTGCCGGGAACCGTTGAAGAAAAGCTGAATCCGTGGATGCAGCCAATCTACGACAATGTTGAGTTCTTGCTAAACCTATCGCAGCCCGGACATCCGGGCCAGCGCGACAGGCGATCTGGGCAGTCGCACCGCGACCTGGTGGACATGGGCTTTTTGGCCATCGAACCGCTGACTTATATACGCGGTCGTTCTATCCCCAATCAGTTTATGATCGTGGATGAGGCGCAGAATTTGACCCCGCACGAGGTCAAAACCATCGTCACACGGGTCGGTGACAATACCAAAATCATCCTCACCGGCGATCCGTACCAGATCGACAATCCCTACGTGGATGCCAGCAACAACGGGCTGACCACGGTTGTCGAACGCTTCAAGGGCCACTCCCTCGCCGGAACCGTAACCCTTTTCAAAGGCGAACGTTCGGCGCTGGCCGAGCTGGCTTCGAATCTCTTATAATTAACGGGTTCGCATGAGTGCTCTTTTTCTTGCAGATATAGCGCCTTCGGCGCCGTCGGTGCTCGGCGGCAGCCGCGGCTATATCGTTTTGCTCGCGCTCCTTGTCCTTTTGGCGATTGTGGCGTTCTTCTTAGCGCGGCGTCGCTCGGCCCCGCCCCTGCGCCAACCGCAAGAGCAGCCATCGACCCCGGCTCGCGAGCTACCGGCCAAGCCGGAAGGCGCTGCTGCTCCGCCAGTGGTCAAGCGGCCGCTGGCTCCGGCTGTTCGTTCTCCTGAGCTGTATCAAGGCTTGGCCAAGACGCGGGCCGGTTTTATTGCTCGCATTGGCGAGCTTTTGCGCCGCAAGCAGATCGATGCCGATCTGCTGAACCAAATGGAAGAAGTTCTGCTGGCGGCAGATATCGGCGTCAGCACAGCCCAATTTCTGTTTGAAAAAGTCCGGCAAGCTCTTTCGCAAAAAGAACTCAAAGACGCCGATGCGGTTTGGGCCGTGATCAAGGCCGAATCGCGACGGCTGTTATCTATCGATGCGCCACCGCTCGATTGGGCGCGTCATAAGCCGCAGGTAGTGCTGATCATTGGCGTCAACGGCGCCGGCAAGACCACGACCATCGGCAAATTGGCGGCGCAGCAAGCCGAGCAAGGCAAGTCCGTGATTTTGGCCGCCGGAGACACTTTTCGCGCGGCCGCCGTTGAGCAGCTTGAAATTTGGTCGCAACGGGCGGGCACCGGCGTGTCCATCGTCAAAGGCAAAGAGGGCGGGGATCCCTCAGCTGTTATCTTCGACGCCGTGCGCCGCGCCCAGACTAGTCACGCCGACGTCGTCATTGCCGATACCGCCGGGCGGCTGCACGTCAAAGCGCAGCTTATGGAAGAGCTGCAAAAGATCCGTCGCGTCATCAAAAAAGCCGATCCCAGCGCGCCGCACGAGACTTTCTTGGTCTTAGATGCCACAAATGGTCAAAATGCCATCGCGCAGGCCAAAACGTTTAAAGAAGCGATGGATATCACCGGCATCATTCTGACCAAGCTTGATGGCACCGCCAAAGGCGGAGTGATTTTGGGGATCGCCCATGAACTTGGTGTGCCGGTGCGCTATATCGGTGTCGGCGAAAAATTACACGATCTGCGAGCTTTTGACCCAGCAGACTTTGTCGATGTGCTATATGAACAGGCTGACGCGTAGAATGCCGCAGCCGTCTTTGGCAGCGCAAAACTACAAAGTCAGCGAGGCTGTGGCGGGAAAACTTGATTGACACGGAAGCCGTATGATATCGTCTTCCCCCGGGTATCTTAGATACCCGCCAAGATTGGCGTTACGCGAGGTAAGCATGAGGAGACTGGCAATAAGCCTGTGTGTCTGGTCCACGACGGCGCTCACGCTCTCTGTCGATGGGATTGGCGCAGGCAATCTCGCCTTCGGGCAGCAGCCCGCGGCTAGTCCACCTGCGGCGACCCCCCCCGCGGCGGGTACACCCGCAGATGGGGCCGCGGCTACACCGCCTGCAGCCGAACCGCCGGCAGAACCTCCGGCCTCTTTGCCCCCATCGGGTGAGACGGCGAACTCGGCTTCGGCCGAAGTCGCTGGGGCCAAAACACCCACCGATGAGGTGAAAGTGAAGCAGCGCTGGGACGACATTGCCGTCCTGCCGCGCCGCTACACTTTGAAGGCGCGTCGCGTCGAGCTAAGCCCGACGTACCACTTCAGCCTCAATAACCCACTCATCCGCAACCATGCGGTGGGCGGCCAGATCAATTACTACCTCAGCGAAGCGCTGTGGCTGGGTCTGGAAGGCCAGTACTATTTTCCGCAGCAGTCCAATGACTCGACCGGTACGTACTTTTTGACCGGTGCGCAGGACAAGGTTCTGCCGGCGGTTAATAAGCTGCTGGGTTCGGCACTTCTGGACTTTGGCTATGTGCCCACCTACGGCAAGTTTGCGCTGTTTAACCGCGCGATCGTGCACTGGGAAGGCTACATCAGCGCTGGCATCGGCTTTTTTGCCAGCCAGGTCATTCCGGTCAAGCAGTCCGATCCGTCGTGGAACAACTACAGCGCCATTTTCAAGGTCGGCGTCGGCTCACGTCTGTTCCTAACCCGCTGGATGGCTCTGAATTCTTTCCTAATGTTGTACGGATATCCGGATAAGTTTGAACCGGTGGCTAACGTCTCCTTCAACCGTGATCCGAACCAAGGGTGCAGCTATAAGTATGCTGGCCTGACCTCTGGGACGCAGGAATTCGAGAACGCTTACTCAGCGTGCCGTCAAGAAAACGGCAACACCACGCTGGTCCTGGATGTTGTGTTCGGGCTTGGGCTGTCGTTCTATCTGCCGCCCAAGTTTGAATACAAGTTGCCACGGTAATCAGGAGCGAGGGAATACATGCAGACGCAAACGCGCTTCATCTTTTCGATTGGAGCCCTCGCACTGCTTGCCTCGCCGGCATATGCAGAAGGGCGCAACCCGCTGGCTGGCCAGCCCGCCATCAGACATCGTGTCGAGATGCGCAAAATGCGCTTCGAGATTACGCCGCAGTTTATGATGTCGGTGAACCAGCCGTATCTTATCGGTGTGGGCGGTGGGGCCAACCTGCAGTTCCACATCACAGACTGGCTTGGCATCGGAGCCTCATTCCATTACACGGCGAACCTCACTTCGCCGCTTGAAGGTCGGGTGGAGCAGGCATTACCAGAGCGTTATGCCGTGGCTCCCGACCCGGCCGCCGGACTGCGTCAGCCGAGCAAGATTCTATATCGCAACCACTTGACCGGGCCGAACATGCTAATCGGCTTGTACGCGACGCTGACCCCGATTGCTGGTAAGTTCTCGCTGTTTAATACCCTGTCGGCCAACTACGACTTTTACGGCATCGTTGGAGCAGGCATTGTAAACATCGATACTCCAGTGGCCAGTGGAGAGACACCGCTAGATACTGCGGGCAATATGCTCGCTATCAATACAGAGGCCGCGGCGGCCAACAACGATGTGAACCTGCAGACTGCCGATCCGTTTAAGGGAATTCGCGGCGCCGGAGTATTCGGTATCGGTGTACACATCTACTTCAATCAGTGGGTTGGGCTAAATATGGAGTTGCGCGACTACCTGTTCAGCTCTAATCCCGGCGGTCTGGATGTGCGCACGACGGACAATCTGGGCGATGTGAACCACAGCCCGGTTTTGAGCAAGGATGCAGACGAGTACATCGTCAACAATCTATACTTCGGCGTTGGTCTGACACTGATGCTGCCGCCGACTGCCAAGATTTCTCGCTAAGCGCTCTTCTTCGCAAGACAACCGCCACCACCTGCAAAACTGAAGATTTGTCCGTAGGGCCCAAAGGCCCTATGGACAGTCTTTTAAATCTGCAACTCTAAGCTTGCGCGCGGCTGTCGCCGGATGGGCTGCGCCGTCGTCGGCGTTTTCTGCCGCTACCCGGAGGCCGAGGCGTTTCGCTGCCTCGGCGACGATTTTGTGTTTCTCGAGCCGCGGGCGGCGGCAAGGCCGACCGATAAGGATGCTCGGTCACCACGGGGATGGGCAGACGCGTCAGCGACTCGATCCCTGACAAAAGCCCGCGCTCTTCGCGATCGCAAAAAGCAAGAGCAATGCCTGACGCTCCGGCTCGAGCGGTGCGGCCGATGCGATGCACATAGGTCTCAGGCACTTCAGGCAGATCGAAATTGATCACGTGCGTGATGTCATCAATGTCGATGCCGCGTGCGGCAATATCTGTCGCAACAAGTACACGCGAGTGGCCGCTTTTGAAATTTTGCAGGGCTCGCTCGCGTGCGCCTTGCGACTTATTGCCGTGTATCGCCTCGGCTCGCACGCCGGCTTTGTGGAGGTGCTCGGCGACGCGGTTGGCGCCGTGTTTGGTGCGCGTAAATACCAGTACCCGCTTTTTTTGCGTGTCGCGCAGGACTTCTACAAGCAGCGCCCGTTTGTCATTTTTCTCGACGAAATAGACTGACTGTTCGATGCGCTCGGCAGTGGAAGAAACCGGCGCGACTGCCACCGTTTCGGGGTTTTTTAGCAGCACATCGGCCAGGCGCTGCGCCTCGGGCGGCATCGTGGCTGAAAAGAACAGCGTCTGCCGCCGCGGCGGCAATAATGTGATGACGCGGCGCACATCGTGAATAAACCCCATGTCCAGCATGCGATCAGCTTCGTCGAGCACGAACACATCCAGGTGCGCAAAATGCACCAGGCGCTGACTCGCTAGGTCCAGCAAACGTCCGGGTGTGGCCACCAAGATGTCGATGCCGGCCCGCAATGCCCGTTCTTGCCCCTGCTGCCCAACGCCCCCGAAAATGACCACATGCTTGTAGCCGAGGTTTTTGCCATACGTAGCGAAGCTATCGCCAATCTGCGCGGCCAATTCTCGCGTTGGCGTAAGCACCAGCACGCGCAGCGGCCGTTCGCCATGCGGGCGATAGCCGCGCTGATGCAGCCCCTGCAAAATCGGCAAGGCGAAAGCCGCTGTCTTGCCAGTCCCCGTCTGGGCCAGGCCCAAAAGGTCGTGGCCGGCCAGCACTTTTGGAATGGCCTGCGCCTGAATCGGCGTCGGCTCTTCATATCCTTCGGCGCGCACCGCAGCCAGAAGCGGCTCTATAAGTCCAAGATCTGCAAAACGCACGATTGACGACTCTCCTATCAAATTCAGAAGAGCAGACTGTCACGGCAGGCCACGAACGCCTAGCACTGTTTGCGATTGCAGTGTGGATTGGGTCATGAAACAAGCGTGATTGTCGCCGCCTACTTTCGAGAATCGTTCTGACGAGACATAATGTCCGGATTCGCATGAACCAAGCGCGCCCTGCCACAAGCCTTTTCCGCCGCTGTTCCGCCTGTCAGACGCTTTATTCCTACGACGTTTCCCACGCATGCGCCGCTTCTGCCCTGGCCCAAAGCGCCGCAGTTTCGTCGAGGCCACAAAATACCGCCTCAGCGGCCACCGCCAACGAACGTCCAGACGGTTTTCACGATTTGCGCGGAACCATCCTCGGAGAACGTTACGAGATCCTCGACCGCCTTGGTCGCGGTGGCCGCGGCGTTGTGTACAAGGCCCGGCATATCGCGACCGAAGAAATTTTCGTGATCAAAGTCCTTCGGCGGCCGCTGCCCGATGCCGCGCAGCAGCGCTTCTTTATTGAATGCGAGCTGGCGATTTCTTTAAAGCACCCAAACGTCGTAAACATTGCCGAAGTCGGAGTGCTGCCCGATGGTCGTTCCTATCTAATCACGGAATTTTTGGACGGTCCGCCGCTGTCTCAAGTTTTGCAAGCCGGGCCCGTCGAACCCGTGCGGGCCTGCAAAATTGCCCTGCAGACCGCGCGCGCCCTGGATGCCATTCATGCCCTGGGCATCGTTCACCGTGACCTGAAGCCGGACAACATCTTTGTTTTGAAAGAGGAGAACCGCAAGGAACGCATCAAGATCGTCGATTTTGGCCTCATCGAGGACCAAGAGATTTCCAACGTCGATCCGATGGCCATCACCGATGAGATTCCGATTCCCGTGCAAGACATCGATCCCGAGGAATCGGGGCGTTTGACGATTCCGGGCGCGTCGTTGACCAAACCGCTTTATATGTCGCCCGAGCAAGTGCGGGGCGAGCCTTCCGATGCGCGCACCGACCAATATGCACTGGGATGCATTTTTTACGAGATGCTCACCGGCAAGGTCTTGTTCGAAGCAGTGACCGCCGATGAGCTGCTTCAAAAGCACATCTCGACGCCGCCTTTGGCCATTCGTCGGCGCGCCCCGGGTGTGGGCATTTCCAGCCGACTGGACTCTTTGGTCCTAAAGTTGCTGGAAAAGCAGCCGGCGCGTCGCTATGCCGCGCTGCGCGACTTTGAGCAACTTCTGCACAAAGAAATGGATTTGTTGCTGCTTCAGCGCGGCAAGCGAATTTCGGGCAGTTCAGGCTATCCGGTCATTTCGAATGCGAGGCCGGAAGCGTTTTGGCGCCGGCTCATTGCCGGCCTTTTGGCGCTTCTCGTCGCTTTTCTATTGATTGGCGGGGGCATCGCCCTGTGGCGCTTTGCGCATTCGCGAGGTACGCCGACGCTGACGCCCAAATAATCGCAGCGCTTCCCAATGCAGCCCCCAAAAGGGGGCGATTTTGCGTCGCTTTGTGAAGAGGAAAACTACGGCCCAAACGGATTGCGCAGGCCGTCCTCGCCAGTCGTCGGGGTCGGCGGCGCGGCGGGTTTGGGCTTGGCGGCTTCTTTGGGCTCGCCTGCGGGCTTGGCTTCGGGGGCCTTGGGTTCGACCGGTGGTTCGTCGTGCGGCTTATTGTCTCCGCCGGATTTGCCTTCGCTTGCGGCAGGCCCTAAAGGTTTGACTTCACCTGCCGAAGTCGTCGGCTGGGCCGAAGCGGGCGCCGCGCCCGGTCGCACCAGCGGAACCGGCAGACGCGGCTTTAACACCGGCAGATCGGTCGATAGGCGCAGCGGCGGCAGCTTTACCGTCGCGGGCCGCAGTCGCGAGGGAATCGCCGGCACAGGTGCAGCGCTCGGCGGTGGCGGCGCAACATTGATCGGCGGCGGTCCTTCTAACACCGCCGAGGCCAAGTCCGGTGGCGAAGACGGCAACAAGGCGGTAGCTGGTCGGTTGCCAGTTGTATCCGTAGACGGCGCCACTGCTACGGGGGGTGTGCTCACCGGCGGAGCGGGCGCGGGACCGGGAAGTAGCTCCTCGCCCGGCATCTTGCTTGGCATCATCGGCCGCTCAATGGTGGGCGGCATAGTCGGCTGATTGCGCTGCATCACCAAAAGTGCAATCAGGGCGCCAATGATTGCTGACAGCAAAGAAATGACAATCACCGTAACGACGAATTGTCCGACGGTGAACGTAAAATCGCTAGACTCACCGGGGGGCGATGCGGGGATAAGTTGCGGCATCGCCATCTGGCGCGTATCCGCTTTTCCGCCCGGCGACGGCATCGCGGGCACCGAAATGCTGCCCGAAATCGACGGCATCGACGTGGAGCCGATCTGTCCCCCGGTCGCCGGCATACTCGATGAGATTCCCGGTTTGGAATTTGGAACCGGCATCGCCGAACCCGGCAGCATGGCCGAAATTTCCACCACTTCGCTGGGTTCCTGCCCGGTCAGGGGAATGACCTGCATCGGCCGCGTCGGACTTTGGGTCGCTTGTTCGACGGCAGGGGTGATCTGGGCCGGCGCGTAGGGGCCGGTAAACTCTGGTCGCGAGCCGGTGTTGACCATCGGCGAGGTCTTAAGCCCGCCGCTGGCTTCGCGAAGCGCGTCACCAAGCGTATATCCGGCGTAGATGCCGCTCGGCTCCGGCCGGAGGGCGCCCTGAGCTGCCGCCCCGGCTGCTGCCGGCGTCGATGTGGCCGGCGAATTGACCGCGAGGGCTCCTGAAGGCCCCCGCACCCCGGCTGCTGCGTCTGCGGCCGGAGCAATGGCCGGCGGAGTCGGCTCTTGCTGGGCCATGTCCTGAACCTGCTTGAGCACCGCCAGCGCTTGGGTGACTCGAGTGACTCGCACAACATGGCGCTGGCGCGCTGATTCAGCAGCTGTGGCCCGCTCGCTGGCCGCTGCTGCCAGTTGCAAAAGTTCCTGATCTCGAGCCCGCGCGGCCTCGGCAGAGGCCACAGCTTCGGCCAGTTCCTCTGCTTCCCGCGCCCGAGCATTTTCGGCGGCGGTGACCGCGAAACGCGCTTCCTGGGCAGCGTGAGCAATGGCGGCGGCTTGCAGACGTGCCTGCTCGACCCGCAGCGCGGCCTGCTCGGCACGCTGTTCGGCGTGTGCCGCATCGGCGGCAGCCTGTAGTGCTTTTTCCGATTTGTGCCGCAGACTGGCCGGCGGCTTGGGCGGTGGTCGCTTGCGATCCACGACCTCGACAAGTCCATCTTCCCAGTCCAGCATTTCGGCTTCGCGCTCGGCTTCGCTGCGGGCGAGCGCGGCGGCTTCGGCGGCTTCGCTGGCCCAAGCTCGGGCTTCGTCGGCCAAGAGCGCCGCGGCCTCGGCGGCTTCAACTTGGCGCTGCCGATCGGCCTCGGCTTGCTCGGCCAGTCGGCGCGCTTCAGCTTCGCGTTCGGTCTGTACCCGCATCGCCTCGGCACGGGCGGCCTCGCGCTGCTCGGCATCACGCAGGGCGGCAGCCGCCCGGCCAGCCTCGTTGCGGGCCAGTTCTGCCGCTGCCGCTTCATCACTGGCGCGCTGCGCTTCCAGCGCTGCCTGGCGTTCTGCTTCCTGCCTCTCGGCTTCCAGGCTGTGCCGCTGCCGCTCGGCTTCGGCCAAAAGCTCGGAATCGGCCTGCGGCGCTTTATCTTCCCCGTCCTTGCTGCTTGATTTGCCGGGCTGTCGGCTGTCGGCCATCTCGGCTCGCATGCGGGCCAGGGTTTCCTGGCGGGCCTGCTCTAACAGGCGCCGCTGTTGCTCTTGGGCCCGTTGCATGCGTTCATCGGCTTCGGCCTGGCGATTTTTCTTGGCGGCCTCGGCGCGCGCTAGGACTGCGGCGCGGCCTTCGGCAATGATGCGTTCTTGCTCGGTTGGTTCGGCCGGGGCTTCGGATTCGGGAAGATCTTCTTGCCCGGCAGCCATGGCCATGGCTTGCGTCGGATCGAGCCGACCTGCCGCGATCTCGGCCAAAAGCCGGCCCAGATCGCGAGCTTTGACGGTCCGCCGCACCGCGCGATGCTTGGCGGTGGTGCTTTCGGTTTTCTTTTTCGGCTCGGTCGCGGTCGGCGCAGGCATGACCTTGCTGGACTCGGAATAAAGGCCCAGGGGCGGAGTTTGCTTGCGCACTGTTCCAGACGGCACCGCAGGAACTGGAGTGGGCTGCCGCGGGGCGGGGGTGACGCGACTGGTCGATCCTTGGCCGAAGCTGCCCGGTGCGGGTGTCGCCCTTCGATAAGAGGCTGGCGCGGCGGCCGCTGGGGGCGTCGAACGCTGTTGCGCTCGTTTGGGAGTTTCCGCCGAAGGAACCGGGGTGGCCCTATGCGCCGCCAGCCCCGGGCGTGGGGTCTGCGTAGTCCGCGCCGGCTCTTCTGCCTTGGCAGACTCTGCCGGCAGCACGGGCTTGGCCATGTCGGTGGACGCGGCTTTGCCGCCTGCGGCGTCTCCGGCGATGCGCCCGGAGGCGGTGGCACCGGCAATGGCTTCGGTCGTTGCCGAAGTGCCCGCGCTGACCTTTTTGACAGCGACAGTTCGCTTGCGCAAACCGCGGTTTTGCAAAAGTACGGTGTCGATGGCCACCCGTTCATCGGCGGGAGGCAGCGGCAAGCCAACGCGCTTATAAGCATCGCTTAGCGCTTCTAACAGTACGCCCATGTCGGGGTAGCGATCGGCCGGAACTCGCGCGCAGGCGCGGGCAATGACCTCATCGAGCGCTTCGGCCAGGCCTGGCGGCGCACCGACCTCACGCGGCAGCACCAGCTTGGCCGGCGGCTGAGACAGTTTTTCATAAACCACTTCAAGCTCGTCGGCATAAAAGGCCGATTTGCCGGTCAAACATTCATAAAGAATGGCGCCCAGGGCAAACATGTCTCCGGCGGCGTCGGCCGAGTCCTGCTCGCCGCTCGTCTGCTCGGGGGGAAGGTAGGCCAGCTTATCGAGCGGCAGCGATTCGTCTAGACCAATCGGCCGCCGGCGCAAATGGTGCAGAGCGGCATCCAAAAGCACCGGCTGTCCGGCTTCGACTTCGCGTCCCGCTTCGGAGGGCAAAAGAACATTTTCCGGCCGCAGATCGCCATGGACGACGCCGTGACGATGTGCTTCTTCCAGGGCCCGCGCCAGCGCTGCGATGACAATTCCCGCCGCCAGCGAGGGCAGGGGGCCGCGCGCCAGCCGTTCGCGCAAGGTTTCGCCGATAAGCAGTTCGGAAGCCAAAAACGGCGCACCGTCTGGAGCAAAGCTAAGCTCGACGGGCAGAAAACCTTGACGGCGCAACCCGGAAAGCACACGCAAATCAGTGCGCAGACGCAGTACGCGTTCGTGGGTGGGCTGTAGCTCGCGATGCAGAAGCTTGACCGCGTAGGGCTGCTTTTGACGCAGGTGCCAGGCATTGTAGGTGATTCCGGTCATGCCCTGACCTAGAAACGCGTCGAGGCGGTAGCTGCCGCTAAGAATGGTCCCGATCCGCTGCGTGGGCGGAATTTCTGGGCCTACAAGCCAGGTTGGTGTCGATTCTGGGTGCATGAGGAGGCCGCGTAGATAGAGGAAACTTCTGCCTAAAATAGCACGGCCGCATGATTCTAGTCACAACTATCTAGCGATCTAGCTAACTAAAAAATGCAGTTTTCAGGGGAAATGGTCGCGGCCTCTGTTCTGCGACCTTGGGGCAGCGCTTCGCTGGATGTGCTGCGTCCAAAGCGACGGTCGCGGCCACCGTAATCGTGCAGGGCGCTCTGCCAGTCGGCGATAGCAAACTCGGCAAACGGAGCGGCGCAGAAGTAAAACTCGGCGTAGGCCCCCTCAAAACACAAGCGATCGCTCAGACGCCAGCTTGGGGCGACTTGCTCGCTGGCTTTGCGCCCGCAAAGAATGATGAGGTCGGGATCGGGAAAAGCTGCCGCGGGCAAAGCTTGGCGCAGCATCTCTAGCGTCAGCTCGTCGGGGTGCAGACGGCCGCTTTTTACTTTGGCTGCCAGCTTGCGGGTGGCCTCTACAATGTCGCGGCGACCGCTTTGCGCGCGAATCTGCACGCTAAGACCTTGGTTTCGAACTTCGCTGATTTCGCCGTGTAGCGTCTGTGCCAGCAGGTCTGCTTCGGCGGCGCTTTGCGCTTCGGAGGCAGCCTCGGTGTAAAAGCTTAGAAAGCGCACTTCGGTCTTTTGCGCCGCCCCAAGGATCGAGCGAGCAGTTCGCAAGCTGGCCGCCGCCAATGCTTCGTGCAAAATGCTGTCAGATGTTCCTGTAAGGACAGCAACGTGGTCAGGTGTTTTTTTCATCATGAATCTCGTAAGCCAAGCTTCGTACAAAAGAAGGCGTAATCTGTGCCCTGAGAGATGGTACGGCGTAAGAGGTTACATGCCTACATGAAGCTAGCGGGAAGTTCGAGAGAAGATCTCGTGAATGTCGCGCGGCAGTTCCAGCCGAAAACGCGTTTGCGGCGGCCCCGCCGCTACCAAGGCGACGCTGCCGCCGTGCTCGGCGGCGACGGCAGCAACGATTGCCAAGCCCAGACCGCTGCCGCCGGTTTCACGACGGGTGGTGACGAAGCGTTCGAACAAGCGCTCGCGCACTTCGGCAGGAACACCTGGCCCAGCATTTGTAACTTCAATGGCAACCCAATGCGCTCGATCTGCACATACGCCGATGCTTACCGCGGGGCCGCCCTCCAGCGTGGGTTTGGCAAAGACCAGGGCGTTATCTACTAAATTGTCGATTGCACGTCGCAGCCAAGTGGGATCCCCGCGCACTAAAATTTTGGTATCGAGCGGCGTGGCCAGCGCAATTTGCAGGCGCTTTTGCGCGGCGCGTGCCGCGTGCGCTTCCTGCGACTGGCGGCACAATTCGACGATATCAACGATTTCTTCGGCGACGCCGCGAGCTTGCAGTCGCGTCAGCGCCAACAGGTTGTTGACAATGCCGAGTAGTCGCTGAGTCGCTTCACAAATGTGCTCCACGAAGCGGCGCGCGGCGACTGGCTCGTCAAGGGCGCCGTCGATAAGTACTTCGGCGGCCGCAGAAATGGCGGCCACCGGATTTTTCAGTTCGTGCGAAAGATCGGCGGCCAGGCGTTCGGCCAAGTGGCGGCCTTCGAGCTCGCGCCGCATCGATTCGACGGCGGCGCTGAGCGTGCGGACCTCGCGGCCAAAGGGGCGGGGCAACACGGCCTGCCTTTCGCCGTGGGCAATGCGCGAGGCGGCCTGTGTCAGCCGTTCGATGGGCTTGGCGATGGCCCGTCCAATAAGAGCGGCGGCGCAGGCCGTGGCAATGACCAGCAGCAATGACAGGACCGCGACACGTCCGGCGGCACCGCGCAGAATCTGCGTCAGCCCCAGGCTGTGCCGCATGACGCGCACCGTTCCTAGACGGCCATGCGGCCCGACAATGGGTGCGCTACGCTGCACGGCGATTTTGGGCAGCACCCCAGCGGCGTACAGCACTTGACCCTGCTCATCCAAAATTTCGACCCGCAGTCCGCCAACGCCAATCAGCCGATGCGCAACCTGAGCCGGTGGCTCGCTGGCGGCGGCCAGCACCCGCGCCAAAAGGTCGGCGTTTTCTTGCGCGACCTCGGCATCGATGCGAGCGGCGCGAGATTCCAGCCCGCGTACCGCCAGAAGCCCAAGCAGGGCCGCGAAGCTGCCCGATACTACCGCCATTCCGACGAAAACTTGCATGCGAATGGACGTGCCCAGCCTGAGGCTGCGCCACAAGCGCCAGAGCACAAAGCCGGCAAAACCAAGCAGGGCGGTCGCGGCAACCGTGGGAATGATCCAGTCGATAAGTCACCAAACCATACATCGCGTCCTACAGCCAGGGCTTGCTGCCCCTTTTTAGAAAGGGAACCCACTGTAGCGAAATGCCCCGATTCCGTTGCGCAATGCCTCGGAAATTGGTTCGACCAAATGAGTTATTTCTGTATTCTGCGTAGTTTCTCGCCTAAACCTCTATTTTCTCAAGTTTGGCACTGTATGTGCTTGCTAGACTGCCGGTACTGACAACCTGTCCATTTTGGAGGTCCTAAGACATGTCGCTCCTCAAAGGTCTCGCAGATGCATTTCATGAAGGTGGCTGGCCGATGTGGCCCATCTTGGGCCTTATGATCATCGCCTGGGGTATCGCTATTGAGCGATGCATTTATCTAAAGAAGGCGGGCATCGATAAAGAGAAGCTGCTTTCGCTTTTGAAAAGCCAGATTATGGCCGGCAACATTCAGGGCGCTGTCAAAGTCTGCAGTGGCAATCCGACGCCGGTGACTCGCATCATTCAGTCGGGTTTGACCAAGTTCAATCGTCCCGATGCCGAAGTGCAGGCCGCTATGGATGAACAAGCCCTCAAAGAGATTCCCAAACTGGAAGCTCGTACTGGTTACCTGGCCATGCTTGGCAACGTCGCAACCCTTGTAGGTCTGCTCGGCACCATCATTGGTCTTATTCACTCGTTCGGCGGTGTCGCCGGTGTAGACCCCTCGATGAAGGCGACTCTGCTTGCCAAAGGCATTTCCGAAGCCATGAACTGCACCGCGTTCGGCCTGGTTTGCGCCGTCCCCGCGCTCGGCTGGTTCGCCATCCTGAATGGTTGGACCCAGCACACGATCGACGACATCAATGAGCTGTCGGTACAGGTCGTGAACCTGGTCGTGGGTCACAAGAGTGCAATGAAGGCCAGCGCAGGCAACCCGTAAAGTGATTTGGCCGCCTCCCGCGCAAATGCGCGGCGGGGGTGAGACAAAGGAGTCTAACGATGGGCGGCGCTGCACCTACGCCAAGCGGTAAAGGCGGTAAAAAACCGCTCGATGCCGCGATCAACCTGGTCCCGTTCATTGACTTGTTGTCGTGCTGTATTTCATTTTTGCTAATCACGGCCGTATGGACGCAATTGGCGCGTATGGACGTGACGCAAAAGAGCAAAGCGCCATCGGGCGCAGTCGATGAACCGCCGACACCAAAAGTGTCATTGACCTTGTATATCAACAAAGACGGCTACGTCTTCTCCAAGTCGACGGGCGAAAGTACGCCGATTGAAATGAAAGGAGAAGAGTACGACTACGCGAAGCTGGCCGAGACGATGGAGAAGGCCAAAAGAGACCATCCGGACCAGGACGATATCACCATCAAGTCCAATGACAGCGTTGTCTACAATAAGGTTGTCAAGACGATGGATGTGGTGATTTCGGCCAAGTTCCCTAACATTAACCTCTCCGATCAGGGGACTGGAGGCTAGCCATGTCGGTCAGTGCAATCAATCGGCCTGGGCTGATAAAGCCCCCTGGTCCGCGTCTGCGGAAGTTTATTCCGCTGAAGTTTATTACCAAACACGGCACAGGAAAAAAATCGGGTTACGCCGATCTAAACCTCACGTCGATGGTCGATATGTTGACCATCCTTGTCGTGTTCCTCTTGCAGACGTTTTCGGCATCCGGCGAGCTTTTGACGGTATCCAAAAACATCACGCTGCCTGAGGCGGTAAATTACAAAGATCTGGAACAGGCGCCGATTATTTCGATTTCACGAGATGCGGTGACGCTAAACGGCGATCCCAAAGCCGATTCGGGTGAGCTGTCGCGCGAAAACACCATCGACTGGAAAATTCCGCAGCTTCACGATGATTTGGTCGTGCTGAAGAATAACTTCAAACTTCTGCATCCAAATCCCGAAGATTGGAAGGGCATCGTTATCGTTCAGGCGGATCGGCAGATTGACTTTAAAGTCATCAAAAAGGTGATGTACACCTGCGCGGTCGCCGGCTATATGAACGTCAACTTCGCCGTTCAGCAAAAAGCCAAAGGCGGCGGCGGTTAATATCGCCTGTGGGTTTGGCTCACCCGCCTCATATCGCGGGTGGGCCGAATCAGGTCTAAGCCGTCCTGCCAATTATCGATACCGCTTTCGCTGTTCCCCTCTATCTTTCCGCAAGTCGTCTCGATAAAATCAGCCGAGCAGACTGAAACCTATGAATTCGCTGGGTGACAGCCGGTCTCGTCGAGCGTCTTTCCAATCGCGGACAGACCTGCGCGGCGGTACATTGAGCGGTTTGTCCTGTTGAATAGGAGGCGTTTCGCCTCTGGAGTTTTAGCCATGGCGCAAAAAAGAGTCATCGCGAGGTCGCGTTCGCTGTCTTTTTGCCTGTCGTTGTCCTTGGGCTTGGGCTTTGTTTCCGGTTGCATGGATGATCCGCAAGATCCCAAGACTTGGATCAAGCAGCTAAACGACATACGTGAGCAAAAGGAAGCGATTCGGCAGCTCGAACGGTTGGCCACTGCCAAAGATCGGCCTCCGGAAATCGAGGAAGCGGTGGCGCCGTTAGCCGCCCTGTTCAAAAAGACGCGCGATGCGCAGCATTTGAAGGCGATTACCAAGATTCGTTCGGAAAAAGCCCTCGATTTGTTTATCGAGCAGCTCGAGTATTCGGACGACAATTTCGAAAATGCCTCCATCGCCGCCACCGGAATTTGGGAACTGGCGAGCCGCGATGACAAAGGGCGCGAAGCCGCCAAAAAAGCGGTGCCGGATTTGATCAAAGTTTTGGAGAAAAAACTTCCCATAAAAACTCGCGCCAATGTGGTCAAGGTCGAGGCGATGAAAGCTCTGACCGCGATCAAGGATCCGGCAGGAGTTCCGGCGCTTAACAAAGTTCTTGAAACCTCGGCCGATGAGCAGGACTTTTTCCTAAATAAAGAAGCGGCCCGTCATGTAGGCGAATTTGCCGATGCGCGTTCCGTTCCATCGCTGATTCGCGGGCTGTTTATGACCGGCCGCGGCAGCGACATCTTTACCCCCTGCCGCATTGCTTTGGCGCGCATTGGCGAGCCGGCCACTGAAAAGGTCATCGAGGCGCTGCAGCGCAAAAATAGCGCGCTCGAGGAAGATGCCAAAAAGGGTGAATTCGTGCCCGGCCTCATCGTTCAGAAGATGGCCATCGTCCTTGGTGATCTGCGCGATAAAAAAGCGGTGCCAGCGCTGCTTGCCGAGCTTGGCAAAAAAGACGAGGGCCTGACCGCTGATTGTATTTCCGGCTCGAAGCAATGCGTGTCCGGTCATCAGTCGGTGCTACAGACTCTAGGGCTTCTAGGCGATCCGTCGGCGGCCAAGGCACTCATCGGAATTTTGTCAGATGGCAAACGTCCGGCCAAACTGCGCGCCGCCGCTGCCGAAGGCCTAAATCTTCTTGGTGCGACCGAGGCATTGCCCGCCATTTTGTCCGCTGCCAAGACGCCCTATGTAAAAAATGGCAAGAAAAAGGACGACCTGCCTGAGATCGACAGCGACAAGGCGATGCTAGCCGCCGTGGCGGTGACGCAGTACGGTCGCTTGTGCGATACCGATCTATCGGCTGAGATTGCGCCTTTGGCCAAAGCCGCACCGCCGGACACCGACGCGGCCATTACTTTTAACAACGCCGTGGCGCGCGCTGAAGCGGTCAAGCAGTGCAAAAAAGACGTCGCCTGCTACGGCAACATGCTGGAGTCGCAAGCCAAGGAAATGGATCGGCTTGAGGAATCCAAAAAAGGCAAAGACGACGACAAAAAAGCGTTTATTGATTACGAGAAGGCCAAAGCCAGCGCTCGCGCTGAAAAAGCCGCTTTCATGCTGTCGCGCATGGGACGTGACGGCTTGCCTTTCTTGATCAAAAACATTGGCTACCGCGATCCAGCGCCGCGTTTTGGCATCATGTTCGCCTTGACCCGTCTTGCCAAAAAGACCGATCAAGACGTGCAAAAGGCGCTGGCCGCTCAGATTGAAATCGACAAAACCAAGGACAAAGCCACTCAAGCCTTGGTGGATGAAATGCGAGTCACCGCCGCCATCATCAGCCGCCGCTAGTTCCATTCATAAAGAGACTCTCTCCGCATGCATCCTGCGGGTTGCTATAAGCTGCGGGCATGAATGAAATCATTGTCGCTTCTGAGGAAGAAGGGCAGACGCTGGCTGCGGTGCTGCGATTGCGCTTGGGTTTGTCGTGGAATGGCGCGCGGACGCTGTGCGAGCGCGGCAAAGTTTTTGTAGGCGATTCCCCGGCTTTGAATTCTGCGGTGCGAATGCGCGCCGGCACCGCCATCGTCGTGCGTCACACGGCGCCACGTCCGCTGTCGCCGCGAGCGGCCCAAGCTTTGGCGGCCATCGTCTACGAAGATTCGCAAGTCGTGGTCATCGACAAGCCTGCCGGAGTCATGAGCGTTCCTTATGAACGCGATGACAGCGACACCGCCATGGACTTAATACGCGCCGCGTGGCGCGCTCAGGGCCGCAGCGCCGCCGAGGTCACCGGCGTGCCCTTGCACACTGTGCATCGCATCGACAAAGAAACCTCGGGCCTTTTGCTGTTCGCCAAAACCAAAACGGCGCTGCGCAATCTGCAAACCCTGTGGCGCCAGCACGATATCGAAAGGCGCTATCTTTGCGTGGTTCATGGGCGGCTGACCGATCGCCGCATCGCCAGCTACTTCGTCGAGGACCGCGGAGACGGCCTGCGCGGCTCGGTGCGTAGCCACATGCCATCGCGATCTGGTTCTTTTGCGCCAGTTCGAAACAGCCCCGGCAAGCATGCCGTGACGCACGTGCAGGGGCTGGAATTTATCGGGCAGATCGCCACGCTGTGCGCGGTGACCTTAGAGACCGGCAAAACTCACCAGATTCGCATCCATCTTTCCGAAGCAGGTCACCCGATCATCGGTGAGCAGGTTTATATCCGCGACTTTTTGAAAAAGGGACTTTCGCCGCTGCCGTCGCCGCGCCTGCTTTTGCATGCCGAAACGCTGGGATTTGAGCATCCCAGCACCGGCCAAAAGCAGAGCCTGCAGCGTCCGCCGCCCATCGAATTTATGCGCGCGCTCGACGATCTGCGCCGCTCGGCGCAGTCGCAGCATTCTGTCGCTAGCCAGAAATACCTGTAATTTAAGACACTATTTAGTGCGCTATACAATTCTGCACAAACTGCATATTCTAGAAATGCAAGCTTCCTCGGGCGAGTCATGAGAGGCACCGCTAAGGGGGGCCAGCCTGACGAAGCTGATTGCTGTGCAGAAAGGATTTGGCTATGGGAACACGTCTTTATGTTGGTAATTTACCGTACAACGCCAGTGAGCTATCGATACGCGAGCTTTTTGAGCAGTCGGGTTCGCGACAAGTCTCGCAAATTAAGATCATCACTGATCGGGAGTCTGGCCGCCCGCGCGGCTTTGCTTTTGTCGAGCTGACCGAACCGCAGATGGCCGACACTGCCATCTCGGAGCTGCACGGCTCTAAATTTGGTGGCCGCACCATTGTCGTCAATCACGCCCATCAGCCAAGCAACGGCCGCGCCCGCACCCACGTATAAGCTCGACGACACGCTGCAGTTTCGGTCCGCTTTGCGTCTTTCTTAGTCCCTCGCCTCGGCCCATCGGCCGGTTTCGCAAAAAGATTGGGCACTTGCTCGAGAATCGAAAACTGGGTAGGTTGCCTCGTTATTTGCGTCGGTAGATGGGGTACCTGTGAGCACCTTCAAAGATTCTTTGGCGGGACCGTGGCGGATTTTGGCGATGCCGCGGCTGCTGCTCGTAGTCACCGCTTTATTGGCGGTGCTAGGTCTTTTCGGCTTGTCCAAGCTGCGCAACGAAGACGACGTGATGGTCTTTTTGCCCGAAGGCGAAAAAGAAGTCTCGACCTTCAAGGAGGTGGCGCAGCGCTTTGGCGCCATGCGCGTGGCGCTGATTGGCATCAAGCCCAAAATCGACGGCTGTGAAGTGTTCACTGCGAACATGTTAGGGCGCATCACGCGGCTGTCTGAAACGCTCAAGAACACCCAAGGTGTGGATCGAGTGGTCTCTTTGGCGACGATGACCGATCTGCATCCGGGCGAGGGCGGGGTGGACATCCGTCCGCTTTTGCCGTCGCCGCTGCCCAGCCAGCCGGCGCTGGCTTTGCTGAAAGCGCATGCGCTAACGCTGCCGCAAGTGCGGGGCAGCATCATTTCTAGCGACGGGCGGGCGGCGCTATTGATGGTGTTTTTGTCCGAAGGCGGCAAAGTGCAGGCGTTGGCCGAAAAAGCCCGCGTTTTGGCGCTGGCCGAGTTTGCCGACGTCGCCGATGTGTACTTTGGCGGCGCTCCCTTTGCCGGCCAATCGATTTATGAAGATACGCAGCGCGATGTACGGCGGCTGACGCCCTTGGCGCTGCTTTTGTTTTTGCTGATCGTGCTTCTGGCGTTTCGCGGGGTGTTGCCGGTGGTGTTAACCGTGGCGACGGTCGCCCTGTCCGGAGTCCTGGTGCTTGGCGGCATGGGATTTTGGGGGGAGTCCTTTACCGTGGTCACCGGGACCTTGCCGCTTATCTTGTTTGCGGCGGGCAGCCAGTACGCCATTCACATCCTGGGACGCTATTACCTTTTGCGCCAGGCGCAAAAACAAAGCGGCGGCAGTCCGCTTTCGGCAGCGGTCGGCGCCATTCGCATCGCCGGAATGCCGGTGACCGTAGCCGCTTTGAACTGCTGCCTGGGATTCCTTTCGTTTGCCGTGATGAACATTCGTGCGATGCGCACCTTTGGCTATGCGTGCAGCTTCGGCGTGATGTTTTGTCTGCTGTTTGCGCTGACGGTATTGCCGGCTGTGGTAGCGCGCTGGGAACCAGCCTCGGCGGCAAACGAAAAACCGGCCAGTTTTGCCGCCCTGGGACAGACGCTACTACGCGGATTTCGCCTGGCCCGCCGCGGCCGGCTGTGGGTGATTACGGCTTGTCTGCTCCTGGCGGTACTTTGCGGCGGCGGAATGACGCAAGTGACGGTTCGCATGGAGCCGCGGGCTTTTTTTCGACCCGGTTCAGAGCCCGAGCAGGCGCAGCGCTTTTTGGATCACACATTTGGCGGGTCGCAGTTCATTCAGGTCCTTGTCGAAGGAGATTTGACCGATCCGCGAGCACTTGCCGAGGTCAGGCGGCTCGGCGCTTTTGCCCGCTCTTTGCCCGAGGTCACGCAGGTTCAGTCGATCGTCGAGCCTTTGGCCCTGGTCAGCGAAGCCATGGCTGGGCAAAAAGGATTGCCGGCATCGCGGGCGCAAGTCGGTACTTTGCTGTTTTTTGTAGAGGGCGAACCCTCTTTGCGGGCGCTTTTAACCGCCGATCGCAAGGCCGCGCTTTTGCACATTCGTCTGCTTGGTGAAGCCGCGCCGGTGCTGCATGCGCTAGAAACGTACTTCACGCAGCGCTGGCCCTTTGTCTTGCGCCCACATCAAGCTGCTGAGCTTGCCGAAGAACTAAGCTGGCTGCTGCCGCAAAGCGAGCGCGCGGCGCGTTTGCCGGCGCTTCTTGCGGCCGTAAAGAGCGTGCAAGACCAAGGTCTAGGGCTCGGCGGACCGGCCGCGGCTGCCGCGAATGCGGAAGCCAATACAGCGGAAAACGGCGCCGAAAATTTCGACGCCAGCGAACAGGCCGCAGCGGCCGAAATGGTTCGCGGGCGCGCCGCCCAGCAAGCCGCCATCGCGCTATTGCAAACGGCGCTCGAAAGCAAAGTTTCGACAGAGGCGTTGACGCTGACTGCGGTTGCGGCGCTGCAGCCGCCTATTGAGCCGGCCGCGGTCGGTGCTGCGCCCGAAGTGCTGCGCGGCCGCTTGACCGGTGAACCAATGCTCGATCGCGGTTTTTCGCGAGCCGTGGAGCACAACCAATGGGCCAGCCTGGCCGTAACCCTTGTTGCCGTGCTTTTGACCTTGATTGTCGCGCAGCGCTCGCTATGGTTGGCGGTGCTGTCGCTGTTGCCGGCAATTTTGGCCTTGCTGGTCGTCTTTGGCACCCTGGGGCTCTGCGGTCAGCCCATCGACTTAGGAACTTCGCTCGTCGGCTCCATTGTGACGAGTTCTGGCGCTGATTTCGCCATGCACTATATTTGGTACCTGCGTCGCCGCTCCCCTGAAGAAGTGGTTCCAACTGTTGGACCGGTCATTTTCACGACCGCAGTACTGCTGGGAATGGGAATGGGCGTTCTAATGCTCGGTGGTGCTCCGCCCATTCGGCTTTTTGGGGGCTTGGCCAGCGCCGGCATGGTGATATCGGCGGCCTTTACCTTCTTGCTGGTTCCGGCGCTACTGCCAATTCGCAACAACCTGAAAAAGGAGTCCGTATGATCTCCCAAAGATTTGCAACTGCAGGCGCCATTGTGGCGCTTGGATTGATTGCTTCGGCGCATGCGCAAACTGCCAGCGCGCCGGACACCGCGGCTGCGGCCAAAGATTCGACTGCTGCAGCGGCGGGGGTAGCGGCACCGACCGAAACCGCAGAAGCGCTGCTCAAACGCGTGGACACGCAAATGAACAGCTTCAAAGATGGTGATTTTCTGTTCAAGATGATCATCAAAGAGCCATCGGGACGCGTCGAGCGCGAAATCGAATTCGCGACCCAGCAGAGAAATCAGAAGCGCCTGGTGCGCTTTTTGGCCCCGGGCGACATCAAAGGCATGGGCTTTTTGCTGGAAAGCGCCGATGTCATGTATGCCCTGTTGCCGGCGTTTGGCAATCGCGTGCGCCGCGTGGCGACGCATCAGATGAGCGGAAGCTTTATGGGCTCGGATCTCAACAACGACGATATGGCCATTCTGGAGTTTTCGCCGTCGTTTACGCCCAAATACAGCAGCCAAGAAGGCGATACGGCAATTGTCGATCTGGCCATCAAACCGGGCCGTCAGACGGAATTTCCACACTTGAAACTGTGGATCGATCGCAAAGCGGCGCTGATCAGCAAAATTGAGTATTACGATGCCAGTGGCAAGAAGTTGCGAACGCAACTACGACAGGACTACGCGCAAGACAACAAGGCCGGAAATCCGCCGCATTTTTCGCCCGGAAAGATGATTTTCATCGATCATCGCCGCAACGATCATCAGACGGAGCTATTGACCACCAAGCACGTTTTAGACAGCGGAATCTCGGAAGAGCTGTTTACAGTGCGGGCGCTGCAGCGCGGCTAGTCTCTGCTTGGTGGCAGCGCGGCATCCACAAAGCGCAGAATAATGCGCAAGGTGCGCTGATGCAGCGGCGAGGGCACAATCTCAAAGGCATGCTGCGCGCGGGGAACTTCACATAGATAAGAAGTTGTGCCGGCTTGCAAAAGCCGCTGATGCAGCATGCGAGAACTTGCCGCGGGAACGATGGTGTCGTTGAGTCCGTGTATAAACAAAGTCGGCGGCGCCGCCTTCGAGACATAGGCGAACGGATCGGTGGCGTGAAAGATTTCAGGGCGTTCTTGATAGCGCGCTGAATAAACCACCGATTCAAAAAACCAATCGGAAGGCACAAATCGCAATCGCGGTGCCGCGGGCTTTAGGCGGTCCACGATGTCGTAGATTCCGTATAAAAGCACTGCGCCGCGTACGCTTGTGTTCGCGGCCTCGAAATTGGGTTGAAAGCGTTTCTCATTGGGCGAAAGTGCGACCATCGCCGCCAGATAGGCGCCAGCTGAGCCGCCGATGACCACCGCATCGGCGGTGCCGCCATAGGCCGCGGCATGTTCGCGCACCCAGGCGACCGCGGCTTTGCAGTCTTCGATGGCTGCGGGAAGCGGATGGCGCGGGGCCAGCCGATACTGAATGGCGAAAACCACATGTCCCGCCGCCGCCAGTTCATACATCATAAACGGCGACTGCCGGCGCGTTCCAATGACCCAGGCGCCGCCGTGAATGTAGACAATCGACGAAAAAGGGGGCTTGCGGCCGGCTGTAGCGTTTTCAAGCGCCGTCGGGCTGACCCGCGGACTGTAGACATCCAGATACAAGCGCACGCCGCCAATTTGGCGGTACAGAATCGACCGCTTCACCACGACCGATGCCATGGCCAAAGTACGCCGCCGCAGATAAGGCCACAAAGAAATGGCGGCCGGTAGACTTTGACTTTGCGCAGCGCTTTCAAAAATCGGCGCGGTATCCTCAATGGGTCGGCCATCAAGAAGCGGGTAGGTAGAACGCAGATTCAAAAAGTGTTTGAAAAGCACTCCCCAGCCGACTATGTGCAGCACAAGTCCGCACTGTCCGGCCCACGTGCCAAGCACGCCATGGAGTGCAACGACGATGGTAAGGACCAGCCCGAAAATGATGATGTGTGGCGCCAGCATCATCAGGACTAGAAATGGAATGGCTCCAAGAAATCCCAAAGTCGGGCCGTAGTGCCGCGGCGCCACCAAGCCAAACGTATTTAGTACCAGCAAAATCGACAGGAATAGATAGACGTAGGCCAGCACTGATGGCTCCTTCTATTCAGAACCTTAGCGTATGCGGCCGACTTTGCAGCGTCTAAAAAGCCGTCGAGAACGTTCGGTGGACGCGCCTAAAGTGCCGATTGGCGCTATCCAAGAATCGGCAGACGGCGCTCGGCGTAAAGTCGTGACAAGGCTTTTTGCATGCTGGCGCGTACGTGCTCAAAGCAGGCGGAAATCAGAAAGGAGTTGTTTAGATCCTGGGCCTCAAAGGGACGACCCAGAATTCGCGCGGCTTCGGCATTCAAATCGATAGGCGGCAGAATTTCGATGGTGACCTTGGCGGGCAGTGGCACGTGGGGCATAAACGCGCCCAGCCATATGCCAAAGGGCAGGCCGGCTACCACCGGAAAGACATCGGCACGAAAGCGCCGAGTAATGCCCAGTCGATCCGCCAACCAGCCGCCGCGCCAAAGCACAAAGAAGGTTTCGTGCACTCCGGCTGAAACCACGGGGGTAATCGGAATGTGCCGCCGCAAAGCGTACTTGATAAAGCCGGTGCGGTGTCCCAGGGTGACTTGCTTGCGAGAAAAAAAGCTGCGAAAGGTTTCGCGCGAGCCGCCCGGATAAATAAGGACGCTGTGTCCGGCATCAAGCAGCGCTTCGAAATGGGGCCTATCGGCGAGCACTGCACCGACGCGATTCACGCCACGTACCAAATACATGACCATGTCGTGAACAAGGACGGCCAGAGGACGGCGAAAATCGAACTCACGATGCCAGGCGGTGCCGATAAACCAGCCGTCAATCGGCAGCATGCCCCCATCGTGATTGGCCACCAAGATGGTTTGGGTGGACGGAAGATTGGAAATTCCGCGGACCTGGCAGCGAAAGTAACGCTGCAAAATCGGGTCCACCCAGCGTACCAGCCAGCGCGCGATCTGCTCGTCGAACTGAAAATCTCGTCCGCCGAGCGGCTGCACAAGCCGCGGATTCATCTTCCTTTTACACGCTCACCACGCGGTGCTATCCGGACATCGAGGCGATGAAGTCGCCGTTTGTATCCGTCTTGGCAATCTTATCGCGCATAAACTCCATGGCATCCACGACGTTTAGCGGATGCAGAAGCTGGCGCAGAATCCAGATGCGTCCGAGGGCTCGATCATCCACCAGCATTTCTTCTTTGCGAGTGCCCGAGCGGTTGATGTCTAGGCACGGGAAGATGCGCTTTTCCATCAGCTTGCGATCGAGGTGTATTTCGGAATTGCCGGTGCCCTTAAACTCTTCGAAGATGACTTCGTCCATGCGCGAGCCGGTATCGACAAGCGCCGTGGCGATGATGGTCAGCGAACCACCTTCTTCGATGTTGCGGGCCGCGCCAAAGAAGCGCTTGGGCTTGTGCAGGGCGTTGCTGTCCACACCACCGGACAGAATCTTTCCCGAAGGCGGTACCACGGTGTTATAGGCGCGGGCGAGACGGGTGATAGAATCCAGAAGAATGACCACGTCGCGCTTGCTCTCGGCCAGCCGTTTGGCTTTCTCAATGACCATCTCGGCGACTTGCACGTGACGCGCCGGTGGCTCATCGAAGGTCGAAGAAATGACCTCGCCCTTGACCGAGCGCGCCATATCCGTCACTTCTTCGGGCCGCTCGTCAATAAGCAGCACGATGAGGTAGACCTCGGGATGATTGGCGGTGATGGCGTGGGCTATATCCTGCAGAAGCACCGTCTTGCCGGCGCGCGGCGGCGATACGATGAGGCAGCGCTGCCCTTTGCCGATGGGGCAAAGCATATCGACGATGCGTGTCGAGTAATTTTTGGAATCGTATTCCAGACGCAGCCGTTTGTTGGGATAAAGCGGCGTCAGATTATCAAATAGGATTTTCTCGTTTTGCGAATCCGGCGCCTCGCCGTTTAGGCACTCGACCTTGAGCAGCGCGAAATAGCGTTCGCTGTCCTTGGGCGGCCGAATTTGCCCTTCGACGGTATCTCCGGTACGCAGGCCAAAACGACGAATCTGAGACGGCGATACATAAATATCGTCCGGCCCGGGCAGATAGTTATAGTCGGGGGAGCGCAGAAAGCCGAAACCGTCCGGCAGGGTCTCCAGCACGCCATCGCCGTACACTTCGCCGCGGTTCGACGAGTGGTGACGCAGGATTTCAAAAATCAAATCCTGGCGGCGCATTCCAGAGACGTTTTCGATGTTGAGCCCCATGCCCATGTGGACTAGCTCAGACATCTTCTTGCGCTTCAGCTCGGTCAGGTTCATCGGATTCAATCCTCGCGATAGGCCCGGCAGTGACAGGCACGGCCGGTCAGGATCGTGAAAGGCGCGAACAGCGCCTGGTTGGTTTGTCGGGGAAATCTATCGGCTTGTTTTAACGACGGTTCGTGAGGCTATAACAATAAACAACGTGGCGTGCAGTATAGTTACCGTACGCGACTCGATGTCGCCTGTCAATCAATAGGTTTGAGGTCTTTCTCATCAAAATCGGCCACGGACCCCGATGGAGGGAAGAATCCAGTGAAAGCCATTTATCATCGGCTGATCAAAACGGGTCGCGGAGCCGTCGCTTGGATAGGAAACGCCGAATACCGCCTGACTGTACGTGCTATTGACGACCTCTAAAAATGCATCGATGGCGAAGCGGCGAAACAGCCATTCGCGGTCCAGTCGCAAGTCTAGCTGAATGGCATCGGGCAGTCGCTCGTTATTGCGAATCGTCGCGCTGCCATCGGGAGGGCGCAGTTTGCTATAAGGGCGACCGGTCGCGTAGTAAAAGCGAGCTCCGGCCATCAAGTTCCAGGGCAGACGAACTTGCACGACCAGGTTCAATACATGCGTTTGATCATAATCGGCCGGACGCAGCCCGCAGGAAAAGGCGCGCTCGGCGCGACCGAGCGTGTAGGCCAGCCAGCCCGTAACGCGGCCATGATGGCGGCGCAGCATGGTTTCTACGCCGTAAGAGGTTCCGTTTACTTGCCGCAGCAAGTCCGCAATATAGCCAGTTAGCGAGTCGGGCGGCGGCGATGCGCAAAGCATGGGCGTAAAGTCCAAAACGACATCGGTACTATTAAAGTAGCGCTGATAAAATCCGGTCGCTGACAGCGTCATAGACCATGGCAGTTTTAGCTCCTCGCCGACCGCCGCATGCATGGCGCGCTGCAGACCTAGCTGCAAAGCAAATGTATCGATTCCGGGCAGGGCCACCGGAAAACTCGGCGGTTGCTGGTAGTAGCCATAACCGGCATGCAGAGTCAGCCAGTCGTTTAAGACCGCTTGTACCTGAAAGCGCGGATCGATGCCCAAAAGGGTTACGGCGCCGGCGTGATAGACATCTAGGCGAGCACTGACGGTAGCCGTCAGCGCACGCAGCGGACCGATGCTGGCCACTGCAAAGCCGCTGCCGACGACGCCATCTCGAGCGCCGGCGAGCTCACCCAGGTCATCGGGACGCGCCCGCACCGGATCCGCGGCGAAATTTTTGCCTTCAAAGCGCGACAGCTCGCTGTCTACCCCGAGCCGCAGCTTCAGCCATGGCCAGCGCCAGGCGGCGATGGTTCGCAGGTTCAGCGACAATTTGCGCACGCCATTGCCCTGAAAAATGGCCATCTCGTCAAAACCGCCGACCACCGCGTTTTCTAGCGTCAGCCGACCAAAATGGCCAATGTGCCGCACTTGCACTCGATGAAAAGTCTGCCGAAATGTATTGTCTACGGTTCTTTCGGTACGCTGCGTCAGCGCGACATTGGCGATGCTCAGCTCGTCAAAAGAACCAAGCGCCTGTACGGTCAAACCTTTCCAATCGAGCCGCAGTTGATAATCCCAGTAATTGACGCCAATGCGATTGTCGATGGCGTGCACGATGGGCCCCGGATAGCCGTAGTGTCCGGAAAGCGTCACACGCACATTTGCCGGCAGGGCCAGCTCGACAAGCGCGGAAATATCAAAAAGCCTTATCTCGAGTTCTCCGTGATATCCGTCGCTGCGTCCAGGCCGCGTATGCGCATCAATAATGCCGCCGGCATATCGTCCGTATGAGGCATCATAGGCACCGGGGTAAAAGTCGAGCTGCTCGACGAGGCGCGCATGAATGACTCCGCCGCCGACCAGCAGATGAAAAAGTTGCGGCATGCGCATGCCGTCCAGAAAAAATCCGTTCATTCCCGGACTGGCGCCGCGCACGACAAACAGCGGCAATAGCGGAATCGGAGTCGCAACCCCGGGCAAAAGCCCAATGGTACGAAACGGATCTCCCAGCGTGCCCGGCAATGTGGTCAGTTCTTCGCCGCGCAGCGTCAAATGCTCGCCTTGGTTTGGGACCTCGCCGCGCACCACGGCGGTAAATGGGTCGCGATAGGCCGGCTGCGCCGACAAAAGGTATTCGGCAAAAGTGCTGCCACTTTTCGGCGTCAGCTCTGTTTGAGTGTGCAGCGTCTGAAAATGCGGAGCCGTGATGGTTACGGAAACCTTCTGGCCGGTCGCGAAAAATTGCGCCGGCAAAGACAAGCTGAATTCGCCGTTGGCGTCGGTTTGGGCGCGATAGCTTGCGCCCGCAACTTGCACTGCGACCTCGGCTTGGGAAATGCGCACGATAGAGCCGCGCTTATAAACTCGTCCGCGCAGCACAGCGGGACTTTCAGCGGCCAAGGCCGTGGTCGCGACCGTGGAAAAAATCAAAAACACGCCCAGACAGGCCAGCCGGACGGCAAAATGCAGCCGAACGCGCGACAGCGACGTGAACAATTCGCGTAACTTAGCACAGCCTTTTAGATTGGCTATGGATCGATGCGAATACGCGTGCCCTCTACCCAGGTCTTATGCTCATCGGAGTAGTACAGATAGGCGCTGGACGCGGGGGCCAAATATTCGCCGGGCACCACGGCCAAAAGATCAATGGGCAGTTTGAGCTCTTCGCTGGGTTTCATCTCGCGCAGATACAGAATCACTTCGCGCGGCTTGGTTTCGTAAAACGCGATAAGGCCCTTGTCGCGCAGTTCCTTAAGCTGCCAAGTCTGAAAGCTGGTGCCGCCGGGAATGCCCACGCGGACTAGGGTCATGGGTTGGCCTTTGTCGCTCTTGTTGGTCACGGTGACGTTGAGCCGTACCGACTCTCCCATTTTGGCCTGCGGACGTTCCAGCTCAGTCGTCAGCGCGATTTTCGCTTCGAGACTTTTGGCCGGGGTCAATGCGCGGTACTGCACCCCCAGGGTAAAGGGCAGCGGCGCCTGGCTGCTAGCGCGCAGTTCAATTCGGTTTTTGCCGGGTTTTAGAAACTGCCCCAGGCTGCTAAATAACAGCGGTTCGCGATGGCCCGCCTCATAACGAATTTCGCCCAGGCGTTGGCCGTTGATGTGCAGCGCGACCTCGCCACCCGTGTCCATGCGCGCACTGGCTGCGGCATAGGCGGTAATCGCCTTAAGCGCCAGCACCGTAGCCTGCGTCGCCCCCCAAGCACCAAAGCCTCCGCGGTGGCTGAGCAGCCATTCCATCGCCCGGCGCACTTTGTCCTCAAAACCGCCCGCCTTGATCAGAGCCATGGCGGCCAGCGCCGTCGTTTCTACGTGCAAATTGAGGCCAGAAGAGCGGGTGATGCTGTGATTCGCCTTGGTATAAGCTCCGTTTTCGTCCTGCATGGCAGAAAGCCGCTGCACGGCCATTTGCCCCGCTGGCTGCCGACCGCTGTTTAGCAAAATGTTGGCGTAAAGCGCCAGCAGATAGGCGTCTTGCGTTTCGCTGGCCAGCCGCGCCGCCCCATCTATTTCTTTGTCGAGGTCGTTTTGATGTGCCTCGGTGAGGCTATAAGTAATGTAGGCATCGGTGACCGCAGCAGATGCGGCACCGAAGCTGTCCAGCGCTTTGGCATCGCGCAGGTAGCCGCCATGGCCGTCGCGGCGGTCGCGCAGCCAGGCGGCTGTACGGGCCAGCATTTCGCCATCCACGTCGTAGATCTCTTTCATGTCCACGAACTGGGCCAAGCCGTAGGCGCTAAGCGCCTCGTGCCCGGGTACTGCACCAAACCATTCATAGCCTTTTTCTTTGGTTTCAAAGCCAATAAGCCGCTTGTAGCCATCGTCGATAAGACGAGTGGCTCGTTCAATAAGCAGCGGATCCGCGATGGCTTGCTGCTTCAGAGCGCGCAAGATCATGACATTAGGGTAATTGCTGCTCGATGCTTGCTCGAAGCAGCCGCAGGGCTGTTGCAGCATGCCGTCAAGTCCGCTCAGCAGGCTTGCGACCGGCGTCGGATAAAGCTTGAGCGTACCGTCAAGCGCATCGAGCATCGCGTCACCTAAGTCCAGCTCGGCCGACCATTGCCCCAAAACCTGACCGCTTTGGCCTACCTGCTGCGGAAAGCCAAGGGGGCTAATGCGCAGTTCGCGCACAAATTCATCGCGTAGCCCGTCGGCGCTGGCCGCAAAGCGCACCGCCGTTTGGCCCTGCCGGCCCGCCACAGTAAGCGGATAGTAAAGAGCATCGCGAGCCGCCGGCGCCAAGCTTCCGCTGGTTCGTTCCACGGGGCGATCCAGGGCCAAAAGGTCGCCAAAGTGCGCTTCCAGCTCGACTTTGAGGGCCCGATTGCATTCATTGGTCAGCATCAAAGGCAGACGAATTTTGTCTTTGGCGCTGACTTCGACGGGAAGCTTGACGGCCAGGCTAAATGGCAGCTTGGATTTTAGAACCGTCTCATCTCGTCCGGCAGCGCCGCCGCCGACCCCTTCGGCAATGACGCGAAACGAGGTGACGGCGTCAGAAAGATAGAAAGTGACGGTGGCATTGCCATCTTTGCCGGTTTGCACCGTGGGCAGCCAGGCAATGGTTTCGCGAAAATCGGTGCGTGGACCGCTGTAATCGCCGCGATAAATCGGTGCTGGAAACACTCGAACGGGGACCAAGGCGGGTTCGGGCGCCGCGCGGGCCAATTCTCCGGCGGGCAGCATTTGCGGCTGGGCCAACGGCGGTGGGCGGCGCAGGGCCGGCTCAGCAATCATTTGCTTGACCGGCGCAGCGACGATTGGCAGCGGTGGCGGCGGCATGGCCGCTAAGGCCGGTGGTAGAGCAGGGCGCTCAGCCGCAGCTTTGGCGCGCGGTGGGCTTTTTGAATCCGCGAGCAAAAGACGGCGATTCGCAAGCGCCTCTGCGGCGACTTCGCGCTTCGCGATTTCCGCATCTTTGGCGGGCCTGAGGTTGGCTTTTTCATCGGCCGGAGCCGGGGCCGGCAACGCCGGGCGTAGGGCCTTTTGCGCCGGAAGCGGGCCTGGACCAATGCCGGGCGCCATCCCCTTGCGCAATCCGCCAAAATCGCCCCCTGCGAGCACTTGACCCTCTGGCTCAGCCAATGCTGCGGGAGTCGGGGTAGATATGGGCGGCGGCGGGTTCAAGACAGGCTGCCACTCGAATTTGCGCCACCCCGACGTGCCCATCAAAAGATCCAGGGCCAGCGCTGATTTGGCCTCGGTCAGATCGAAATAAAAATTCGGCTCTGGAACTTTGTCGGGAAATTCCGGCTCAAGATACAGCCGGCTGAGCATGTGACCGGTTTTGTCGTCCGCAAATGACAGCACGGTGTCATCGACGACCGAAAGGGCCAGTTCCGCCGGCTGCGGCTTGCCTTGGGGGCTGCGGGTGCTGATGCTCAGGGTGACTTGATCGCGCGGCGAGTACGCGAATCCGGGCCCGACCTTATTGGGCACAACTCGGATGTTTAAACGGGCGCGGCGGTTGCGATAGACGAGGCGTTCGGCCAAGGGATTTAGCTGCTCGTCAAAGACGGTGACTCGCGCCGCTCCTTGCAAGCGGGCCAGCGCTTTTGTGTCATCGCCTTCCGCTTGGTTTTTAGGCTCTAGATAGACGATGGCGGGCTTGCCCCGTTCTACTTGCACGGTGGCCGCATCGAGAAAATTCTCGCGCAAGACCGCGGCGACGGTGACTTGGCGCGTCTCGGTGCAGCGGACGCTGACCCGCAGCGCCGGCAGCTCTCCATCCAAATCATCGAAGCTGCGCAGTACGCAGCCGGTCGGCGCAGAAAGCGGCAACGCATAATGCTCCAAGATCCCCAGCGGTTTGTCGATCTCGACGTGATAGCTACGTCCCGTGGATGGAGTAAATTCGACGCGACCTAGGCCGTCGCGGACGGTCTCGAAGCGGGCGAGGGTTGCCCCGTGATCATCGACGATTCGACCGCTGACATCGGCCGGTTTGCCAAGCGGCGTCTTGGCGGCAAAATAGACGCGCCCGCTAAGCCCTTCGACGAGCTGCCCGCCCTCGGGAAAGATCGAGACGCTCAACTTCTTTAGCAAAATCGGAATGCGCTTGGCGATGGATTCGGTCACGCCGCCGTCGTCCGCTAGCACGGTGAGAAGGCCATCGCCCAAAGCAATTTCGGGCGGCAGCGCAAACTTCAGCACGCCGGCGCCGCTGGCGCTAGTCACTAGGGTCGAGCGCGGCAGATCTTGCCCATCTAGGCGAATGAGCCCGCTTAGCGGATGGTTCGCCAGCGGCTCGCCCGTTGGACGCTTGACTTCGATGGTGGCGCTGACTTCATCGCCGGGCCCATAGGATTTGCGTACAAACTCCAATTTCATTTTGAGGCGCGGCGGTTCATAGGTCGAGACGACCAGAGTTCGTTCTGCGGATTGGCCGTCGAAGCTTCTGACCTGCAAGCTGTACTCGCCGCCTTCCAATCCGTCGGCCAGTTCGAAGTCGGCCTGAGCCATTGCCGCTTGCGGCTGGACGCGGCGGGTGGCCACAGCAGCCCCTTGGGGATTTTTCAGCTCAATGAGCAAGCCCTTTTGCGCGGGCTCAGGCTCGGTAAAACTGCGCGCCTGTAAGTCCCAAATCTTTAGCCAAATGGTTTCGCCAGGCTTATATAGCGGCTTATCTATCTGAATATAGAAGCGTCGTCCTATATGACCTTGAAAAAAGCTACTGATTTGGCTGCGCAATCGCGCCGGGTCCGATGCTGGGCTACGTCGCGCGGTGGGCGGAGGAGCAGCCTCAGCCGATAGCGGCGGGACCGGCGATTTTTTGCCCGCACTGGCATTGGCGGCATCGCTGTTTATCGCCTTGATTTCCGGACTACTTGTTCGATCAGAATTTCCCGTCGGGCAGGCCGTAAGTGCCGTCGCTGCGCAAAGCAAAGCATACCGGGCTAGCGCCCGAACCCAAAGACTTCGCATCAGGCCTCCTGGCTGCGTTGCGGCCGCAGAGATTTGTAAAAGTACAATAAGCGATTATATAGCTGGACCGTCAGCCCTGAAAGGCATCAGCGCTGACGGTCTGTGGCGTCGAGACGCGACTAGCGTGGAAGCAGGTATTCGATCAGTGTAGAAACACCAAAACCGGTGGCGCCTTTGGACTGGTGGCCCCATTCTTTGGACGCTTGCACCGGACCGGCCATGTCGACGTGCACCCAGGGCGTTTCGCCGACAAATTCCTTTAGAAACAGGCCGGCAGTGATGCACCCGCCGGCGCGTTCGCTGGCGCAGTTTTTGAAATCGGCGATTTCGCTTTTGAGCATTTCTAACATGCGCTCTGGCAGCGGCAGTTGCCACATGTCCTCGCCGACGTGTCGCGCTGCATCTAGCAAGCGATCGGCCATGCCTTGGTGGTTGCTAAGGACTCCGGCAACGTGCGGTCCCAGGGCGACCGTGCAAGCCCCGGTGAGCGTTGCGAAATCCAAAATTTCATCGGGCTTGATGGTGTTTAGCGCGTAGGTGATGGCGTCGGCAATGGTCAAGCGGCCTTCGGCATCGGTATTGGTAATCTCGACGGTCTTGCCGCTTAAGGAACGTATGACATCGCCGAGTTTGTAAGCACTTCCAGATGGCATGTTTTCCGTGGCGGCACATAGAATATGCACCTCGTGCGGACAGTTGAGCGGACGCAAGGCTGCGGCCACACCTAAAACCGTGGCGCCGCCGCCCATGTCCATCTTCATGTCCATCATGCCTTCCATCGTCTTTATCGCCAGACCGCCCGAATCAAAGGTCACCGATTTGCCAATGAGGACGATGCGGCGATGCGAGGGCGATACTTTGTCGGCATTTGGACGATAGACCAGGTGCAAAAAGCGCGGCTCTTCATGCGAACCGCGGGCCACTGCCAAATACAGGCCCATTCCAAGCTCGGCGCACTCTTTGGGCCCAAGCACGGTAAGCTCCAGTTGATGGTCGCGCGCTATCTGCGCCGCGATTTCCACCAAGTGGCGCGGAGTCATCTCACTGGCCCCTTCATTGACCAAATCGCGAGCGAGCATGACGCCGCGGGCTATCGCTTCGCCGCGCAGGGCGCCGCTTGTAAGCGCCGGCGGCGGTGCATAAGAAGCGGTGGCCGGTTTGGCACCGGAAATCCACGGCAGAAAGACGACTTCTTCAACTGTCGAAGGCCGCTTGCGTTCGCCGGTCCAGTAGCGATCAAATTGATAGGCACCAAGCAGCGCCCCTTCGACCAGAAACTGTCCGATGCGTTCGGCGCCCACGGCATCCAGGGTTGGCAGTACCATTCCGACGCTGCGTGCGCGGCTGGCATTGGCCGTGCGGATGGCGCGGGCGATTGTGTGGCGTACATCGCTTGGCACAAAGTCCTTGCGCTTGCCGCCGCCCAGCAGCAGCAGGCGCGTGGCCCCGACTTTGCCATGAGTATGTATGTTCAAGTACTGAGTTTTCTTTCCAGAAAACTGCTCTTCTTCGAACAGCTTGAAAAGTAATTTGCCGAACGATTGTTCTAGCGCTTGAAGTATGGGATTTTCAGCGCATTCGCCTTCGAATAGCAACACGGCGCAAAGATCGACGTGCCGTGTTGCTAAATCCTGCTCCGTTGTAGGAAATGTGAAGTGCATTTCCAAGTTCTCCTAATTAGTTTCCAGGCTAGGTTGGTAGCAGATCATACACCTGTTTTTTCATGGCCATAGCTTTTGTAATCTAGATACAAGCATTTTTTACATATATTGCACCACCTATAGAATTCAGCGCCGCGCGGCTGCGTTGACAAGCTCGGTTGCTCCACGGTAGCTTGCGGAAGTGCATACGCATCCCCTGCTGGACTGCCGGCTGCTGATCATTGCAGGCAAAGGCGGAGTTGGACGCACGACCGTGGCGAGCGCGGTGGCGCTAGCGGCTGCACAACGCGGCAAAAAGGTGCTGCTGGCCCAGACCAAGTCGCGCGACCGTCTGCCGCAACTGTTTGGCGTCTCGCGCTCGTTTGCCGAAGTTCAGCCGGTAGAGCCGAACCTTTGGGCCGTGAACATGACCCCCGAAGCTGCCATTCGCGAGTATGGGGTCATGGTTTTGCACTCGTCTTTTATTTATCGGCAGGTCTTCGAGCGCGATGTCGTTCGCGCCTTTCTGCGCGCCATCCCCGGACTTTACGACTACAGCATGCTGGGCAAAGTCTGGTATCACACCACCGAACAAAGCGGCGGTCGGCCGCGCTTCGATCTGGTGGTGCTGGATGGCCCGGCTACCGGACACATTCTGACGCTACTCGCCATTCCCAAAGTGATTTTAGAAACGGTTCCTGAAGGTCCGCTAACCGTTCCGACGCGTGAATGTCAGAAGCTTCTGACCGACCCGGCCAAGACGCAGACGCTGCTTGTGACCTTGGCCGAAGATTTGCCGGTGTCTGAAACGCGTCAACTGGCGCAAGGGCTGAAACGTCTGGGCGTGGCGCAGGGCGGCGTGGTCGTCAATCGGCTTTATCCGCCGCGCTTTGGCGCCGGAATGAATGCGCTGGCTCTCGACGAACTGCAAAATGCGCTGAATGACCCAGAGTATGGCGCAATGCTCAAAGCCGCGCGTTTGCAAAGACAGCGGGCGCGGCTCAACGAGCACTACGTCGAAAAGCTGCGCGGGGAATTGCCGCTACGGCAGCTTCATCTGCCGTACCTTTTTACAAATGAAGTAACGCGCCAGTCCATCGAGGTCCTGGCCGAGCGACTGGGCGAACAAATTGCTGCGGGTGCAGAGTCCTAAGCACGACCCCTTGGCCGGTCACAGGTACGTCTAAGCGTCAAAGAGGATTGGCGCATCCGCGGACCACGAGTGCACCCCTTGTGTGCCAAGATGCGCCGCTCGCTTGCCGAAGGCGCAAGCAATGCGGCGTTATCTATTTGCGTTTGCCTTTTTTGGGCGCTGGCTTGGCGGCCGCGGCGGCGGCCTGCTTGGCTTCTTCGTCGCGAATTTGCTGCACGACCTCGCAGCCCTTCTGATTGCCGCCGTCGCATGCTTGCTGCAGAAGCGGAAGGGCTTTGGGCAAATCCTGCTGTCCGTCTAGGCCTTTGGCGTAAACCAACCCGGCGTTAAAACACCCGAGCGCATTTTTTTTCTCGCAAGCCTGTTCAAACATCGTCAGGGCGCGCGCTTTGTCGGCGGCACCGCCCTCGCCATTTAAATACATAGCCGCGGCGTTGACGCAGCCGGTGAGCTCTCCGCCGTCGCAGGCTTTCTGATGTAGAATACGTGCCTTCTGTTTGTCGGGCTCACCGCCATCGCCGGTGCCATACATCACGCCGGCATTGGCGCAACTGTCTAAAAAGTCGGGAGAGCACGACTGCTCAAAAGCCAGCCGCGCCCGCGCCTTGTCTACCGTCACGCCGTCTTGGCCGTAATAGCGCATCTGGGCCTCGATGGCACAAGACATGATCAGGCCCTTTTGGCAGGCTTTTTGGTGAAAGTCTGCGGCTTTGGGGCCATCTTTGGCCACGCCTTCGCCTTTGCGAAAAATTTCGCCGACGATGTTGCAGGCCTTGGGCTCGATTTCGCAAGCTGCCGGAAGAAACTTGGCGGCCGACGCGTAATCCTTATTTTTATGGGCCAGCGCCCCTTTGTTCAGACAATCTTTGGGGTCGCTGCAGGTGGTCGGTGTGGCAGGCTTGGCGCCTGTCGCGGCATTCTGCGCGTGCGCCGATTCGGCGGCGCAAAAAGCAAACAGCGCCGAGCTTAAAAACCCGAACCGAGAAGCAAGGAAGAAGGACAAAGCACGACGTTTCATTCACAGCCTCTGCGTTGATAATGCCAGGCGTCTTTACGACGCCCAGCGCGCGCTGTCAATGCCGCCCGCCTACGGCCAATTCTGAAGCCCCTTGCTTACAGAGCGCTTCCGTTGGGCGATCCGTTGCCGGTGGGACCATCATAGGCAGCGCCTCCGGTGCACAGATAACCCGGAGTGCAGATTCCATTGTTTCCGCGCGTGATGTCAAAAAACGCACTTGGCTTTTGATAAGACAGCGAAGCGTCCGCGGCGGCGTGGCCGGTCAGGGCGTAAATGGCAGCGACAATGGGCGAAGAGGCACTGGTTCCGCCGACCGTCATCCAGCCGCCGCCGCCATAGGTGCTATAGACCGCCAATCCGCTGGCCGGATCCGCCACGGCTGATACGTCAGCCACTGTGCGTTGGCTACAACCTGTATCCTTTTGCCAGGTCGGTTTGGAAATGAACTTGCTGCAACCCGATCCGGCGCCGCCTAAGATCTTGCTGAGCCAGCTTCCCCACACTTTTTCGCTCCAGCCGCGCGCGCTGCTGTCTTTGCTTAACGTGGTACCGCCAACGGCAGTCACGTATTGCGAGCTGGCCGGGTAGTTGGTTTCATACCCGCGGTCTCCCGAACTGACAAAGATTCCGACGCCCGGATGGTTGAAGTACATTGCATCGGTGGCCGCGATGCTTTCGTCTTCAAGCCCACCATAGCTGTTGCTGACCACTGCGGCGCCTAGGCGCACCGCGGTTAAGACCGCCGCGCCAAGATCTTCCATCGTTGGATTGTTGGCTTCGACAAGCAAGAGCTTACAGTCCGGACAAGCTGCAGAAGCCGTGTCCAGGTCCAGCGCCATTTCCATGGCCCAGCCCTTGTCGGGCGTAGGCAGCGGACTGGCGTTGCCATCTTGATTTACTTTCATAAAACAGCCATTGGCGGTGGTACAGGGCGAAAGACCATACTGGGCGCGGTACACAGCCAAATCGCTTTCGGCATTGGGGTTGTCTTGCGCATCGACAATGGCGATGATCTTGCCGGCGCCGCCCGAAGTCGGAAGCTTGTAGGCGCTGCGCAGGTCGGCAGGGCCTAGGCCCTTCGGAGCCGCAGCCAACTCGACGATGCCTTCTTGATTGGTGACCACGCGCGCAAAGCAACGCATCCTTCCCCGCTGATTGGTAGGCTCACAGGCGGATTTGGTCAGCGGTTGCAGGGCATCCTGCGCAGCCAGTTCCGCGCTTTGCTGCTGCGCGGTCTCGTCAGTGACCGCGGCGTTTTCACCGCAGCCTGCAAACATTGTGAACACCGCGGCCAGAGCCACCCGTCCGAATCTATCTCCGAATCTATCTTGGTAGCGATTTGGTTGCATGCCCTCTCCTTATGTGAGTTCGCGCTTGTAACATCGAGTTTGCGCAATCGGCTGGTGCAGTCTCAGGCAACCCGCATGCCGAGTGGCGCCTGAGCTTTGTGCAAATTCGCGCTGCCAAAATTGCGCGACGCTGACCAAACTGCCGCGACCCGCCGCACACGCCTTGCCCTGGGGCACTAGGCACCTTTTTTGGGGGGGACCCCCACCCGCCCTGCTGCGGCGCCCCCCCCCTTGACAAGCTTTGGGGTGATCCATAAAGTCCCCCCCTGCAAAAACGCATGAATGGGACTCTGGCTGATTTAGCGCGCAATTCTTACTGAGCAATTGTGGCGCTAAAGTCCCATTCCTCATCAAACAAGCTTACGGCAAGCTCACGGTCTCTTTTCGGAATGGCGATGGCAACACTCGGCAAGACCCAAGGCAAAACGATGATTCATGTTGATGGCCTGACCAAGAATTACGGCTTGGTCACGGCGGTCAACGGCATTTCGTTTGACGTTCATGCGGGCGAAGTGCTTGGCTTTTTGGGCCCTAACGGCGCCGGCAAGACAACGACGATGAAGATTCTTACGTCGTTTCTGGCCCCCACCCAAGGACGTGCTCAAGTAGCTGGCTACGATGTTTTTGAACAGTCGCTGGAAGCGCGGGCCCATATCGGCTATTTGCCCGAAGGCACCCCGCTATACCGAGACATGACTGTTCTTGAGTATCTGAATTTTATGGCCGACATGCGCAATCTGCCGACTGGGCAGGGGCGCAATCGACGCTTGCGCCAAGTCGTCGAAATGTGCGGCATTGAGACCTACCTTGGCTTTCTCATTGGCGAGCTGTCCAAAGGCTTTCGTCAGCGCGTCGGCTTGGCGCAGGCGATTTTGCACGAACCGGAAGTTTTGGTTCTAGACGAGCCCACCGCCGGCCTGGATCCGAACCAATTGCGCGAAATACGCCCTCTAATCAAAAATATCGGGGCAGACAAGACGGTTATTTTTTCGACCCACATCATGCAAGAGGTCGAGGCCATTTGTTCGCGCATCATCATTATTGCCGCAGGACAGATCGTGGCCCAAGGTGCGCCCGAAGCGCTAAAAGATGCACAAACGGCCGAGGAACCGATGCGCCTCGTAGCGGCGCTACGCGGTACACCGGCCGAGCTTAGCGATGCGCTGCGTCAGGTAGAAGGCGTCGCGCAAGTTGATGCCGATGACAGCGCCGGCCAAGAAATCGGAACGCATCGTTTCGTTCTGGTCGCCGCCAATCCCGGAATTGATCTGCGCGAGCGAGTTCTGAAGATGGCTGCGCAAAAGGGACTTGTGCTGACCGAACTGACGTGGAAGCGCGCCTCCCTGGAAGATGTCTTTTGCAAAAAGACCATGAGCGTTCAAAGCCAACGGCGCCGACCGGGCGCCGCCAAGAACTAAAGGCTGCGCAATGCCAGGCGAGTTCACTGGAAAGGTCGAAGGACTATGAAGAGCATATTCACAATTGCGCGCCGAGAGCTCGGTGCCTACTTCAACTCTCCGATCGCATATGTGGTGGTGGCAGCATTTCTGCTTCTATCCGGCTTCCTGTTCTTTCAGGCGCTGTTTATTCAGCAGCAAGCCGAGCTGCGCGAGCTGTTCGACGGGTTTTGGACCACACTGCTTGTCGCTGTGGTCGGCCCAGCGATGACCATGCGCCTTTTGGCGGAAGAACGCAGCAATGACACCCTGGAACTTTTGCTGACGCTTCCGGTCACCGATTGGCAGGTCGTGCTCGGCAAATACTTAGGCGCCTTGGGGCTGTTTGCCTTCGCCATCGGCATGATGGGCCTGTTTGGCGTTTCGGTGGCCTTTTTGGGACCGCTCGACAAAAGCGCGGCGCTGGCCGGATTTTTGGGGCTGTTTCTAAATGCCGCAGCCTATCTGGCCATTGGGCTTATGGCGTCGTCATTCACCAAAAATCAGGTGACGGCCTTTATCATCTCGCTCGTCATAAGCCTGATGCTATGGCTCATCGGCAAAGTGGTGCAGGTGTTTCCGCCTTCGTTGCAACCTCTGGTGGATTTTTTAGGAACCGAGCACCACATCGGCAACATGGCACGCGGAGTCATCGATACCCGCGACCTCCTTTACTTTGGAACTCTAATCACTTCGAGCCTGCTTATCACGCAGGCGACGCTTGAAAGCCGGAGGTGGCGCTAATGGCCAAGCCGCTGACCAAAGCAAAGACCGGCGCCAATGCCGTCTTTTTCGTCGTCATCACCATCGGAGCTCTGGGGCTTCTAAACGTCATGGGAATGCGCGTCTTTTCGCGCTTCGACATGACTGCCGATCATATTTACACGCTGTCGCAGGCCTCAAAGGATCTGGTCAAGAATTTGCCGGATCGCCTGAACGTCAAGCTGTTTATGAGCGAAGACTTGAAGCCGCCGTTTAAGCAGCACGCCCAGTTTGTGCGCGACCTGCTTGGCGAGTACGAAACTTATTCCGCCGGAAAGCTGAATCTGGAAGTGATTAAGATCGGCGAAGGCGATCACAAAAAAGAAGAAGAAGCACAAAAGTATCACGTTCAAAAGTCGAACCGCGGTGTAGTCAGCGAGAACAAGTTCGAAATCGGCTCGACCTACCTTGGCGTTGGCTTTGACTACCACGGCGACATTCAATCGATTCCGATCATCGAAAATGATCAAGGTCTGGAATTCGACATTTCCGGACTGATCAAGCAGATGACGGTCAAAAAGAAAAAAGTTGCCTTTGCCAGCAGCGAAGGCGAGCTGCCCCTAAATCACGGCGGCGTGCAAGTTTTGGCCGAGCAGCTTAAAAAGGGCGGTTACGAAACCACGACGGTCGAGCTCAAAGCGATGATTCCCGCCGATGTCGATGCGCTTTTGATCATCGGTCCCAAGCAGCCAATGAGCGAGCGCGGCAAATACGTCGTCGATCAATTTTTGATGCGAGGCAAAGGCGCGGCCTTTTTGGTCGATGGACAGACCTTGCAGGCACCGCGCGGCATGATGATGCCGGGTATGGACGTGCCGCAAATCGCGCAAAACAACGACACCGGACTTGATGACCTGCTTGGCGCGTACGGCGTCAAGATCAAGCAGGACATCATTTTGGATATGCAGAACTACATTGGTCCGGTGCAGGTCAGCGGTCAGCTTCTGGGCATCAACCATCCGGTGTTTATGATTGCCGGTCCTCTGCCGCAAACCCATCAGATAAACCAGGGACTAAAGGCCGTGGTCCTTCCCTATGCCAGCTCCCTCGAACTAGTGGGCGAGGCCAAAGACGGCAAAGGCAACGTCACCTGGACCAAGCTTATTGAAAGCAGCCGCGAATCCTGGCGTCCAAGCGGGCCGTTTGTCTTTGTACCCACGCAGCGCGCTCGCGACATTCAGATGGGTAGCGACCGCGGTCCTTACCCCATCGGTTACGCGGCCAGCGGCAAGTTCAAAAGCGCCTTTGCTGGAAAGCAAATCGTCAAAGAAGACGGCAGCAAGGTCGATGGCAACGTCAGCCAGCCCGGCGTAGAAGCGATGATTGCGGAATCTCCGGCTTCGGCCCGACTTGTGGTCATTGGCGACTCTGATTTCATCAGCGACCAGTTCGTAAGCCTGGGCCTGCGCAGCGGCTTGCAGCTTTACGTCGCCAGCTTGGCGTATGTGCTAAACGCCGTGGACTGGCTGGTTCAGGATGAAGCTTTGGCCGCGGTGCGAAACAAAGGAATGCAGAATCGTCCGCTCGATCAGGTCAAGGGAAGCTCGGCAACCCTTATCAAGGCGGCCAACATCGGCGGATTGCCGTTGCTGATCCTTCTTATCGGACTGATTCGCTGGCGCGTACGCAGCTCGATCCGTTCGTCGATTAAGCTTTAGATTGTTGCGAGGAAGCCGATGGAGAAAAGAAATCTTTTTGCACTGATCGCGCTCCTTTTGCTTGGCGGGGGTGTGTTTTGGGTGATGCGCGCTCCGGAAAAAGGCGAGCGCGTGGGCGAACGGCCGCGGCCGCTGCCTGAGCTAAAAAGCAGCGCCATCGTCACCCTGGAAATTGCCCAACCAGGCGGGGCCGACAAAGTTACGCTGACCAAAAAAGCGGAAAAGTGGCAAGTAACGGCTCCCTATGACAAGCCCGCCGATCAATCTGCGGTCAAGTCCGCGGTAGAGGCGCTTGAAAAAATCAAGTGGGGCGATATCACCACGCAGCAAAAGGCGCGTTTTGCTGATCTGGAAATCAGCGATGACAAGGCTGTTCATGTCATCGCCAAAGACAGCGCCGGAGCAGTGCTGGCTGATCTGTACATCGGAAAATCGTCCGGCACTTCCACGATGGTGCGCATTGCCGGCAAAGACGAAGTATGGCAAGCCGGCGATTTCTTCGCTTCGTCCTTCAAAAAGGACGGCAAAAGCTGGCGTGAGCACGCCATTTTCGATCTGAAAGCGGATGACGCGCAGAAGCTCACGCTGATTGGCGGGGGCAGCAAAGTGGTTCTTGAGCGTCAGCCGGCTGCAGCCGCCGAAGGCAACAAGCCGGCTGCAAGCAGCATTCATGATGCCAAATGGAAGGTCGTCGAAGGTCAGATAAGCACCCTGCGGCCCGGCGTAGAGCTCGATCACAGCATGCTAAACCGCATGGTTTCTAGCTTGGCCAATTTGCGCGCCGCCGACTTTATGGACGCTGCCAAGCCGGAAGAATTTGGGCTACAGCCCGGTGCTGCGGGCCAAATTGAAGTTCAAGTCGCTTTCAAAGACGGGCCCTCGGCCGTAAAGACCGCCAGCGTGCGCATAGGAATGCAGAAAGGCGAAGATTACTATCTGCAGGCACTTGATGCCGCGCAGGTCTTCACCGTGAAGAAATGGGGCGCTGAGCCGCTGGCCCATCTGGCCGCTGACCTGGGCGATAAGTCGATACTCAACTACAAAGCCGAGCAGCTTGAATCGGTTAGCGTCGTGCAAGACAAAGACGTGCTGACCATCAGTATGAAGGGCACCGACAAAAACTGGAAAGCGGACAAGCTTGCCGATGCCGATGAAAACAAGCTGAAGTCACTGGCCGAAAGCTTTGACAACCTGGCGGGTTCCACGTTTGTGGTGCCTTCGTCGCCCGAGCTTGCTTCGCTGGCCAAGCCCAAAGCGCTGATTACCGTCAAACCCAAGACCGGTCCCGCAGTGGTCATTAAGGTTGGAGACACGCGCGGCGATGAAGTGATTGTGCAAAAGGCCGGGCAAGAGCCGATGTGGCTGAAAAAATTTCACGCCGATCGTTTCTTGAAAAAGCCGAGCGACATGGCCAAAGACAAAAAGTAGCTGTTTTGCGCCGCCGCCGCCTGCCGCCTTTCAGTATCTTCGACGCGCGGCCTGGTTTCGTCTGTTTTGAACACCCTCTTACTCGACCATCTGTGCATCCAATATCTTGCCGATTCGGGCCTGCACGGCGGCAATGTGCGCGCGGGTATAGGCATCAAGTCCGGCCGCGCTGCGCTCTTGATACACAAGCCGCCGTTTGAGCTCGCTAAGCTGATAACGCGCCAGGGCGTGCAAGTCCGAGTCGGATGCGCCATGGCTTAGCGCCAGCTTGGAAAGTCGTTCGATATGCTGCCGTTGTAAATCGCGCCGCAGGGTGCTGACGCTGCGCACCGGAGTCGTCAGAAGTTCGCTCCACAAACCTTGGGTGAGCTGCTCGAAAAGCTCGGGCAGCGTCAGAACCGCCGTCGGTCCATATTTCAGCTCGGCGTTGCGCAGGCGCAAAAACGTGTCGGCTTGCAAGATCTCTGTGAGCAGAGATCCTTGAATCGTGCGGCACAGGTTGCCAATGGGCAGATCCACAAAAGGACGATGCGCATCAAATCCGCGGGCGCCGCGCGGTCCAAGCCGCGCCAAAAGTTCGGTGGGAAAACTCAACGCTCCATCCGAAAACACATAGGAAAACAGAAAATCCAGCGCTTCGCGCTGACGCGCTTTGCTCACCGCCGAAAAAGGCGGTTTGCCTTCGGGATCTCCCACGTGATCGCGCGCTTGTAATTGCCCGCCTACGTAGCGCAGGGCGATTTTCACCGTCGAGGCGTACTGCAGAAGCAGTCCCGTAAACACCTCGGTCAATTCGCTGTACGGCGCATTTTCGACAAGGACGCGGTCGGGAAGCTTCAGCCACAACTCTTGTATCAAATCCGCTCGCGATCGCGCCCAGGCCAGCGGATCATTGCTCAGATCCCAATCCTGTGCCGTCGGATCGACCGCATCCGTTGACCGAGCATCTTCGTCAGTGCCCAGCACGTGCCCGGACTTGGCTGCCTGGCGGGCGACCTCCTGCGCCTGCGCTTCATCGGCGGCATAGCCGTAGGAAATCGTCAAAAAGTCGCTGCTGCCCAAGTTTTGCGGATAGTAGGACCAATCTGCTCCTGCCTGGCCTCGCGGCAGATTGAGCCCCGGATAATCCATCACCGAAGAGAGCAGCCCATGCTCGCGTATCCACGCCGTATCGCTAAGCTTCTCGAGCGGTGTGGTCGCCGAGGCCTTGAAGTTGTGACGCAATCCCAGTACATGCCCCACTTCATGCATGGCCGTAAACTTCAGCAACTGGCCGAGCAGGCGCAGCGGCATCGGTTCGCTCGGCGTAATCACTCCAGAAGAAAGCAGCGCCGTATGCAGCAGCGCCGACTGGACCGTCATCTGAAAATTGAAGGACTCGCCATCGACGTCACCGGCATCCGCAGGCAAGCGCCGGCTGCGCAGCGCCGTTTCCAAAAGCGCATCGAAAAGTTCCTGCGCCCCGCCGTTTAGCGCCTGCGCCGCATCGCGCTTGCCGACATAGGGCAAGTCAATAATGCGGTAATGACGCACGAGGCTGTTATTGAGGGTGATACTCGCCCCCAAAATTTCGCCGCTGCGCGGATCGACCACGGCTTCGCCGCGGCCGAGCGGTGCCCCCAGGCTCGCGTCCCAGCGAATCGTCGGATAGCGCAAATCTTCGAGATCCGCGTCTTTGGGCAGCATCTGGGCAACGATTGCTTGCTGCCATCCCGCCGCCGCAAAAGCCTGCTGCCAGGCTTCGACGCCTTCTTTGATAAACGGACGAAATTCCAGCGGAATGCTCGAGTCTAGATACAGCACTATAGGCTGACGCGGCGCGACAAGCTTTTGCCCTTTGGCATTGTCCGCGGGCGCACCGTTTGGCTCTAAACGCCAGCGATTGATGCCGCGCACAAAAAAGTCAGGGGCAGCGCTTGAGACATCAAGATGAGTGGTTACAAAGTAGCCCAGCCGATCGTCTTCGCGGCGTGCCGCCATCTGCTCGACGGGCAGCCGCGCAAACGTGTAATAAACCAGCACCGATGCAAAGCGGTCGCTCGGCAAAAGTTGCAGGTTCGTCGGCTCCGCCGGCGTAAAGGTCAAGCTGGCCCGCACGTTGAGATTTTCTGGAAAGGCTTTGACCGATTCGATGAAACTTCGATCTTTGTTGGCGACAAGCGAACTAGATGATCCGCTGCTTGGCCGCGACAGGGCTCGGGCCATCCGTCCCGCCGAAGAAAGATCTCCTGTGACCCATCCTTTGATGTTGATTAGGGCGGCGCCGTCCGGCCGTTCGGTCTCAATGGGCGCTGATTGCAAGACCGAGTCGCTATACGATTGATCGACGGCTCGAGCCAGCGGCGAACCAGAAGCAGCAACAATGCGAGTCAGCCGCTGCACCAAAAAAATTCGATCGCCATGCCGTTCAAAAGCCACCACTGTGGCTTCGCGTCCATCAATGGAAAAGCCGCTGACAAGCCCTGCCTGACCAAGCCCGCGCGCCAAGCGGCTATAAAGTAGAAAATCCTGCCCGAGCCGCTGTTTGGGAACGGCCAAAAACAGATCATCGCCCTTTTGATAGGTGTCAAAAAAGCCTTTGCGCTCTTTAGATTTAGAAATGACCGTTGCAAATTTTTTCATGGGCCCTTCGGGATCGGGCGTGATTTTGGCCACACGCGCCTGCCGCGGGCATCCCGTTATCGTTAGCAGCCCCACACTCAATGCAAAAAAGAGCAATTGCCTCATTTCTTCACGGTACCTGGTCCTTCTGGCTTATGAAACGGGGTTGTGCTGGGCCCGGCGGACGTGATACACGCCGCCAATGGCGCGCGTTTATTTCTTCCTGTGCCTTCTATCGATCGGCGCTGCATGCGATGGCGTGATTCCACCCGATCCGTACATGGGCACCATCGATCCCAGTGGCTTTGATCCATTGGTGGCTTTTCCGACGAATAGCAACAACCAGCAGGCGGCTTGCTTACAACCGCGGCGCGGCTTTGGCGGGTCCACCGGGCTTGACGGCGTAAGCTGGATATATCTGGCCGGTCTGTCAGCTGGCCAGCTTGACGTCAGCAACGCTAGCGATCCGGCGCGGACGCTGCCGCCATCGGTTTATCAGCTAAACGGCTGCAATGCTCCGGAAGGCCGCCGCGAGCCAAGGGGCTTTGATCCCCGTCTAAATAACTACCGAGAAGACGTACAGTATCCGGTGGTGGCGCAGGGTCTGGTCCCGGCGCTTAGCGGCGCCGCCAGCGAGCCGGCGCGGCTAAGCACTTATATGCCTTGGCATGTCGTCGTGCCGGTCGATATGCAGTCGTCCGTGCGCGACCGCATGGGCTGTAACGATGTCAAGGGCGAGCGCTCGCTGCTCGAACGTGCTGGCTTTGCGCGCGATACCAAAAAATTTCCAGAAAGCGGACCGCAAGACTTTGACTTCCATTATCCGAGCCGCGACGCCATTCGCGCAGGCCAGGCAACGATGAAAGATTGGCCCATGGTCAGCGTTGCGGTGCCCATCATGAAGACGCCGGTGGGGATGGAGTCCTGCCCATTTGTCATGGGCAACACCGCCAAGTATCCCAGGTTTCCCGGAGATCCGAATGCCGACTTTCAGTTTCCTTCGCAGCACTGGCTGCGCGGGCTGCTCGGCGGCTATTTGGATGGCGGCGATCTGCCAATCAGCACCGATCCGCAGGTCTGTAAGCAGATTCCCTCGCGTATTTCGACGGGAAAAGCCTGTATGGGAAATATGGACTGCAACGCCGACAAAGCGGAAAGCTGCTCGGCCAACCTGTGTGTAGCGCCGCTGCCGGTTTGTCCGCTGCTCAATGACCTGTATGTTCCGGTGGATGAAGTGTGGCCGCGCACTGGCAAAGCTTGTTCACCGACGCTGGCATGTAATACTGCGGCGGGCGAGTACTGCTACAATTCGCGCTGTTTTGCGCCCCCGACGACGGCGCAGGCGGCAAACCCAATGGCCAGCCCCACGGTTAGCTTGCCTGTGGGCGATGATCCCAAGACCGTGCCAACGCGCACGGCCGATGTCATGGCCGTGTTTAGCGCCACTCCGGGGCAACCGGGATTTTCGCCGGTGTGCCGACTGCGCTTCTTTGACAAAAGCAAGCTAGACTGCGGCCGAATCGAGCCGGGTGTAACGATAGCGCTGCGGCCTCTGTGCTCGGCCCAAGAGATTGCGCAATCAACCGCGCAAGTCGCCACCAAAAGCGACTACTACGTCCACTGTCTATTCCTTCAACCCAACTTCCAATAATCGAGCGTTTCATGCGCAGAGTCTTGTTCGCGCTTTTGGTCGGGCTGCTCGCTTTTTGGGCGGCGCGTAATGCCTGGGCCATTGGCGAGGTCAGTGGTCGGCTGGGGGGTGTGATTCAGGTACAGACCGGAGCGACCAAAGAAGGCGTCGCCGGCGTGCCTGTGCTCATCAAAAGCAAGCAGCTTATAGGCGGCGCTCGCAGCACCACCACAGCCGACGATGGTAGTTATCAATTTCAAAGCCTGACGCCGGGCACCTACGAGCTATCTATACGCTTGGAAGGTTTTGCGCCGGTCGAGCAGCGCGGCATCGTGGTTATAGCCGGGCAGCTAGCGCCCGTGGACGTTGTGCTAGAGGTCGGGCGACTGACGCAGACCACCAAGATTATCGAAAAACGCAATCCGATACTGAATCCGGAAAGCGCGGTGGCCACGACTGTTTTAGGCAACGACAAAGTCACAAAGACTCCGACTTTTCGCCAGGTTCAGGCGATGGTGCAATATGCTCCGGGCGTCGGCGTTGGCAATTCGCCGTCGGTACGCGGCGGTCTTTCGCGCTACACGCGCTTTTTGGTCGATGGTCTAGATACCACCGATGTCGTCACCGGCGGCATTAGCTCTCCGATGAACTTTGACGCCGTCGAGCAGTTCAGCTTGTCGGTCGGCGCGATGGATGCCGAGTATAACTCGATGGGGCTTGTCCAAAATATGGTCACCCGATCGGGCGGCAATAAGTTTACGACAGACATTAGCCTGACCATTCAGCCGACGGCGTTTAATTCACGGACGCGCTATGCAGCGCAGCAGCCGGTTCAGAATGGTCTTTTGCTTTACGATCAGCGCGATCCGCCGGTGCGCGACTATTATTCGGTCAACGCCAACGTCGGTGGTCCGATCGTCAAAGATCGATTGTGGTTCTTTACTTCGTTTCAACTGAACTACAACCGCGCGCTAAACACCGTTCCGGCTTTTCCTTGGTATGGCACGAATACCGACAGCGACCGCATCAAGGAAACCTATACATATCTTGGGCGGGCCAAGCTGACCTTTCAAGCCAGCGCCTCTACGCGGCTGGCGTTGTCGTTTAACATCGACCGCAATTACATCACCAACAATGCCGCCACGGCGGCGGTGGTTACAGAGGATGCCGAGCGTCGCGTCGGTCGAGGTGGGGAATGGCTGGTGCTGCTTGTCGATAGCGCCCTGAGCCCGAAGCTGATGTTTCAGATGCAGGCGGGATTTACCGACAAACGGTCACTGGAAGATACGATGCGCAGCACCGAAAGCGGCGATCCCGACCGCATCACGCCGTCTCATACCCTGCGCACTAGCGATAGCTATAACGGTGTTACGTATCTAAACAGTCCCATCGGATGGAACGACGAGACCAAGTATCGCGTACAGGTTGACCCCTCGCTTCTTTATAGCACCACCGACGTCACCGGCACCCACAACGTCAAGGGCGGAATTCAGCTTGCCTACATGCGCTATAACCACAACGTAGGCATCGCCGGCGGGCAAAAGTTCACCGATACGCAGCCGCAGCCGCCTTGTGACCCCGCACAAAGCAGCACCTTTGGCAGTTGTATGCAGCTTGTCGAGTACCCGGACAGTAAACCGATAAACGGCAAGCCTGGTCCGGGCTGGACGACGACGGCGCAGGCGGTCAACATCGGTCTGTTTTTACAGGATCGCTGGACCATCAAGCGGTTTTTGACCATCGTGCCCGGCATGCGTTTTGACGCCGGGCTGCTTTACAACTATCAGAATACGCGGCTTGGCTCGGCGCTGCTTGGCTATGGACCGCGGCTGTCGCTGGTCTATGATCTTTTGCACGATCGAACGACGCTCATTTCGGCGCACTACGGACGGCATAACGACGTCGGCAATGCTTTTATCGCCGATCAAGGCAATCCTTCTGCGCCCTCCGAAGTTCGAAAATGGAACGACAAGACCCAAACCTTCGAATTCAACAGCAAAGCCGGCGGGCCGGGCGGCCAGCTATTTTCCGCGTATACTACGCCGCCCAAATTGGACGAAGTCAGCGCCGGCATTCGCCGTGAAGTGATTTCCGAACTAGTCGTGGGGCTGGATTATACGTATCGGAAGTATTCCGATATGTGGACCAACGCTGAAGTCAATCAAGTATGGGATCCCGCGGGGCTACGCGTCGTTGGCTTCGTGGAAAATTCGGCCATGCGTCAGCGCGTCTATATGGCCGATACGCCCGATGAAGCGCAGCGCACCTATCATGGGCTGGACCTATGGCTGCAGGGCAGTCCTGGCGGCTTTGGCCTCGTTGCTTCGTACACGCTGGCTTTTGCTTCCGGAACGGTCAGCGACTACTTTAGTAGCTATCTGCAAAACCCGCGCATGTCGGTCCTTTTTGACGGGCCGCTTAGCGATAATTATCGGCACACCCTCAAGGCGGCCATCGACTATACGTTTGGCTTTGGCCTGAACGTAAGCACGCGCATCCAGTACCGCACCGGCGCGCCGCAGTGGAAAGTCTTTCAAAGTCCAGAGGACAGCAGCTTTAGCGTCTATCGTTCGCCGCGCGGATCATCTACGGGAACGCGCAATAACGATCCGACGACCTATGCTGAATTTAAGCTGCCCGATCAATTCATCTTGGACTTTCAGCTTATGTACAGCTTTCAAAAGCTTGTGGGGCACCGCTTTGACGTGATTGTGCAGCTTTTCAACCTGCTTGGCGCCGGCACTCCGTTTTCCATCGACAACCGCAACGGAACCACCTTTGGTGCAGTCAATTCACGCGGCGACAACCTAAACGCCGAGCTCATCCTCCGTTATCGCTACTAGCCGTTTCACAAGCCTGTAAGTTAAGGCCGCTCGGCAAGGCCGCTCGTTGCTACAAGGGTCTGAAAATAATAGCGAACGACGCCGTCGTGAGATAAGGCGCTGCGCTTAAAAAGCAGACCGTGCTGATACGTGGCAAGCGGCCAGGTTGCAATCGTTCGGTCGTCAATCATGGCATCGCGCTCGGCAATGCTTGCGGTCAGGCGATCGGCCATTGCCTGGCTGTTTTGCAAAGTCCCGCCGCCATCGGTATAGACATTGGCAAAGCGGCGGCTTGGCGGCTGAGAAAAAAGAGCCGGCAGATCGGCACGAACAAAGCTGTCAAAGTCCGCTGTGGCTCCGTACAGCGAATCGAGCAAGTAAAGCTCGCGTATAGGAACTCCACCGCGCGTGGCGATGGCCGCGGCCGCGGCATAACCGCCGGAATGGGAAGCAAGCGCCACCGGGCCGATTTCGGCAAGCGTCAATTCGTAAAGCGGCTCGTGCAATTGCTGCAGAACTTCCTGTAGCAAGGCGCGAAAGCCATCGCGTTCATCCAGCTTTCCGGGATTTGCGGAGCTTTGATCAAAGGCGACCTCCGGACAAAGCAGGATGGCATTTTTATGCGCAGCTTCCAGTTGCGCGATGAGTCCAAATGCCTGGCGCACCGGCCCGGAATTCGTGCAGGGCTGGCCAGCGTCGCTTGGGCGCACTATATTTTCTACGCAATTATTAAATCCGTGAATGTAGACAAGGAGTGATACCGGCGGTGTCGCGTCAAAGTGCGCCGGCAAGTAGACAAGGGCGCTGGGATGCAAAGGACTTTTGGGAAAAGCGCCCGCATCGAGGCGCAGTAAAAAAGTACGGCCGGGCAAAGCAGGGCGCGCCGCATCGAAATTTGTACCCAAGTCTGTGGGCGGTTTTTCACCCACATCGCCGTACAGATCCCAGGCAAATTCGGAATCATTCTGCGTACACCGGACTAGCGCTATCAGAATAAGAAGCCATGTCAGGCGCGACATGACCGCGCTATACCACGCGGAATTCTTTTCTCCCAGAAAAGCTTGGTATCCTTTTTACAGCGCCTAAAAATACCGGCGACTGAGGCGGTCTTGTTAGGCGCTTCTCGCAAATTAGGAGCTGCGCAAATTTATGGCCCAAGACAATGTCCAAAAGCGGGTCGCTTCATCCTCGAAGACGCCGGCGCCAGGTTTCGGACCGGCCTACGACAAAACTCTGCCCGGCACGAATTCGGACGTCGGCTTGGCGGCCACTGTCTCGGGGGCATCCGCGTCGCATCCGACTCCACTTGCCAACTCGGGGGCTGGCGAATTAGCGGCTGGAATCGGCCTAATTGCCGTTCCCGGCAGCGTTCCGGTTCCGCTGCAAAAATGGGAACACTATGAAATCATTCGTCCAATCGGACAAGGCGGCATGGGAACCGTCTTTTTGGCCCGCGATCGGCGCCTTGGGCGCATGGTCGCGCTGAAATTTCTGCGCGTGCCTAGCCCCGATGCGGCCGAGCGCATGATGCAGGAAGCGCGCGCGCAAGCGCGGCTGGATCACAACGGCATCTGCAAAGTCTTTGAAGTTGGCGAATTTCAGGGGCAACCCTACATCGCCATGGAATATTTGGACGGACATCCGCTGCATTTGGCTTTGCGGCGTCTCAGCCTAGACCAAAAGGTCGTGCTTTTGTACGGCATTGCGCTGGCCGTACATGCCGCCCATCGGCAAGGAATACTGCATCGCGATTTAAAACCCGCCAACATCATGGTTTGTCAGGCCGAAGTCGGCGCCGAAGATGCATCGCCTTGCGGATTGCGTCCGGTGCTGATGGATTTTGGTTTGGCGCGAGATTCTTTAGGACCGCAGCGGCTGACCCAAACCGGAGTGATCATGGGAACGCCGCACTACATGGCGCCGGAACAAGCTCGCGGCCAGGCCCGTCATTTGGATCGCCGTGCCGATGTCTACAGTCTGGGAGCGATGTTTTATGAAATGCTCGTTGGACGTCCGCCTTTTGATGCCGAAAATGAAGTCGAATTGATTCTGGCGGTCCTGCAGCAGGATCCACAGCCGCCGCGCCAGATAGATGCCAGCATTCCGTTGGATTTGGAAATCATTGCCCTAAAGTGCCTGCACAAAGAACCCGAGCAACGTTACGAATCGGCGCTGGCCTTGGCCGAGGATCTGCAGCGCTATTTGCAAAGCGAGCCGATTGTGGCGCGTCCGGCCTCGACACTGTATCGGCTGCGCCGCATGGCGCTGCGGCATCGTATGGCGGTCGTGGTTGCCGCCGTGCTCCTGTTTTCGCTCGGCGGGCTTTTCACCGTGATGCTGCGAGCGCGCACCAAAGTTCAGCAGGCGTCTGCGCGGGGCGAGGTACAAAAGCGTCTGGCGGCAGAACTTGGTCAGACAGTATCGCATATGAATCTGTTTCTGCGCGTGGCCTACAGTCTGCCGGTGCACGACTTGCCGCGCGAACAGAATTTGGTCAGGCAGCGTCTTGGCCAACTGGAACAGCAGATGGGAGAGGTGGACCCCTTTTTGCACGGCACGCTGCAAAGTGCGCTCGGGCAAGGCTATCTGGCTTTGCATGAATATCCGCGGGCGATTTCCCACTTGCGCTTGGCGCTTTCGCACGGCGTCGCGGATGCCAGTGTACACTTGGCGCTTGGGCAGGCGCTCGGCGGTCTTTATCAGCAAAAAGCCAGCGAGCTGCGGCGTCAGCTAAACGGCGCGCAGACCCGTACTCGGCTTGAGCCATTTCGCCAAAGCCTGCTCGTGCCTGCGCAAAAGGAGCTGCAGCTTGCGCATGGTACCGAGGCGATTCCGCCAAGCTACGTGCAGGCGCTTTTGCATTACTACAGCGGAGACGCGGAGTACGAGCAAGCCTTGAAAAAAACGCGCCAGGCGCAAAAGGAAGCGCCTTGGCTGATTGAGCCGGTTGATTTGGAGACCAAAATCCTTACCGAACGCTATGCCGAACGTCTGCGTCAAGGCGACCATTTTGCGCTGAGCGATCGAATCATGGTTCGCGACGCGCTCGAGAAGGCCATTGGAATTGCTCGCAGCTATCCAGAATTTTATAATACCTTTGTAGATTATTCAATTATCACAATACGCAACCTAGTCTGGTCGCATGCGGGGACCAAAGGCTTTGAAGAATTTTTCAGCAAAGCGGCTGAAAATGCCGAAATCGCCGCCAAACTACAGCCGAATCATGACGATGCGCTGGATCAATGGGCAGATGTCTATGCAAGTTGGGCATATGTACAAGCTTATTATCATCAAGATCCAGAACCTGCCGTAAAGCCCGGTCTTGAAGTCATTGCGGCTGCGTTGCGTCACAAACCCGAACGGTCGCGAACCTATACGGTCAGCAGCCGCATGTATATTGCGCGCAACATTTATGAAGAATTTTTGGAAAAGGACTCTATGCGCAGTGCCGAGCAGGCAACCAAAGCCGCGCAGCGCGCCGCAGAGCTTGATTCAACGAATTTTGAAAGCCTCAATCTGCTGGCCATCGCCTTGTTCAAAATAACTGCTTTAAAGCGCGGGCAAGGTCAATCGGCGGATGCCGAAGAGCTGGCGGCCATCAATGCCGAGCGGCGCGCCCTGGAGCTGCGTCCCGATGTTCCGCTTCTGGCCAATAATTTGGCGCAATCCTATATAGAACTTGCCGACCGCCAAAGCGCGCATGGTTTAGATGGCAATGCCGCGCTGGCCCAGGCGCGCAAAATTGTGCAAGACCTGCAAATCAAAACCCCCGATTTCGGCATGTATGAGTATATGCAGTTTTCGCTGTTACAAAGCGAAGTGCGGGCTTTGTTGAAATCGCATCACGATGCGTTAGCGCCAGCGCAAAGATTGTTTGAAATGGCAAAGGAGATTCCGCGCAAATACTCGCAGATGCCGAACATTGCATCGGCACCCATCCATACCGCGTTGCTTTTGGCACAGGCGCTGCAGGAAAGCGGAAAATCGCCGCTTGCAGTCATCGATGACACACTTAGCAATCTAGCGAGTCTACAGGATAAGATAGAATCGAAAGCCACCCAGCTTATATTGAAAAACTCTCTGCTTTTGCAAAAAGCGCAGTTTTTGGCGCAAAATCGACAATCGCCGCTGCTTACGCTGGATGCTATTTTGGCGGCCACTGCCGATTTGTCTACGCAAAAAGGGACAATGCGCACCGAGCTTATGGCGCAGCGCGCCAAGGCCTTTCGCTTGCGCGGAGATTTTCTGAAAGAGCAAAAACGAACGGTGCTGGCCCGCACCGCCGTTGCGCAAGGTCTTGAAACTTGTGCCGAGGCGCGGCAAACCGGCCGCGGTGACTTTGGGGCCATTCAAATTGAAGAAGGGGTGCTTGGGTCTTTGCAGGCGCAGCTTTTCGACGATTTTGCCGAGCGGCAAAAGATTGCTCAAAAAGCCGTGACATCTTTGCAGCAAGTGCTTGCGCAAGAACCGCCGCTCGAGCGTGAACTGGAACCTTATCTGCAAGCTGCGCTGCAGATAGCGGGCACCTCACCGCGGCAGAAATCATAATTCATTCACACAGGCGCTTCATGCCTCCAGCCGTCGCAGGCCGGCGCGCTGCTCCGATGCGTCGCTTGCTCTAGGCAGCGTGATCAGGTAGCCATAGGGGCGAAAGAATTAGCGATGGCGGCTTCGATACGTTTTGTCCATACGGCCGATTGGCAAATTGGGCAGCAAGCTCACTTTGTCGGAGGCGATGGCGGCGCGCAGTTGCGTGAAGCCAGGCTGCGCAGCATTTTGCGCATTGGCGAAGAGGCGCGCGCTTTTGGCGCCCAGTTTATCCTCGTGGCCGGAGATGTTTTCGAACACCACAGCATAAAGCCTGAGACGCTGCGCAAAGCCCTAGATGCGCTTTGCGAGCTCGGCCTCCCGGTTTATCTGCTACCGGGAAATCATGATCCATATACTCCCGATGCCATTTATCTGAGCCGTCTGTGGCAGCGCGAATGTCCGAAAAACGTACACGTCTTTGGTTCCATCGCGCCGGTGCAAAACGATGGGGTGGTTTTGCTGCCCTGTCCGCTTTTGGAACGCCATACTTTTGAAGATGTCAGTGCGCATCTACAAGCTGATTTTGGTCCCAAAGATTGCGTGCGCATCGGCATTGCTCACGGTGGTGTGCGCGAGGTCTTGCAAGGACTGCTTGGCGGCTGCGAACGGGAATTGACCAATCCGCTGTCCAAAGATTTGGCCGAGCGGGCGCAGCTTGATTACCTGGCCCTTGGCGACTGGCATAGTTACCACCCCATTGATGCGCGCACTTATTATTCGGGAACGCACGAGCCGACGCGCTTTAAAGAGGTCGATCCGGGCAATATACTGCTCGTCGAGATTGCCGCGCCTGGCGCTTTGCCCGAAGTTCGGCGTAGGCACATCGCCACGCACCGGTTTTTACAAAAGCAATTTCTGCTAAATACCGCGGATGACATACTTCCTTTCGAACATTTTCTCGATCAGCTTGCCAGCAAAAGCACGACGCTTTTGGAGCTGACTCTGGAAGGCGTGCTCGATATGCCGGCGCGCATTCGCCTGGATGAACTTTTGGCGCGCACTGCGGACCGCTTTTTGTTTCTGCGTACGCATACCGAAAACCTCCATACGCTACTTGGCGAACCCGAGAAGGACGGTCTGCCCGGAGACGGTTGGCTTGCCGAAGTCGTAAGGCGCTTGCGTCCGCCGCTCGAAAATCCGCAAAAGGACGAGGACGATCGCGCCTTGCGCAACCTTCTGCGCTTTTATAAGGACGCGTCATGAACGGCGCGGTGCACATTGCCGGCCTGATGGTTGAAAACGTCGGCATCCATACGCGACGTCTGGACCTGGGTACGCTATCGCCGCGGCTGAACTTAATTAGCGGTGGAAATGAAGCCGGAAAGTCCACATTGATTGCCGCGCTGCGCGCTGGGCTTTTCGAACGCCACGACGCCAAACACCAGGGCATTCGCGCGCTGCAACCCTACGCCACTCGTGCTGCTCCGGAAGTCTTCATCGAACTCGATCTGAACGGCGAGCGTCTGCACATCCACAAGCGCTTTTTGGAAAAGCCCCTGTCCGAGTTGCGCGAAGTCGGCGGCGGCCCGGTGCGACTGCGCGGCGCGGAAGCGGATCAATATCTGCTACAGAAACTGGGCGGACATGCGCCAAGTCGAAACGGCATCAAAGCCGGCGACATGGGACTTTGGGGGCTATTATGGGTGTCGCAGGATGAAACCGCATATTCCGATCCCGTGGCTTTGCTGGACGAGAAAAAAGATCCACAAGCCGAACAAGTACGCGGCGCTTTGTCTGAACTAATCGGACGGCAAGTCGGACAAATTATCGGTGGTCGGCAAGGCGAACGGGTGCGCTCGCGGGTTTTTGAGCATTTGGCGGCGTTTTATACCGATAAAAAAGGGACTCCTACCGGTCGCTATCGCAAAGCCATCGATGCCAAACAGGAAGCCGATGCGCGCGTCGGAAAAATCGAGCAAGCGCTGCTGCAAGTGGAAGAGCATGCGCAAGAGTTGCGGCAGAAAAAAGATCGGCTGGCGGAACTAGAACGCCAGCGGCCGCGCTTGGAAAAAGAACACGCGAGCGCCCACAAGTCCGTGCAAGATGCGTCGTTTTTGCACGACAAAGCGCAGCACCTGCGGGCGCGTTATGAAGCCGAAAAAAGCAGTTTGCAAGCTGCCCTGCAGGCGGTTGCCGCGCGGCTGCAAATGCAAACGGAACGGGCCGATTCAAACGGGCGCATTGTCAACTTGAGTTCGGAACTCGGTACGCGCGAGCCCTTCGCCGCGGCGCAAAGCGAAGCCATGCACGAGGCAAAGGCCCGCTGGCAGGCGGCGCGCGAAAAAGCGTCGCAGCACAGGCAGGCTCTTGCCCTGCTCAGCCGGCAGCTAGAAAAAGAGCGTCGGCATTTAGAATTGACGGCTTTGCAAGAGCAACTGGTTTTGGCCGAAGCGGCGGCGCGCGAACTTTTTGCAAAGCGCCAGCAAGCCATGCGGACGCTCGATGCCGATGCCTATGAAAAGCTGCATTCCCTTTCTAAAGAAGTGCTGGCGCTGCGTCGCCTTGTGCAAACCTCCGGGACGCGCATAGTCATTGATGCACCCGGGCGCGAGCCCCAATGCTACCCCGTGGCGCAAAGCTTTGTTGGCGAGATAGAAGGAGTCGGTGAGCTACATCTGCAAGCCGCTCGTCCGGGCTTGGCGCGAATCGGTGCCGAGCTTTCGCAAGCGCGCTCGCGATTTGAGCAGGCGCTGCACGAAAACGGCGTTTTGAATCTGCAGCAAGCGCGCGAGCTTGCCACCGCCCAAAAGTCCGATGCGCAAGAGCTGGCGCAGCTACAGACGCGCTTTTCTACGCTGGCGCCAAATGGACTTCTAACGCTTAGCGATGAGCTGCGCGAGCTCGAAACGCAACACCAGCGCCTTTTGCAACAGCTTGGCGCTGCGCAAACCGCAGCTATAGAAGCGGACGAGCTGCGTGCGCTGCTTGATGCGGATCCCTTTGATGAAGCGGCTCTAAAAGATCTGCGGACGCTTGACCAAAACGTACAAAGCGCGCACGCGGCTTGCGCGCAAGTCGGAACGCTCTTCGGACTGCATGCGCAAAAAGACATACAGATTCGGCTGGGCGATGCTGACCCCCTGCTGCTGCAAGCTGGAGAAACCCTTCCCGCGCAACCGCTGACAGTGCAGACCACCGTCCAGATTGGCGATTTTCTGCAGTTGTCTTTGGAACCGCGCGGCCAAGATTTGACGCGTCTGCGCGCGGCGCAAGAACGCGCCGAGTTCGAACTGCAAAAGCGGCTTTTGCAACTTGAGGTCAGCGATTTGCAAGCGGCCGAGTTGCGCGCCAGCGCCCGGGCCCATCGTCTATTTGCCAAAGAAGCCGCCACGCAGCGACTTTTGGCCGCTGCGCCAAAAGGAATTGTCGCGCTGCAGCAAGCCGCGGAACGCTGCGGGCGGCAGCGCGCCGATGTGGAAAAAGCCTGCAAAGAAGCGCGGCAACTGGAAAGCCGCATGCAGATTGTTTTAGAACGCCACCGCAGCAATCGAATTCACGAACAGGTTCTTGCGCGCATGGAAAATCTGGCGCGCGAGCAAAGCCGGCTGCAAGACGAGCAGCAAAACTTTGCCGCTCGACTGGTCTTGGTACAAGGACCGCTTTGCGCACAGCTGCAAGTGGGCCAAGTGCAGCTTGTCGCAGAACGGCTACATCTGGAGCTTGCAGATGGTCTGTGCGTGACCATCCATCCGGGCGACACCGATGCAGGGGAGGCGCTGGCGCGAACCGAGGCGCAGCTTTTGGCCGCGCTTCGCCAATGCGAGCTGACCGATATCGCCGCCGCGGAATCGAGCTATCACGATGGCATTGCCCTGCGCGAGCAGGTCGCGGACTTGCGGCAGCGGCTTTGCGCGCTTTCGCCAAGCGGCATCGAAGCTTTGCAAGACTTGCTGACCCGCAAAAACGCCGCACTGCAAGAGCTGGCCGCGGTGCCGCCGCTTGCAGATTGCACAGACCCCGCGTTGCTTTTGCAACAGGCCGAAGATGCTTTGCGCACAGCCGAACAGGAAGCCGACGATGCCGAACTTGCCGTGAATTTGCGCCATCAGACCTGTATCGAGCTAGATCGAGAGATTGCGCACCAGCGCAGCCGGCTGGAAAGCGAGCGCAATCAGTACGAAAAGCTGAGCCTGCGCTTAGAAATGGCGCGGCACATTGAAAACGATGCCGCCCTGGACGCGCGAAGCAGACAAGCCGAGCAAGCCTGCCAAGCGGCGCACCTGCAGTGGCAGGGCAGCCAAGAAGAATTGGCGGCGCTGTCGCTTGATGGTTTGCAGGAAGAGGAAGCGCGCGCCAAAAAGACCTTGCATGACTGGGAGGAAGCGCGCCGCAAGCTGCAGGGCGAGGTGGTCCGTTTGCAAACCCTTTTGGAACAAGCCGCCAGCGAAGGGCACTTTGAGCAGTTGACCGAAGCGCGAGTGGCGCAGGAATCCGCCGCTGCCGAACTATTTCGTCTGGAACGCGAAGCCAAAGCCGCCCGCCGTCTGGCAGACGTAGTACAGGCCGTCTATGAAGAAGAGCAGCAGCGTTTTTTGGCGCCGGTGCTTTCGGAATCGCAGCCCTATTTGCGCGTCCTGCGGCCTGGAACCGCGCTGCACCTGGGTGCGAATTTCAAATTGGAAAAAGTCTCGCGCCACGGCACGGACGAGGACTTTGGCCAGCTTTCGGGCGGCACGCGCGAACAACTGGCGGTCATCGTTCGGCTGGCGCTGGCTCGCGTCCTTTCCAAAGCCAGCCGGCCCCTGCCCTTGATTCTGGATGATCCGATGGGCTGGACCGATGACGATCGATTTTTGGCGATGATGCGCATCCTGCGCGAGGCCTCGCGTGAGCTGCAAGTGATCGTGCTGACTTGCCATCCCGAGCGTTTTTTACGGCTTCAGGCCGAATACCGCTTCGACCTGGATGCGGCCAAGCAGATGGCCAAGCAGAGGGTAGATACCGAACAATCGTTTCGGCACGGCGAAACTGCCGCGCTGATTGAAGGGATAACATAATGGATGCGACCGCTTCAAATTGGCATTCCAGCATCGAAGCCGTGCGGGTTTTAAACAATCCACAGGAAATTACCTGGCACGGTGAGGCGGATATCATTGTCGTTGGTTTTGGCGGCAGCGGGGCCGCGATGGCCCTGCAGGCCAATGAGCTTGGGCAGTCGGTGATTGCCCTCGATCGATTTCAAGGGGGCGGCGCCACGGTCGCCAGCGGTGGGGTGATTTATGCGGGCGGTGGCACGCCGCTGCAGCAGGCGGCCGGAGTCGATGATGACTTCGAAAATATGTTCGCCTACATGCGGCAGGAAACTGCTGGAGTGGTCAGCGATAAGACGCTGCTTCGCTACTGTACCGAAAGTCCTGCGACCATCCGCTGGCTCAGCGATCACGGGGTGCAGTTTCGATCCACATTATGGCCCGGTAAGACGTCCTATCCACCAGTAGAGTACTTCCTTTATCACGCCGATAGCTCGCTTGCCGCAAGTTATAAGAAGGTGGCGCGGCCGGCAGCGCGCGGGCATCGCGGCTACGTGCCTCCAGAACTGGGCATAAAGGCGCGCAATCTGGGCGGGTCGATTTATGCTCCGCTGCGCTCGGCCGCGGTGCGGCTGGGCACGGTTGTGCATGAACAGGCGGAAGTGCGCCAGCTTATTACCGATCGAAATGGCCGAGTCATCGGCGTCAGAGTTCTGCAGTTTGACGCGCATAGTGCCGCGGCCCGGCGCCATCAAGCGCTGCTTCGTCGCGGCCAGTCGCTTTTGGCAAATTACCCGGCGAATTTTCCGCTTGGGACTTGGGTCAAACGGGCGGCGCGGCACTATCTAGATCAAGCCCGCGGGCTTGAGGCGACCGAGCGCGTCGAACGCTTTTATCGCGCCCATAAGGCCGTAGGTCTATGCACGGGCGGCTTCATCTTCAATCAGGAAATGCTCGAACACTACGCCGCCCGGTATGCGCGAGGCTTTCCGATTGGAACGCAGGGAGACGATGGTGCCGGCATTCGGCTGGGGCAAACGGTCGGCGGCGCCGTCGCCCATATGGATCGAGTCAGTGCCTGGCGGTTTATAAACCCGCCGCTCGCCTGGTCGCAGGGCATCGTCGTCAATCGGCGCGGCGAACGTTTTGTCGACGAGACGGTCTATGGCGCCAAGCTTGGGGCCGAAATCGGCGAACGGCAGAACGGCGAGGCTTTTCTGATATTTGATGCGCGTCTGGCGGCCGCGGCGCTCGCGCAGGTTGCAGAACAGAAGATCCTGCCGTTTCAGCGCGATCTGGCGCGCCTGAATATGTGGGTGGCTGCCAAGTCCGCTTCCAGTCTTTTAGGGCTGGCCCGTAAGATTGGCGTTGCCGCGTCGGGCCTTTTGGCGACGGTTGAGCGCTATAACCAATCGGCGCTGGGGCGGCTTTTGGACCCCTTTGGCAAGGCGACTGAGGATATGCAAGGGCTCTTGCAGGGGCCCTACTATGCAATCGACATCGGACTTGGCGCCAGGCTGTTTCCCTGCCCGACCCTTACCCTTGGCGGACTGGCCGTTGATGAAGACAGCGGCCAAGTTAAGCACGTCGATGGGAGTCTGATTCCTTCTCTGTACGCAGCCGGTCGCAACGCCGTAGGAATCTGTTCCGGAAATTACGTCAGCGGGCTGTCTATAGGCGATTGCATCTTTTCTGGCCGCCGAGCGGCCCGTCACGCCGCACAACAATAGAAATTAGATGGTCTGTACATAGGAATGGATTTCTGACCGCCTCTCCCATGGCCAAACTGCGGTAGTTTCCGATGGCTCGACCCGCCTGCGGAGTGCTATGCCCCTTGGGTAATGAATTGTCCAAACGAAAACACTTTGGCTTGGTTTGTACAAGGCCAATTACAGGGCAGCAAATTGGCTGAGCTTGAGGTTCATCTGGATAGCTGCACCGACTGTTTGGCTGTGGTGGGAACGGCTGCTCGCCGCAGCGAGGCGCGCGGCGAATTCGCTGGCGAAATACAATCGGCAGTGGGTTTTTCGGCGGACGATGGCGAGCGGCCCGCGCAAAAGGTCGGTCGAGGCACCATGCTCGGCCGCTATGTGGTGACTGGAAACATTGGCGCCGGCGCCATGGGAGTGGTCTATGCGGCCTACGATCCGGAACTCGATAGGCAGGTCGCCATCAAGCTGCTATCACCGCGCATCGTCCATGTCGAAGGTTCAGCGCGTCTGCAGCGCGAAGCCCAAGTGCTCGCGCGCTTGTCACATCCCAATGTCGTCGCAGTATACGACGTTGGTGAGTTCAGTGGTCAGCTATTTATTGCCATGGAACTTGTTAGTGGCCAGACCTTAAGCGCGTGGCTGCGAACTGCGCCACGACGCTGGGATGCGATCCTTGACGTCTTCATGCAGGTCGGCGCCGGCCTGCAAGCAGCACACGATGCCGAAATCATCCATCGTGACTTCAAGCCCGACAACGCACTTATCGACACGGCAGGGCGCGTACGGGTTATGGACTTTGGCTTGGCCGTCACCGCGCCGCAGCCTGTGGCCGAGCCCGTGGAAAAAGCCAACGCGGACATGGCCGCATCGCCGAATCCTGAGCTCCTTTTATATACGGACTCGGGGGCTCTCATCGGGACTCCTTATTATATGGCCCCCGAGCAGCTTTTAGGAAGGCCAGCCAGCGTCCAAAGCGATGTGTATGCTTTTTGTGTATCGCTTTTCGAAGGCTTATATGGGATGCGGCCCTTTGCGGCAGCGGATCTACGCAGCTTGCGCCAGCAAAAGGAGCAGACACTTGTTCGTACTCCGCCGGCACATGTTGCACGGCGAGTTCCGACCTGGCTGCGTCGCATCATTTTACGTGGCCTCTCGGCCGATTCAGCGGCGCGCTTTCCATCGGTGGCTGCTGTGCTGGCTGAGCTACGCCTACGCCGCCGCCGTCTTCGTACTTTGTCGATAGGCGGACTAAGCTTGGGGGTCTTGGCGCTGGTTATAGGAATCACATTTTTTTATACTCGCGCAAAAACCGCGGACGCCGCTTTGTGTGCCGGCGCAAATCGGCATTTGCGCGGAGTCTGGAATTCCGCCACGCAGGCCAAGCTCGAGCGCAATCTGGGGCCAAAGGTGTGGCCGCGTGTCAGTCAGCGCTTGCAGCACTACGTCACAGATTGGTTGGATCAGCATCGGGCTGCGTGTTTGGCAACGCAGCGCTATCACGAGCAAAGCGAACATGTCTTCGAAGCGCGCATGAGTTGCCTGGAATCGCGGCGTCGCGCTCTGTCCACCGCGATCGAGCTATTTGTCAGCGACCTTGAACTGCGCAGCCGCGCCGAAGAGATTGCCGCCAAATTGCCGGCCATGGACGACTGCGCGGATGTAGAGCGGGCAGTCCGCAGTGAAGCGCTGCCCGAAGATCCGGCATTGCGAGCAGAAATTCGTGAACTACGGGCCGCGCTGCAGGGTGCGCAGGTTTTTGTCAACGCTCGGCGGCTCACGGATGCAGAGCAAGCGGCGCGAGCCCTGGAACCGCGGGTGCACGCAGTGGCCGATTTTGCAACCAGCGCCCTTTACTATTCCTTACGCGGTGCCACCACCTACTATGCGGGCGAGGGCGCCGCCGCTGACAAGCTGATGGCAGAGGCCGCGTCGGCAGCCGTGGCAGCAGGACGCGCCGATCTTTTGGCCCGCGCCAGTTCCTTTTTGGCGCACATAAATTGTGGGCCTCTGCAGCGCCCCGAGCAGGGTTTAACCTGGAGCAAGCTGGCGACGGCGGCCCTTGCCAACTGGGGCATTCCCAATGACGACATTGGCAGCATCGCCAGTATCCTGGCGCGCACCATGGCCGGATGTCAGCGTCGGCTCGGCCGCTTGCCCGAAGCGCTTTTGGCAGCGCGGCAGGCGGTGGCTTTGGCCAAAAAGTATCCGCAGGCTGTGCGCAGCGATGTCAACATCGCGCTCGGGCTTGAGCAGGTCGGACTTACTCTTTTTCATCAGCACAACTACGCGGAAGCCGAGGCGGCCTTGCGAGAGGCACTGGCGGCGCTGGCCGCTCAGCCGGACGACCACAACAAGTCAATTGCCGCCGGTATCTCGGCGGCGCTGGCCAATTCACTGCATGCGCACGGACACAGTGCCGAGGCCGTGCCGCTTTTGGCGGAAGCCGTCGCGGATGAAGAACGGAAACAGAGGCCGAATCTACCGAATCTTATCAATCGTTTGATCAATCTGTGCAACGTCCAAACCAGCCTGGGGCAATTCGCTGCCGCCGACACCCATTGTCGGCGGGCGATTGCGCTGCGTACATCTACAAGCGCGCACAGTGCACTGGATTTGGCGATTGACCGCGTCTCGCTTGCCGAGCTGCTGCGGCGGCAGGGGCACTTGCGCGCGGCGGCGGCGCAGATGGTTTTGGCTCGACCGGCGATTCTGAAGGCAAGCGATGCGTCCGCCGCTGACCTGCTGAACGTAAGCGGGTTGATTTTGCGAGATCAAGGGAAATGGCAGGCCGCGTTGACGGAGCACCGCCTTGCGCTCAGCATCCTCGACAAAGTCGGCGGTTTCGACGATTCGCAGCGGACCATACACCTTGTCGGGATCGGCGAGTGCTTGCTGAAACAAGATAAAAGTGCGGCAGCCGTGGCGACGCTGCGGCGCGCTCTGTCTTTGGTGCGTGCCGGCGAGATCGAGCCATATACTGCGCCGTCTGGCCGCGCGTGGTTGGCCATGGCTCTGTGGAATCATGCCGAAGCATCCCATGACGCGACGGCGCGCGCCGAGGCGCTGGCCCTTTTTGCGCAGGCCCAGCGTGAGTTTGCACCGCTGCCGCTTGTGGAACGCGCAGCGCGCGAACTTGCGGCTTTTATGGCAAGCCACCGACTTGCCTCCGTGCCATGAATAAGTGGCGAAAACGATGAGAAATGGTGACGCCAGCGATTCAAACCAAGCCTTTTTGGCCGCTCGCCTTGAGCACGCCGAAATCGCTGCGCCGCTAGATGGATTTGTTCAATTCGTCAAAAGCAAGCGGCTCTTGGCACTCGCAGAAAATGAGGCATCTCTTGGCAACCTGCAGCTTGCGGATTTGTACATCGCTTTTGCGGCGCTAAGCGGCGTGCCTGGTGCGGTAGCGCGGCTGCGCAAGCTTTACGCATCGGAGATCACCTACGCGTACAATCGCATTCGACCGGCAGGCTTAACCGCAGAGGATGCCGAGCAGATGGTTTGGGAACGCTTGCTGACTACGCCTGCGGGCAGGGCAGCGGCAGAGCCGTCTGCCCGCTTGGCTTCCTATAGCGGCCGCGGCCGTCTGAATGTCTTTGTGCGCGTGACGGCAACCCGCCTCCTTATCAATGCGGCGCGCGATCGCGTCGAGGGCCGGCGCATCGTTGCCGCGCACGAAGCAGCCATGGCCACCGCCATGGCCGCAACGCCCGCAGGGCAACTCGATATGCTTATCGAGCAAGAATATCAAACCGCGTTTCTCACCGCGGTGAAGGCGGCAGTTGGCAAGCTTAGGACGCGGCAGCGCATGCTTTTGCGCTGTCAGTTCACGCAGCAGCTTAGCATCGATGAAATCGGAACGATGTACGGTGTACACAGGGCTACTGCCGCGCGCTGGCTAGGGGATATACGGCAGCAGATCCTTGCCGAAACACGACGACACTTGCGGAACCAGTTGGGACTGTCTAGTGATGCCGTGGAAAGTATTCTGAAGCATCCGCACAGATCTTTAGACCAAAGCCTTTCTTCGCTATTTTTGTAGAAGCGCAACGCGTTTTGCGCGCGCTTCTACAGCGCTGCGCGATTAGGGAATGCGTTTTTGAATCATTCCATTTAGTCCGACCGCCCAGATGTTGCGGGCATCGCTTCCCCAGATTCCCTGTAGCAAAGTAGCACCGATCATGTACTCGGGTTTCCAGGCGCTGCCGTTCCGCTTTAGGACTCCATAGCTTCCGCCTATCGCCCAAACGTTGTTGGCGTCAGTTCCCCATACATTGTAAAGGTTGGTGATGGCGCCGAGGTCCTCGGCATTCCATGTGGATCCGTTCCACTTCCAGATTCGACTGCCAGATCCAACGGCCCAGATGTTGCGGGCGTCACTTCCCCAGACAGCATGCAAGCTCTCGTCAATTCCGGTGAGCTGCTGGTGCCAGGCGCTACCGTCCCAGTTTACGATCTGGCCCCCTAGGTCGTGGTCCCATCCAACGGCCCAGACGCTGCTTGTGCTACTTCCCCAAATGTTGCTCAGAGAACCGTTGAAATTGGTTTGCGGATACCAAGCTCGGCCATCCCACTTCAAGATCGTAGTGGTTGCGCCATCTCGTACAGTGGCCCAGACGTTGTTGGCGTCGATTCCCCAAACATCCATGATGTCGCCGCTAACGCCGCTAGGCTGCGGCCGCCAAGATGCACCGTCCCATTTTAGGATGAGCCCGGCCGCTCCGACTGCCCAAATATTGCGGGCGCTAGTGCCCCAGACGGCATAAAGATCCTGAGTCGTGCCGCTCGGCTGCAGTCGCCAAAAGCTGCCGTTCCAAGTATCGACGGCACCATGCGCGCCAACGGCCCAGACATGCGACGCGTCACTGCCCCAGATGGCGTAAAGATGCTGTGTGGTTCCGCTCGATTGTACGTTCCAGGCGCCCACGCAGACGGTCAGCACCGTTTGGTCGGACAGACCATTTATTCGCCCGGTGACGGTCGCTTGTCCCTCGCTCAATCCACGCACAATTCCTATGCTATCTATCGATGCTACTCCGCTTTGCGGTGGCACGTCCGCAATATTCCAGGTTGCCGAAGCCGTCACATCTTGACGGCTTCCGTCCGAAAATACGCCCACCAATGTAAACATCATCGAGTTTCCCACCGCGACAAGCGGAGTCGCCGGATGAAGTTCCACCGCCGTCAGTACCGCTGGGGTCACCGTCAAAACCGAGGTCGCGCTACGCCCCGCAAACGTCGCCGTGATTCGCGCTTGTCCTATATGTTTGCCAAACGCCAGCCCGGTACCATCTACCGATGCCACATCCGTTCCGGGCGCGATGTCTGCCACCATCCAGACCGCCTGCCTGCTTACATCCTGCGTACTGCCATCCGAGAAGCGGCCTGTCGCCGTAAGCTGCACGCTGGTTCCGCTGGCCGTTGCTGCGCCGCTTGGTCCGACGGCTAGCCCCGTCAGCACGGCCGGCGTTACGGTCAGCGTCGTCTGCGCGCTTAGCCCCATGTACGTCACACGAATGCTCGACTGCCCTTCATTTCTAGCCACCGCCACCCCAGCGCTATTGATAGAGGCAACCCCGGTGCCAGGGGCCACGTCCGTCGCCGTCCAGCTTGCCTCGGTGCTAAGCTCTTGCTGACTGCCATCTGAAAAATGCGCTGTAGCAATGAATTCGAGGCTTGTTCCCTTGGCGATGGAGGGACTAGGCGGTCGAAGCTCTATTGAGCGCAGCGTTGCACGGATCACCGTAAGACAAGTGGTGTCGCTTTTTCCTAGATAGGTGGCCGTAATGCTGGCGCGGCCAACGTTTGTCGCCGTGGCGACACCTTGGGTGCTGATAGACGCGATACCGATACCTGGCGCAATATCAGAGACACCCCAGCTCGCGACATTTGTAACATCTAGTCTGCTGCCATCGCTAAACACCGCTGTGGCGACAAACTGCTGCCGGCTGCCAAGCACCAATAGCGGCAGGTCGGGACTTAGCGCGATCTCGGCCAGCGCCGCATGCGTAACGGTCAGTATGGTTGTACCGACCTGGCCCATAAGCGACGCAGCCACGAGGGCCTTGCCTTCGTTTTCGCCTTTTACCTGGCCCAGGGCATTGATGCTGGCGACATTTCTAGATGGGGCCACGTCGGTAATACTCCAAGCGGCCGAGCGCGTGACATCCTGGCTGCTGCCATCGGAAAATGTAGCGATGGCGGAAAATGCCGAATCCGCCCCCTTGGCAATGGAGGGATTGCTGGGACTTATGCTGATGGTTGAAAGGGTCGCCGCTGGGACGGTCAGTATCGTCTGCGCCGTCTGGCCAAAAAGATCTGCAAAAAGCGTGGCCGCGCCGGGACTTTGCGCGAGCACTTGGCCCGAACCATCCAGCCTGGCCACATTCTGAGATGCGGAAGTCTGCTCGATATGCCAGTGCACATGGTGGCTTAGGTCTAAAGTGCTGCCGTCCGCAAAACGGCCCCAAGCGGAAAACTGGCCAGCCGTACCGGGAGCAAGATGCGGTTGGCTATCGTTTAACCATAGCGCGACGAGCGGACTTGCAGGAAGCGGCGCTTTCGCACTTTCGAAATCGCTTTCAGACCCGCTACAGCCATTCATCAAGACAAGGGCAAGGGCAAGGCCTAAGCCGGCCAGCCAAGATTTGTGGCGAAAAATACGATGTATAGAACCATTCATGCGTCTTTACTCCTTTTAGCGCCGGAGATTTGCCAAAGAGCCGGCGCCATAGACGCTAAAGACAGGGACTGCGAGCCGCAGTCGCAGAATTTTTTCGATGGGAGAGCTTTTTTTGAGGTCTGTTACTGCACTGCGGTATCTTTTGCGAGCTCGTCGTAAAAAGCGTCGCTCATCAGGTAAAACGCCCACAGCTTCTCGACGGGGGTAATACCGCGCCGCTGCTGAAACTTGACGAGATCGTCGAACTCGCCGTCGTACCAGCCCCACAGGAAGCGGGCGCGAAACACGTCGAGCCGGCGCGCGAAAAGCTCGGCCACCGCTTCCTCAAGCTCCGCGTCGTCAAACTCCTCGATGAGCGCCTCGGCCTCGTCGATAAGCTCACCCAGGTAGGCCAGGCCCTTCTTAGTAAGCGCGTAGCGGTGAAGTTTCTTGGGAATCTCGATGAGTCCCTCGTTCACGAGCTCCTGCAGAATGTCCTCAAGCGGCGATAGCTCGGCAGGCAAAAGGACGGGCATCGGCTCGCCGCCGTCCTCCGCTTTGAGGTCCATCTTCTTGAGTACATAAAGACCCGCGTAAAAGAGCTTCTGATCATGATCCATGAAGGCGAATCCTTATTCGGCGGTGCGCCAGACGTCGGCAACAAGGTGCAGCTCGCGTCCTTGCCGCCAGGAGTCCACGTCGCCGTGGCCATAATACATAGGAATGTCGAGCGCGTCCGCCGGCCGGCCGAGGCACGCACGATGAGGGTTACAGAGGGCGAGCACGATTGCGCGCTCTGCGCCGCGCAGCCGTGGCAGCCAGCGTGCAAGGAAGTCCGAAAGGAGCACGGTGACAGAGTAGTCCTTCGCCACCTCATCGACGAAAAACTCGAGTTCGATGTCGCGATCGAGAAGCGGCGGGGCCGCGGTCGAATGGAGAGCGAGGAGCAGGACCTCCTCTACTTTGCGCATATCGCCGCTTCTTGTCTCGAGCCACAGGCGCGGGACGTGCGCAAAGCCGTAGCCGGTGTACTCGAGATCAAGCCCATCGCGCTTCACATCAAGGTGGAGGAGGTCAAGGACTTTGCGCTCGTGAAACGGTAGGTCGGCGATGGCGCGGATGGGGTGCATTGCCGTGGGTGAGGCCGACTACGAGGTGAGCTTTATTGGTCGGGCGGCGCGATTTCGCGGCGCGATGCCGAAGCGGCTGCCGCCGGAGCGACCAGAGAACACGCCGCTGCCACCAGCGCGATTGTACTGGCGCCCGGTGCTCGACGCCTTGAAAGGCGAGAAGCGGCTGGGGTTTGCCGCGCGGTATGACTGCCGATGCAGGTGAAGGTCGCTGACGCGCGCCAAGTTGGTCGTGTACGGCTGCGTATAAACCGGAATGTAGCGCGGCGAAAAGGCGCTTGAAAGCATGGAGCCCAGCATCATGCCCGACGCAATGCTGAGCAGCGGCGAGTGATAGCCGTAGTATGGGCCATATCCCTGCACCTGATACTGACCAGTGCCTTCGCCGGTGAGGTTGCGCTGAATCGTGAAGATCTTCTCGCCCTCGTCGACCGAACCGCTGGTGTTCTTGTCGAAAAAGCCGGTCACGACCTGCGTCTTATTGTCGAGATCCTTGACCGAGATGCTAATGAGCTCTTTCCCTTCATAGATCTCGTTCACGCGCTTTTCAAAGTCCTCGGGCCCCTCCGCGAGCTTGTATGCTTCGTTCACCTTGTCCCAATCAATTCGAACGTTCGTGTTCTCCGTGGTGACCCAGCGGCCTTGTCCTCGGCCGCCGCTGTCGCAGCCAATGACCGCGAGCGGAGCCGTCGCAAACAGGGCGGTGGCGAGCCCAGAAGCGAAGAAGTGGCGTACTTTTCTCACTATTTCTATGTCCTTTCGTAGGTCCCTGGAACTAGCGCAATCGATCCACGGCCTGCCAGTATTCATAACTTAGGCGCATTCCTTCGGCGAGGGAATAAGGCGCGGCATAGCCAAAATCACGAGCGGCTTTGGCAGCGGAAAAAGTATAGGTGGCGCGGGCCAAAGTCAGGGTCGCTGGACGCAATTGTCCAAGCGGACCAAGATAGCGGGTCAGCTTGCCCTGAGAGAATTTGGCAACGGCTTCTGACAGCGATGCCGCCCAAGCCAGCGGCCTTGTCGGCATGATTCGAGACTTATGCCCCCACAGGCTGCGAAACTGCGCATGAAACTCCACCACAGAGGGCATGCATTCCATTTGCACAATGAAATAGGCGCTTCCGGCTACTTTCGAATTTGGCTGCAAGGACCGATCTAGACCAAGCAGTGCATGCACAACATTTTCGACGTAAATAAAGTCGATGATGTTTTTCGGGGTGCAAAGGTTGGGAGTATTTTTCGCGATCATGCGTGACAAGAGCTGATCCCGCGGCCCAAAAAGTCCGCCGACTCGAATCGCTGCCGTCAAAAGCTGCCCCGATTCACCGGCGTTTTGTCGATCTTCGCTTGGCCTTCGCAGATGCGGGGTGCCGCTTGCCATGAGCACCCGCTGTTCGGCCAAAATCTTTGTCGCAATATAGTGGCAAAGATAGGGCGGCCGCGCGTAGGGATGCTCCTCGTCAGCGTTAATCAGCGGTGCCTGCAAAATGTCATGATTTACGGTGACGGTCGAGCTGCTTACAAACAGTAGCTGCTTTACGCCGGCGGCTACACAGCCATCGATGACATTTTGCGTTCCCTTTACGTTGACCGCAAAAAGGGGTTCATATTCAAAGTCCAGGCGGGCCCAATAGTTCACCATCGCCGCAGTATGAAATACTGTATCGATTCCCTGGCAGGCGCGGGCGACTTGCTCGGCATTGGTAATGTCGCCGCGGTAATAGCGCACCTTGCCGGCCGCCTGCTCGGGCGCAAACAGCGGACGGGGCGCCAGGTCGAAGATCGTAATATTGCTTTCGCCGCGCGCCAGCAAACCCTCGACAATGTGGCTGCCAAGAAAGCCAAAGCCGCCGATGACAAGATATGCTTTGCCAGTCCGCTCGGTCATGATCCGTGTCGGCGGGGTGCGTAATTCGGGCGAAATTGAAGCCGCCGATGGGCGACGGTGATCTCGGTGCAGTCTATCGACCTTTTTCCACAGCGAGCCAGCCATTTTAGTGACATGCTTGCTTGGGGCTGTGCCTTCGAATCTAGTTGTCGTCATCATGAGAAATTTTCCGCGCGCAAAAACGGCCTTTTTGGCACATTGCCACCGTTCACACCACTTTGGCGGCTACTTTGGTGCGCGAACTGAAAAAAGACCGTGGTTTCGCTCCAATAGGATTGGCTTACAGTAGAGTACGGCTCGAATCAAGATGCTCGTCCGGTGCTCGTCGCTCTGCTGCTTGATTCTTGCCAGCGCGCCGCGCGCCTCCTACGCTGCGACTTCATGAAGCACAAGACCGAAGCGCTGGACCGCAATCGTGCCCTTTATGAGGAAAACGATCTGTGGCAGCACTACAGCCTATTTCCACACGATGGCTGGGCCGTGTGGAGCGAGATTGCCCCCTTTTATAAAGGGGCCCGCGCCTTAGAGATAGGTCCGGGTATGCACCCGCACTTGCCGATCGCGGGAACCTACTTTGTCGATTTATCGACCACTGCGCTGTCCGCGTTGCAGAAACAGGATGGTTACTGCCTGCGCGCCACCGCGCCGCTGCCTTTTTTGGATCATAGTTTCGATTTGATCGCCATCTTTGAGGTTTTAGAGCACGTCGCCGACGATGAGGCGCTGCTCGATGAGCTATTTCGCGTTCTGCGTCCGAATGGAGTTTTGTTCTTTTCGGTACCGATGAATCCAAACTACTTTACTTACTTTGATAAAGTGGCAGGGCATCAGCGGCGCTATCGCGGAGACGAACTTCTGTCGAAACTTGCCGCCGCCGGCTTTTGCGTGGATCGAGTTTGCCCGCGTGAGGGCCGCATGGCGCCATGGTTTGCCGCGATGTTTGGCCTTGGCGCCCGTTATTTGCCGCGTCTGACAGCGCGCGTCGTAAAGCAGCAACTGCCGCGCTTTGCCGGCAAAAAACGCCCTTGGTACGACGGACAATCGATGGTAGAGGCCGAGCGCAGCGGCGGAGTTTTTGCTCGAGCAAAAAAGATCGTTCACAGTTGATTGCGCAGTCGAGCAAAAGATAATTCTGAATAGGAGTTTTTGATGCCTAAACGCCACGTGCTGCTCGGCCTAGTGATTCTCCTTTCTCTTTGGGGCTGTGTCAGTCCGATGCTGCATCAGCTACCGATAAGCAGCTTGCAAGCCCGTTCCACATTTGGCCGCCTGGCTTTATGTGCCAAAGCGCGCAATCTAGCGCCCAGCGAAAGCGCCGAAACCGTGACCGTTCGCTACGATCCGAGCGTCGTCATCGAGTTTGCAATACAAGGCGAACAGTACAACATGATTGTACGCATGGACGACGAGGTTCCTGATGAAGAACGTAGCGCCCGTAGTCACAGCGCCAAAATCACCGGCGACGCCCTATTTATCTGTTCTATGCAAAGCGGCGTGATTGCCGCAAGCGCAAAAGACGCGGCTACATCTTCCTTGGCTGCCACATCTTCCGAAGACGGCGGCTTTGCGTGCACAAGCGCCGCCGGTCCGCCCTGTACGCAGGGGGGACAGTGTGAATCGCAAAACTGCACGGCCGGATTCTGTCAGGGGCGCGTTCCTGGCTCTCCTTGTTACAAGGATGCTCAGTGTGACAGCCTGAACTGCACCAATCACTGCTGTCAGCCGCGTACTCCTGGTGCGCTGTGCGGCGTTACGGATCAGCACTGCGACAGCCTGAACTGCACCAGTCGGCATTGTCAGTCACGAACTGCTGGCGCGCCTTGCTTGATGGATAGTCATTGCAACAGCCTGAACTGCACAAGCGGTCGCTGCCAAGCGCGCAATACCGGCGCACCCTGTGGAGAAAAAGACGGCCACTGCGATTCCTTTCGCTGTGTCAACGGCGCCTGCCAGTAAGCGGCGCTTTGGACGCTGGCATGGCACATGCTTCTTTGTCGCGTTGCTTAGAAAGGAGTACTTCCATGTACACTAGCGAACGCGACAGCCAAAATCAGAATGAAGGCGAAGGCAGCCGTACCGCTGCACGTCAGTATGAGGCCGGTGTGACGCGCACCATCGAAAGCGGCAAGGTCGAGCAATTGGCGAACAAGGCCAAAGACGCGATAGAAGGTCCAGAAGGAAATGACCTGCGACGCGCGGAAAAAGCCGGAGCGCAAAACAAAAAGCCCGCTGCTGACAAAAGGCCGCTTCTGTAAAATGTTGCAAATTCGCCACGATAGGCGTTTTTGCAACAGCACACTGAACTGACGTAGCGCGACATCTCGCCCATTTCGCGTGAGCACTACTCGAGTAGTTGTTCGCGAAGCTGTAATAGTTGTTCGGGGGATAGGTTCTCGCGCAGTAGTTGCACCAAATTCGTCATGCTGAAGCCGGAAGGGCTCGTGCAATGCGGACCCAGCATCTCTGCCACTTTGCGCAGGCTGGCATTGGCGATGCTGCTGGCATCGGCATAATGACGTGCTGTCGTGCTAAAAGAAGCATGACCCAGCGCCGCCGCGACGTGATGGGCGGTCGCTCCAGCCTCAATCGCCAGCGTGGCATTAAGCCCGCGCAGACTGTGCGGGCAG